>UQNG01000001.1:0-73336 GCA_900542335.1 uncultured Collinsella sp.
AAGACGGAAAGCACATTAAGTGCTTTCCTTTGCGTGCGGAACTCGCGACAAACTTAAACAGCGGGCGGCCCGTTCCGGGAATCCGACGCGCTCGTCGGGGCAACGTTCCTCATCAAAAAAGACCCGCTTCCCTACTGGGAAACGGGTCTTTGGAAGGGCGGTTAACGTACTTGGAAGTTACTCCTCGTCGTTGTCCTTGGCCTCTTCGGCGTCGTCGGTGTCCACGAGCTGGTTGAGCAGCTCGTCGAGGGAAGCCATGTCCTCGTTGATCGCGCCGTTGGCAGGAGCCTTCTTGTCGTCGATCGGGGCGCCCAGGAGCTCCTCGTCGGCGTCGGCGTGATGCGTCGGAGCGGAGGTACCCAGCAGGATATCGTCCGGACCGTCGGGGCTAAAGACCATCTGCAGCAGCTGCGAGAGGTCTTCCTCGTCGGCAACGTCGTCGTTGTTCTCGAGGATGTAGAGCAGGTCGTGGGCCTCGAGGCCGTCACGGAGTTCCTCAATCGCCTTGGCACCGATACCATCGATGCGCAGCAGATCTTCCTCGGACTTGCCGACCAGGTCGCCGACCGTCTCGATGCCGACCTCGCTGAACTTGTTGGTCCAGCGCTGCGACACGCCCAGGTCGTCGAACAGGTACAGGCGAGCCTTCTCGGCGGAGATGGTGTGGCCGTTGCGGGTGAACGAACCGTCAGCACCACCGAACTCGTCGTAGCCGGCCCAGTCGAGCTGCTGCGGGAGCTGCTCGTCCAGGTCCTTGAGCTCCACCGGAGCCCACTCGGGCAGCGACTTGGCGTTGGGCGAAGCCGGGCCGTCGATGTCCACGTAGCCGTCGGCCGTGCGATACGTCAGCTTGGCGTTGGCGTACGGCTTGAGGCCGGTACCGGCCGGAATCTTCTTACCGACGATGACGTTGGACTTAAGGTCGAGCAGGTGGTCGACCTTGCCCTCGATGGCAGCCTCGGTAAGGACGCCAGCGGTACGGATGAACGAAGCGCTCGACAGCCAGGAGTCGATGTTGGACGCGACCTTGAGCGTACCCAGGATGACGGGCTCGGCCACGGGAGCCTGACCGCCCAGACGGGCAACGCGCTCGACCTCGTCGGCGAACTCGTAGCGGTCGACGTACTGACCAAGCAGGTACTTGGAGTCGCCGGGGTTGGTGATCTGAACGCGACGCAGCATCTGACGTGCGAGCACCTCGATGTGCTTGTCGTTCAGGTCGACGCCCTGGCTGGTGTAGACGTCCTTGACGCTCTCGACGAAGGTGTGCATCGTCGACTCGATGTCGGTCAGCTTGCGCAGGTTGCGGAAGTTGACGAAGCCCTTGGTGATCTGGTCGCCGGCGCGCACCTCGCAGCCGTCCTCGATCTCGGGCATAAAGCGCACCGATGCGGGGACGCGACGCTCGTCGAGGACACGGGTGTGGTCCTCGGAGTCGGTGAGCGTCAGCACGTACTCGGACTTCTCGGGCTTAATCGAGAGGTGGCCGGAGTACGGAGCCAGCTCGGCCTCGCGACCCAGGATCTTCTCGTTGACGTTGCCGACGATATCGAACATACGGCTGACCGTAGGCAGACCCTGCGTAATATCGTCGACGCCAGCGACGCCGCCGGAGTGAATGGTACGCATCGTAAGCTGCGTGCCGGGCTCGCCGATGGACTGGGCGGCAATAATGCCGACCGCGGTACCGATGGCGACCGGACGACGGGTGGAAAGATCCCAGCCGTAGCACTTCTGGCACACGCCGTACTTGGAGCGGCAGGTGAGCAGCGCGCGAAGCTTGACCTTCTTGAGGCCCGCATCGACCATCTTCTGGATGTCGGCGACCTTCTCGATGTAGCCGTCCTGCTCAAAGAGCACGGTGCCATCGGGAGCCACGACGTCCTCAATGAAGCAACGGCCGACGAGGTCGGTGTTGAGGTCGGTGGTGCCGGGGATGATGAGGTTGTAGGTGACGCCCTCGTGCGTACCGCAGTCCTCCTCGCGGACGATGACGTCCTGGGCCACGTCGACCAGACGACGGGTCAGGTAACCAGAGTCCGAGGTGTGGGATGCGGTATCGACCAGGCCCTTACGGGCGCCGTAGGTCGAAATGAAGTACTCGAGCGGCAACAGGCCCTCGCGGAAGTTCGCCTTAATGGGAAGGTCGATCGTCTCGCCGGACATGTCTGCCATCAGGCCACGCATGCCGCCGAGCTGACGCAGCTGGGTCTTAGAACCACGGGCGCCGGAGTCGGCCATCATGTAGAGCGGGTTCTCCTCGTCGAACAAGTCGAGCATGAGCGCTGCAACCTTATCGGTACAAGCGGTCCACTCGTTAACGACTTCGATGTGGCGCTCCGTCTCGTTGATGAAGCCCTCCTCGAAGTACTCGTTGATCTGGTCGACGTTGGCCTGAGCGCGGTCGAGCAGCTCCTGTTTCTCGGCAGGGATGAGAGCGTCCCACACCGAGATGGTGAGGCCGGCGCGGGTAGCGTAGTGGAAGCCGGAGTACTTGATGGCGTCGAGGATCGGGCCGACCTTGGCCTCGGGGTAACGATCGCAGCAGTCGGCAACCAGCTTGGCCACGTCGCCCTTGACCATCTTGTAGTTCATGAACTCATAGTCTTCGGGCAGGCACTGGCGGTTGAAGATGATGCGGCCGATAGAGGTCTCGAAGCGCGCGGTCTTGTTGCCGGTGACGTCGTAGTCGACGAACTCGTTCTTGCCGTTCTTGACGCGGAAGATACGTCTGCCGTCCTCGTTGATGACGTTGGCATCGGCAGCGGACACGCGAACCTGGATCTTGGCCTGCATGTCAACCTCGGAACGGCAGTCATAGGCGTGCAGCGCGTCGTCGAAGCTGGCGAACACGTGGTTCTCGCCCGGCAGACCCTCGCGGACCTGGGTGAGGTAGTACACACCAATGATCATGTCCTGCGAAGGGATGTTAACCGGCTTGCCGGATGCCGGCGAGCGCAGGTTGTTCGCAGAGAGCATGAGCACGCGAGCCTCGGCCTGAGCCTGGCTGGACAGCGGCACGTGGACAGACATCTGGTCGCCGTCGAAGTCGGCGTTGAAGGGCGAGCAGACCAGCGGATGCAGGTGGATAGCCTTGCCCTCGACCAGCACCGGCTCAAAGGCCTGGATGGACAGACGGTGCAGGGTCGGTGCACGGTTGAGCAGCACGACGCGGCCGTCGATGACCTCTTCGAGGATATCCCACACAAAGGTGGCACCGCGGTCGATAGCGCGCTTGGCGCCCTTGATGTTCTCGACCTTGCCAAGCTCGACCAGGCGCTTCATGACGAAGGGCTTGAAGAGCTCCAGCGCCATGGTCTTGGGCAGACCGCACTGGTGCAGCAGCAGCTTGGGGTCGGTAACGATTACCGAACGGCCGGAGTAGTCGACACGCTTGCCCAGCAGGTTCTGACGGAAACGACCCTGCTTGCCCTTGAGGGCCTCAGCGAGCGACTTGAGCGGGCGACCGCCACGGCCAGAGACCGGGCGACCACGACGGCCGTTGTCAAACAGGGCGTCCACGGACTCCTGGAGCATGCGCTTCTCGTTGTTCACGATGATCGCAGGGGCGTCCAGGTCGAGCAGGCGCTTGAGTCGGTTGTTACGGTTGATCACGCGACGGTACAGGTCGTTGAGGTCGGACGCGGCGAAGCGGCCGCCGTCGAGCTGGACCATCGGGCGCAGATCGGGCGGAATGACCGGGATGACATCCAGGATCATGTTCGCGGGGCTGTTGCCGCCCTTCAGGAAGGCGTCAACGACCTCGAGGCGCTTGACGGCCTTCTCGCGCTTCTGCTTCTGGGAGTCCTCGTCGGCGATGATGGCCTTGAGCTTCTCGGCCTCGGAGGGGAGGTCGATGGCAGCGAGCAGGTCGCGAACGGCCTCGGCACCCATACCACCCTTGAAGTACATGGAGTAGTAACGGGTCATCTCGCGGAACAGCGGCTCATCGGAGATGAGGTCGCGCTCGGTGAGCTTCATGAAGGCGTTGAAGGCGTCCGTGCGGAGCTGCTTATCGTCCTTGCACTCTTCCTCGATGTCGACGATGCCAGAGGCGATCTCCTCGGGGGTCAGCGGCTCCTCGTCGGAGAACTCGTCAAAGTTCTCGGGGTTGCCCTGCTCCTTGAGGGACTCGATCTGGCGGGCGCACTCGGCATCGATCTCTTCCAGATCGGCGGCGAGCTCCTCGCGCAGGTCGTCAGCGTCGGCCTCGCGAGCCTCGTAGTCGACCTCGGTGATGATGTAGCTGGCAAAGTACAGAACCTTCTCGAGGTCCTTGGACTTGATGTCGAGCATACGGCTCATCGGGAAGCTCGTGGGGCTCTTGAAGTACCAGATGTGGGACACGGGAGCGGCGAGCTCGATGTGACCCATGCGCTCGCGACGAACCTTGGCCGAGGTGACCTCGACGCCGCAGCGCTCGCAGACGATGCCCTTAAAGCGGATGCCCTTGTACTTGCCGCAGGAGCACTCCCAGTCCTTGGCGGGACCGAAGATCTTCTCGCAGAACAGGCCGTCCTTCTCGGGCTTGAGGGTACGGTAATTGATGGTCTCCGGCTTCTTGACCTCACCGTGCGACCAGGAACGGATCTGGTCGGCGGAGGCAAGGGAGATCTTTACCGAGTCAAAATCAGTAGCTTCGAAATCTGCCACAGTCAACTACTCCTTATCAGTGGTCGTGGCGGCGACAGCCTCGGGTGCCTCGGCGGTCTCGGCATCCTGGGCCTCGACGTCGGTGTCAACGCCGGCGAGCGCAGCCAGGTCGTCGAGAGCAGAGGTCTCCTCGGCGGTCACAGGGGCGGAGGCATCCTCGTCGGCATCGTGCATGGGCTCGATGTCCAGTGCGAGGGAACGGATCTCCTTGACGAGAACCTTGAAGGACTCGGGGATACCCGGAACCGGGACGTTCTCGCCCTTGACGATGGACTCGTAGGTCTTGACGCGGCCCACGGTATCGTCGGACTTGACGGTCAGGATCTCCTGCAGGACGTTGGCAGCACCGTATGCGTACAGTGCCCAAACTTCCATCTCGCCGAAGCGCTGGCCGCCGAACTGAGCCTTGCCGCCCAGCGGTTGCTGGGTAACCAGGCTGTAAGGGCCGGTCGAACGGGCGTGGATCTTGTCGTCGACCATGTGGCCGAGCTTGAGGATGTAGGACGTACCCACGGTAATGGGCTCGCGGAACTCCTCGCCGGTGCGGCCGTCGAACAGGCGGGTCTTGCCGCGCTCGTCAAGCTGGGTGACAAACTCGGGGCGCATGTGATCGCCAAAGGCAGCGGTGGCCTTGTTGAGCATGTTCTTGTTGGCGCGACGGATGACCTCGGCGATCTCGTCCTCCTTGGCGCCGTCGAAGACGGGCGTCGAGACGAAGAACGGACCGGGGACATACTTGTCGGAGTCGGCATCCTCGGTATCCCAACCGCAGGCAGCAGCCCAGCCAAGGTGGCACTCGAGCAGCTGACCGACGTTCATACGCGAAGGAACGCCCAGCGGGTTGAGGATAACGTCGATCGGGGTACCGTCAGCCATGTAGGGCATGTCCTCGACCGGCAGAACGTTACAGATAACGCCCTTGTTGCCGTGGCGACCGGCGATCTTATCGCCCTGCTGGATCTTACGACGCTGGGCGACGTAGACGCGCACCTGCTCGTTGACGCCGGGGGCCAGGTCGTCGCCGTTCTCGCGGCTAAAGCGGACGACGTCGATGACGCGGCCATAAGCGCCGTGAGGCATCTTAAGGGAGGTGTCGCGAACATCGTGAGCCTTGGCACCGAAGATGGCGCGCAGCAGGCGCTCCTCGGCGGTCAGAGCGCTCTCGCCCTTAGGCGTGACCTTGCCGACCAGGATGTCGCCAGGGCCGACCTCGGCGCCGATGCGGATGATGCCGTCCTCGTCGAGGTTGGCAAGCATGTCCTCGGAGAGGTTCGGGATCTCGCGAGTGATCTCCTCGGGGCCGAGCTTGGTGTCGCGGGCGTCGATCTCGTGACGGGTGATATTGATGGTCGTCAGCAGGTCCTCGGCCACCAGACGCTCGGACACGACGATACCGTCCTCGTAGTTGAAGCCTTCCCACGGCATGTATGCCACGGTGAGGTTCTGGCCCAGTGCGAGCTCGCCATGATCGGTCGAAGGACCGTCGGCCAGAGGCTCGCCCTGCTCAACGGTGTCACCGACGCGCACGAGCGGACGGTGGTTGATGCAGGTGGACTGGTTGGAGCGCTGGTACTTGGCCAGGTGATACTCGTCCATGCCGCCGGCATGCTTGACGATAATCTTGGAGGCGTCGGCATAGATGACTTCGCCGGCGTTCTTGGCCAGGGTAACCTCGCCAGAGTCCAGGGCGGCGCGACGCTCCATGCCGGTACCGACATAGGGAGCGGCGGGGTGAACCAGCGGCACGGCCTGACGCTGCATGTTGGCGCCCATGAGCGTACGCTTGGCGTCGTCGTGCTCGAGGAACGGAATCAGCGTGGCTGCGACGGAGAGCATCTGACGCGGCGAGACGTCCATGTAGTCGACGTCCTCGACAGGCACGTCGGCGGGAGCGCCGAAGGAGCCGTCGAAGTCGCGGGTACGGGCGATCACGGTATGCGGACGGACGATCTTGCCCTCGGCATCGGTCGTGATGAACTCGTTGGTCTTGGGATCGAGCGGCGTGTTGGCCGGCGCGATGACGTGCTTCTCTTCCTCGTCAGCGGTCATCCAGTCGATCTGGTCGGTGGCAACGCCGTTCTCGACACGACGGAACGGGGCCTCGATGAAGCCATACTCGTTGACGCGGGCGTAGAGGGCGAGCGAGCCGATCAGGCCGATGTTGGGGCCTTCGGGAGTCTCGATCGGGCACATGCGGCTGTAGTGCGAGTTGTGAACGTCGCGGACGGCCGTCGGCACGTTGGTGCGGCGGCTGGAGCCCGACTTGTGGCCGGCAAGGCCGCCAGGGCCGAGTGCGGACAGACGGCGCTTGTGAGTCAGACCGGTCAGGGGGTTCGCCTGGTCCATGAACTGCGAGAGCTGCGAGGAACCGAAGAACTCCTTGATAGAGGCCACGATCGGACGGATGTTGATGAGCGACTGCGGGGTGATCTCGTCGATGTCCTGGGAGCTCATGCGCTCACGGACGACGCGCTCCATACGGCTCATGCCGATACGGAACTGGTTGGCGACGAGCTCGCCGACGGTGCGGATGCGGCGGTTGCCAAAGTGGTCGATGTCGTCGACCTTGAAGCCCTGCTCGCCGGCAGCGAGGGACAGCAGGTAGCGCAGCGTCGCGACGATATCCTCGTCGGTGAGCACCGTGACCTCTTCCTCGGTGGTGAGGTTGAGCTTCTTGTTGACCTTGTAACGACCGACGCGGGCCAGATCGTAGCGCTGCGGGTTGAAGAGCAGGCCCTCGAGCAGGCTGCGGGAAGCATCCACGGTGGGAGGCTCGCCCGGGCGCAGGCGACGGTAGATCTCGATGAGGGCGTCCTCGCGAGTGAGGGCGGTATCGCGCTCGAGGGTGCGCTTGATCACATCGGAGTTGCCGAGCAGCTCGATGATATCGTCGTTGGTGACGGCGATGCCAAGGGCGCGCAGGAACATCGTGGCGCTCTGCTTGCGCTTACGGTCGATGGAGACCATGAGCTGGTCGCGCTTGTCGACCTCAAACTCGAGCCAGGCACCGCGGGACGGGATGATCTGAGCCTTGTAGATCTGCTTGCCCGAATCCATCTCGGAGCTGTAGTACACGCCCGGGGAGCGGACGAGCTGCGAGACGACGATACGCTCGGTACCGTTGATGATGAAGGTGCCCTGATCGGTCATCATGGGGAAGTCGCCCATAAAGACGAGCTGCTCCTTGATCTCGCCGGTCTCCTTGTTGGTGAGACGGACGTCAGTCAGAAGCGGGGCCTGATAGGTCATGTCCTTCTCGCGGCACTCCTCGACGGTGTGCGCGGGGTCGCCGAACTGATGCTCGCCGAAGGTAACCTCGAGAACATGGTTCTGACTCTGGATGGGGCTGGATTCCTTGAACGCCTCACGAAGGCCCTCGTCCTTAAAACGCTCAAAGGATTCCCTTTGAACAGAGATAAGGTTGGGGAGCTCCATGGCCTCCGGGATTTTCCCGAAGCTGACGCGCTTGCGCTCAGTGGCAGTGTATGCGTAGGTCACCAGGTTTTTCCTCCTTCACGGAAATGCTCGGTGGATTGGCGAGGCATAGCTTCGCCAGTTATCGCAACCTAATAGTTTATCAGGTACCGACCGTTGAGCAAGAAAAGCCTTGACGTGATTGAGTTTTTGGAGTAGCAAAGTTTTTCGACAGAAAACATGCAGGTAGATGGATATGCATCGAACACCTGTTCATATATTTTCTGTGAACAGAGGGCTGGCAATCGCAGCTCTTATAAAAAAACGGGCGCGAACCGAAGTCCGCACCCGTAAATGTCGATGCCCGAAAGGCTTATTTGCGCATCAAACCGCCGCGCTCGTCGATGGCATCCCAGAAGGCGCCGGCAAAGCGAGGATCGCTTGCAGCCATGAGGGCGTTGGTGGCCATCCAGCCAGACGGGGTACCGGTATCGTAGCCCGACAGCGGGTCGATGACGACGGCATACATGGCCTCGCGGTCGAGCGAGCGGGCCATGGCGTCGGTCAGCTGAATCTCGCCGCCCTTACCGGCCTGCTGATCGGCCAGCAGGTCCATGATCAACGGGCTCAGCAGGTAGCGACCGACGATGTACAGGTTGGACGGAGCCGCCTCGGGAGCGGGCTTCTCGACCAGGCCGCCGATGCGCCAAACGGCACCGGGCTCGTCGTCGGCGGCATTCTCGAAGCCCTCGAGAGCGCCCACGCGATCGCCGGCGATAACGCCATAGCGGCTAACCTCCTCGGGAGCGCACACGGCAACGGCGATAACAGAAGCGCCACCGTGTTCCTTGGAGACGGCAAGCATCTTGTCGCAGATGTCACGGTTGGGCACAACGTAATCGCCCAGAAGAACCAGGAAGTTCTCCCCTGCCACAGCGTCGGCGGCAGAGCGAATGGCGTGGCCAAGGCCCTTGGGCTCGTACTGATAACGGAAGTCGACCGGCATACCACCAGCATGGGTGACGGCGTCGGCGTAGGCGTCCTTGCCACGCTCGCGAAGCAGGTTCTCGAGCGAGCGATCGGGCTGGAAGTAGCTCAGCAACTCGGGCTTGCCGGGAGAGGTGACGATAATAGCATCGTCGACCTCATCGGGGTCGAGCGCCTCCTCAACGACGTACTGGATGACCGGTTTGTCGAGCACCGGCAGCATCTCTTTGGGCGTGCACTTGGTGCCAGGCAGAAAACGCGTGCCAAGACCGGCGGCGGGGATGATTGCCTTCATGTTATTCAAGGATCCTTTCGCAGGCGCAGGATGCGCCCTGTGCGTGCGGCACGGCGGCCGCAGACCAAATTGCGATACCGGTTTATCTTACCGCCGTTAATTAACGTTAATGTAGGCAAGCGCCATTCTTCAGCAGGTCAACGCAAATTATTGCTCGAATGGTGCAATTTTATCGCCCAACGGTAGCGAACCCAAAGCACCGCAAGCGGCAGCAATTTGTATACCGAGCCAACAAAAAATAGAGTGGTCATAACAAAAAAGACGGGGCTCGCAATGCGAACCCCGTCTGCAAAGAAATCTGGCGAGAAAGCCTGATTACTTGAGGGTGACAGCAGCGCCAGCAGCCTCGAGCTTCTCCTTGGCAGCCTCAGCGTCCTCCTTCTTGGCACCCTCGAGAACAGCCTTGGGAGCGCCCTCGACGACCTCCTTGGCCTCCTTCAGGCCAAGGTTGGTGAGCTCACGGACGGCCTTGATGACCTGGATCTTGTTGTCGCCGAAGCCCTCGAGCACGACGTCAAACTCGGTCTTCTCCTCGGCCTCAGCAGCGCCAGCAGCGGGAGCGGCGACAACGGCGGCAGGAGCAGCGGCGGAAACGCCGAAGGTGTCCTCGATAGCCTTAACGAGCTCGGAAGCCTCGAGAAGGGTCATTTCCTTAAGAGCATCGATGATCTCATCGGTGGTAAGCTTAGCCATTTCTAAGTCCTTTCGGTTTCCGTGTCTGTGCACGGAGATCAGTTAAAACACGGCGCGAATGCGCCAGGGGTGCGGCGTTGCCGCCGCGGGTGAAAACAGCGACTAGGCTGCCTTCTGCTCGGAGACCTGCTGGATCGAACGAGCGAGACCAGAGGAAACGCCGTTGACGCAGACAGCGATGTCGCGAGCGAAACCGGAGATGAGACCGGCGATCTGGCCGAGAAGCTGGTCCTTGGTGGGCAGCTCGGCGATAGCCTTAACATCATCAGCGGAAACGACCTTGCCGTCGGAGATACCGCCCTTGATCTCAAGGACGCCCTTGGACTTAGCGGAGAAGTCCTTAAGGGCCTTAGCGGCCTCGACCGGCTCGGTCTCGTAGAACACATAAGCGACGGGGCCGGCGAGGATCTCGTCGATCTCGGGCTGCTCCTGGTTCTTGAGAGCGATCTTGACCAGGTTGTTCTTGTAGACCTTCATCTCGGCGCCGCACTCGCGAAGCTGATGACGCAGCTCCTGAGCCTGCTTAACCGTCAGACCGTTGTAGTTGACGACGAACAGACCGGCGTTCTCGGCGATACGGGACTCGATCTCTGCAACCTTGTCGATTTTGTACTGCTGGGGCATGAATTACACCTCCTCGAATTCTTTCCGGGCACGGTCCGCCACAAGGACGTGACGGGGGCATGTCCAAAAAGAAAGCCCCCGCGCTGCATGAGCGACGGGGGCGAGAAGACATATCTACTCGACCACCTCGGCTGGCGGGATATCCCATTAAGCTCGCGGGCGATGCCCGTTTGCACCGGCTGTCTCTGGCAGCGGATTCGTGCGTGAACCGAAAGTATTATGGCGGGGACCCCGGCGTCGGTCAACGGAAAACCGGGCTGCACACAATTCCACCATCCGGCCGCGCCGCCGAAGGCCGGGCGCAAGGTTTTCGCTCGGTCAGGTCCTGGGCTCGCTCGGAAAGCACATTAAGTGCTTTCCGGCTCGTGCGGAATCTACGAAAACCTTGCGCCCGGCCTTCGGCGGCGCGTGCCTGCGTTGACTTTGGGCAGCCCGGGTTTTCGTTGGCTGACGCCCCCACTCATAATGCTTGGGTCGGTGGGCTGATGTGTTGCGTCCCGTTGGGCTATAAGGTTGAAACGAAGGTTGACAGGCGGTGGAGACCTTCGTCCAGATTTTTGTCGGAGACGCAGTAACTTAAGCGGACGTGGCCTTCGGTGCCGAAGCAGTCGCCCGGGACTAGGGCTACGTTTGCCTCTTTGATGGCTTTGATGCAGAAATCTTCGCTTGTTAGGCCGTACTGTTTGATGCTGGGGAAGGCGTAGAAGGCTCCTGCCGGTTCCACTACGTCGAGGCCCATGGCGTCTAAGGCTGCGAGCACGCGTTCGCGACGGGCTCGGTAGACTTTGAGCATGGGGGTTGGGTCGACGGTCAGGGCTCGCGCTGCGGCGTCCATCTCAAAGGAGACGGCACTCGATACTAAGTATTGGTGGGCCTTTGCGATCTCGGCGATGACGGGGGCTGCGGCTGCGAGCCAGCCCAAGCGCCAGCCGGTCATGGCCCAGGGCTTGGAGAAGCTCTCGATAACGACCGTCTGCTCGCGCAGCTCCGGGTGGCGCTGGGCAAATCGCTCGTAGCCGTCCACGTAGACCAGGCGGTTATATACGTCGTCGCAGACCACGTAGATGCCCGCCTGCTCCGCTACGCGCGCCACGGCGTCGAGCGATGCCGCGTTGAGGATGCAGCCCGTAGGATTGTTGGGCGTGCAGATGACGATGGCCTTGGTCGCCGGCGTTACGCAGGCACGAAGTGCGCCCTCGTCAATCTGGAATTGCGCAGGCTCCGTATCCAAAAAGACCGCTTTGGCGTGGTTGGCCACGACGATGTTCTCGTATAGGCCAAAGGCCGGCGTGGGGATGATGACCTCGTCGCCGGGGTTGAGCATAGCCATGAATGCTGCCGACAGGGCCTCGGTCGCGCCGTCGGTCAGGATGACCTCGTCGGCCGAAAACGCCAGGCCCGCGTTCCCCATGTAGGCAGACAGCGCCTCGCGCAGGGCGGGGCGACCGTTGTTGGGCGGATAGTGCGTGTCGCCGCGGCCCAGCGCGGCGGTCACCTCGGCGCTAATCACATCGGGCGTGGGAAAATCGGGCTCGCCAAGCGCAAGCGCGATGCACCCTGGGTGCTGGGCAGCGAGCGCGTTAATCCGACGGATGCCGGAGGGCTTAAGCGTGGCAAGCGAGGTATTCATGGGCAGACGCATGGCATTCCTTTCGTAAGGGTTGCACTAGGATAGCGCGGCGGGGCGCCGTCAGACGGTGTAACCTAAACGGAAACCAACCGGAAAGGAGGCGGCATGGAGACGATCGCGCGCGGCGATGTACCAAAAACGTTGCAGACCATTGCGTATATCAGCATTCCCAATAGCGCCGATCTTGAGTTTTTGCTCTGGGACCTGCAGGATGCCATCGCGGCCTATGCCCGGCTTTCCGGCACCGCGCTCCCCCGCCCGGTCGATTTGGAGGCGGATGATGCCGGTGCAGTCGATGGCATCGTGCTGGCCATTGAAGATATGGCTGACGATGAGACGTTGACAGCTATCGAGCAGGCGCTTGAACGCTTTGGCGGTACGGGAACGCGCGTCTATGCCGCGATTCGAGCCGCACAAGAGGGCGCTAAGCAGGCGCGCGGGACCGCCGTTCGTCTGCACAAGGCATGTGAGCGCCATGACCAATTGTGGTGTGGCGGCGTTGTCGTCTGTGCCGGCAGCGGTATTGCGGCGCTTCGCCACTCCCCGCGTATGGGCCTCTTGCGCCGGCCATTTTCCGAAGCGATGGATAAGCTTGTGGGCGCTGTGCGCATGGGCTGCTCCGTCGAGCATGCGCAGCGACTTGGCGGCGGCAATGCCGTCAACGTCAACGTCAACGTCGACGGCATGGTTTACGCCGAGCCAGCCGTGCCCGCGCCGATCTGGCGAGGCGTTCTGAAACGCCTCGGCGCCCGCGCCCAATCAGATATCTAAATTAGAGAACGGCCCAGTCAACGGCTTCGTGCCAACGCTCAACAAGACGCTCCAGACGCCAGGCGGCATTGGCGGGACTAGTTGACGGCAATACGACAGCGGACAGACCCGTCCGCTCCTGTAGATAGCGCTTATAAAGGCGCCCCGCCGTACCTCCATTGCATATCACCTGCTCAATGGGAGCTGCGCCGGTAATGCGCTCGATATGTGCCGGCACAACGTTGCGAATGCTCGCGTCACTCGAGCCCTTAATGTCGCAGCTCTCAATCACATCCCACAGGGCCACGCCGCCGTTCAGCAGCATGGCCCGCTTGACGGCAATGGAGGCATCGAGTGTCGCGGGCTCGCTGTCCGCCAAAGGGTCGCCCTCGTTGGGCGGCACGGGCACACCGAGGCACGCGGCCATCACACGCCAAAAGCGGTTCTGGGGGTTTCCGTAATAAAAATCATTGGCGCGCGAAAGCACCGAGGGAAACGACCCCAGCACCAAAACGCGCGAGCGCCGGTCGAACACGGGCTCAAACCCATGCTCAATATGTTGATAGCCCTCGTCCGGCGCGGCCACGAGCTAGGCCCTCAGCAGATAGCGCACCTCGTAGGGTGCAAGCTCAAGGGTACCCGTCAGCTCGACCGTGGGAGCATCGTCGGCAAGTAGGTCGACGAAGGAGCCGTTGAGTTCGCCGGCTCCAAAGGTATAGGGCTCGTTCACGGCATTGACCGCCACAAGCACCGTCGCGTCGTCGCAGGCGCGCTCGAACAGCAGCTGCTTGTTCTGGATCACCACGTTGCGATAGGCACCGTAGTTGAGAGCACGGGCCGCCGCGTCGTCGGCCGAGCGCAGGTGCGTGAGCTGCTTGATGAAAGCCGTCAGCTCGTTGGGCGCAGGCTCATCGAGCGCAGGTCGCAGCGCCCAGTCGCCATCGGGGCCGCCCTTTTCGCCAGCAATTCCCCACTCGCTGCCGTAGTAGACGCACGGGATGCCCGGCATGCCAAACAGCATGCCATAGGCGGGGCGCAGGCAGGACTTGTCAGTGAGGATGCTCGCCAAGCGTGGCACGTCGTGGTTGTCGACAAACGACAGCAGGTGTTTGCCGCGGTAGATGCACCACGGGTCGCCGCCAAACTGACGATGCAACGAATGGGCAATCTCGAACATGTTGACCGAGTTAAAGCTGGAGTACAGGCCCTTGTAACACTCGTAGTTGGTGCAGGAGTCGAGCATCTCGTCGTTGACGATCTGGTTGTAGTCGCCGTGGAGCGTCTCACCGATCAGCACGAAGTCGGGCTTGAGCTCACGGGTAAAGGCGTGCAGGCGACGCATGAAGTCGCGGTCGAGCATATAGGCGACGTCCAGACGCAACCCGTCGACGCCAAAGACCTCGGCCCAGCGGCGCACGGACTCGAGCAGGTAATCGACCACGGCGGGATTTTGCAGGTTGAGTTTCACAAGCTCAAAATGGCCTTCCCAGCCCTCGTACCAAAAGCCGTCGCCATAGCAGGAGTCGCCGTCAAAGCTAATGTGGAACCAGTCCTTGTAGGGCGAGTCCCACTTGCGCTCCTGCACATCGCGAAAGGCCCAAAAGCCACGGCCCACATGGTTGAAGACCGCATCGAGTACCACGCGGATGCCGTGGGCATGCAGTGTATCGCACACGGCGGCAAAGTCGGCATCCCCACCCAGGCGACGGTCGATATGACGCAGGCTGCGCGTATCGTAGCCGTGGCTATCGGACTCGAGCGGTGGGTTGATGAGCACGGCGCCAACGCCGAGTTCCTGCAGGTAGTCGGCCCATTGGGCGATTTTCATGATAGGAGCATCGGGATTGGGCACGGCGTTGGCAGCCTGGGCGAGCTCATCCTCGGCAACGGGTGCAGCGTTTTCGCGCGGAGCCCCGCAAAAGCCCAGCGGATAGATTTGATAGAACGTCGTCTCGTATGCCCACATAACAGCCTCCCGGAAATCCTTCACGCAACGCCACCCATTGTATGCCCAGCTTGTATCCTCTTCCCCAAAATAAGTTGCGGTGGAATAGTTCCTGCTTGGGCCTTCAGAGGCCTTAAACAGGAACTATTCCACCGCAACTGATGAGGAGGATGTGGCTAGGCGACGGGCTTTGCGCGGCGTATGGCTGGGAACATCACCGTGATGGCGAGGATGACGCCCACGACGGCAATCGCCCCGCCCGCGAAGCCGATCCAAGCGATACCGGGACCCGAAACCACGGCACCGCCGATTGCGGTGCCCGTGCCAATACCGAGGTTAAACAGGCCCGAGAAGATCGACATGGCGACGGCCGACGAATCTGCCGGCGTGTGCTTGATGAGCTCGGCCTGAAACGCCACGTTAAAGGCCGTGGCGCAGCAACCCCACAGTGCGCAGACGGCAAGCACTGTCACGAGCGACGATGCGGCCGGCCCCATGAGCAGCAGAGCCACCGGCACGCCGGAAAGCGTGATAGCAAGGAACGGAAAACGGTGCCCGTCGAACAGGCGGCTGAACAGCCAGCTGCCCACCAAGCCGGAACAGCCAAACGCCGTCAGCGTCATGGTGATGGCGCCCGCATCGACGTGCGCGACCTGCGCCAGGAATGGCTCGATATAGCTGTAGCTTGCGTAATAGCCGGTCGCCATGAAGACCGTGACTGCGTAGAGCGCGATGAGGAGAGGGTTCTTGAGCAGCTCGGGCAGCTGTTTGACGGTAAAGCGCTCACCCGCCGGCATGGCCGGGAACACCGCTGCCTGGTAGACGACCGCGATGGCTGAGAGGCCCCCGACCACGGCAAACGTCATGCGCCAGCCCACGGCCAAGCCAATGGCGCGACCGAGAGGCAGGCCAAAGATCTGCGCGATGGACGAGCCCGTGGCGATCATGCTGATGGCGAGCGCGCCGTGGCGAGTGTCGACCAGGCGCGAGGCCATAATCGAGGCGACTGACCAGAACACGGCATGTGCGCAAGCGACCACCAGGCGCGCGCAGACCAGGATGGGATAGGTCGGCGCCACAGCGGACAGGAACTGACCGAGCGAGAACACGGCCAGCACGCCCAGCAGCATCCGCTTGAACTCGAAGCGCGAGGCAAACACCATGAGCGGCAACGACAGCAGCATGACGCCCCAGGCATAGACCGAGATCATGATGCCAGCTTGGGCCTCGGTGAGCGAAAACGATGCAGCGATGTCGGTCAGCAGGCCGATGGGCATGAACTCCGACGTGTTGAACACGAACGCGCAGCAGGTGAGCCCGATGAGCGGGAGCCACTGCCTGAGCGTGATGCCGTCTTGCTTTGTTTGAGCCATATAGGAAAACCTCTCCGATTATCTTGAGCGGTGGGCGATTATAGCAATGAGAAGTTTATAAAATGAGCAACAAAAGAATTCTTGGAAAACGATTGTTAACAGACGGCGCGCCAATTCTACTTAGAAAGCAAGGTACGCAGGAACTCAATGTCGAAAACGCGGCTTCATCTTCGGGCTATCGCGCCTGCTCGGATACGCACAAGGACACCCCCATGAGCACGTCAATTTCGAGCCAACTCGCAACCGCACAATGAACCAGCAAAAGCAGCATATAAGCAAACGCCCCATAATAAAGTCCCTCATGCACAAGCGCCGTCACTGAAAGTGCCGACGGCAGCGCCGCACTCGAAACTACCCATCCAACAAGAACCTGGATAGCGCAACTTGCAACCAGGTTCCATGCCACCAGCAGCGTTGCGGGACGCGCGATTTCTCTCCAGGAGGAACGAAGCACCGTGACCGAACGCATGATGTAGCGTGGTGCAAACCGAATGCCTCGTAGTCCCCTCTGCTCCACGTCCGCATCTTCAATTAACACGAATACGAACGACGCGGAAAGAAGCGTCACGATTACTGCCACCACAAGCGAGCACAACACCCCGAGCTGACTGCTCGCAAGCGAGGCAAAGACTACAATTGCCGATAAAATCAAGTGAACCAAATAAATTAGCAGCGCCCCAGAAATCTGGAGGGGAACCGTCGAGGCCATGAGATAAACCGGAGGGGTTCGAGCAGGTTGCACCGTCTCTTTGGACCGGTCGACGGCAAATAATGAAAAAGCCACATTCGATAGAAGCAGGTTTAAAAAGGCCGCGACCACAGTGCAAATAAGCGTAATGGACGGATAGATATAGGCGAGCTCAGTTGCAACGTTTGATACACCAATTTGAAGCGCGCTCATAACAAACAAGGGGATATATAACGCCATCGTGCAGCCACTCCGGCATTCCTTCGCCCGATCGCCCGATTCCAGAAAGACATTGAAGTTCTCTCGCAAGTTCACTCTATACCCGTTTTCTTACTAAGCAGGGCGAACGGGCGCCAATATAAACGCCGGTCCGCCCATCCATAATTTCTAGTTTTAACGTCCAGACTAGTCTGTCCAGCCGTCGATGTAGTCGCGGTTAAGCTCAAAGTACTGCGCGGCGATATCTTTCGCCAAGGAGTACGAATTAACGAGCGGGTGCATCGCGAGGCTCTCGACAATGTCGCGCTTCGATCGGTTAACGATGCCACGCGCCACGGTGCGCTCGTAGTACTTGACGCGACGAATCAATTCGAGGTTTCCCGCGGGCACAGAATCGGCTTCGACGCGATGCGGCACGCAGCCATCGGTGGAGATATCGCACGTTGACTCAATGACATCTGTATCGAGAAGGCCGGGGATGGCGCCATTGTTGGGGGTGCACAGGATCATCTGCTGCGTCTTGCCAGAGCGAGCAATATCCATGAAGCGGAGCGCGACACCTGCATATCCGCCAGCATCTTTGCCGTACACGTCAAACGTCCACGGCTTGTCGCGATGAATACCCGTCTCGGCCGCCATGTAGTTGTTTTCGCGCATTCCGTACCACTTCTCAAAGCACGCGAGGCCTTTTTCGAAGTCGTTCTCAATATCGATAGATGCAAGCTCGCTCGTCATTTCTCGATTAATTTCTTCGATTAGTTCGCCGCGCGTCTGGGGCGAAGAGAGAACGTTGGCAACGGCGCGCTCGCGATAGTAGAAATAGTATAGGTACTCATTTGGCACGCATCCGCGATTTAGGACGAGGTCCTTCTCGAAGAACCTAAGATCTGTATGAGCATATGCCCCGTCGTCGTGGATCAAGTCGGACATGATGTCCTCGCCGTCAACCGTCACATTGCGGAAGAACGAGAGGTGGTTGAGTCCATAGCACTCGCCCTGAACCGATGCGGGATCAACGCCTTTATACTCGGCAAACTGATGCAACATGCCCGAGGGGGCATCGCAAATGCCATAAGTAAAATCATAGCCCATATCGCGTAGGGCCTGAGATACGACGCCAGCGGGATTAGTAAAGTTAAACACCTTGACGTCCGGCTTTGCGTACTTCTTGATTAACTCGCAATACGAAGCAAGCGCAGGGACGGAGCGCATGGCAAAAGACACGCCGGCTGCGCCAGTCGTCTCTTGGCCAAGAACCCCATGCGAAAGAGCAATGCGCTCATCGCGAACGCGCATATGGTCCCCACCGACGCGAATCGTCGTGATCACGTAATCGGCGTCCTTAACGGCCTCGACCGCATCGCCCGTCAGTGAAAAATTAAGCGTGGGGCAAAGCATGCCCGAGACATGGGCGGCAAGGCCACCGTAGATGCGCAGCTTCTCGGGATCATTGTCCATAAACACAAGTTCGTCGATTCCAAGCGATGACGCCTGCTGGGCTATGCTCTTTGCCAAAAACATGGAGCGGACGCCACCGCCACCTATGACCGTAAGTTTCATATCGAAACCCCCAATTAGCACATTCAATATTGCATGGTTCGCCTGTGTTTGGATATTGTATCCAGCATGGAGGGCCGCTTCCCGCCCCGGTTGCAAGGCGGGAAAGGAATTCCCCAAGGAGTTATTATTTACGCAACGGAAGCGGCCACACACGTCCGGCGGGAAGGAAGCACCGATGGTTGATAAAAAGCAGATTTCCAAGCTCTACTCAGCCGCAAAGCTATCCGAAACCGAGCAAAGCGTACTCGAATACCTACTCAACAATATCGACACCCTCGATGATATTGGCATAAAACCCGCCGCCATGGCATGCTTTACCAGCATGACGACAGTCATTAGGCTTTCGAAAAAGCTCGGCTACCGTGGCTACCGCGAAATGATGTACGATCTCAAGCACCTTCAGCATGTCTCCCGCGAAATGAATCAATCACTCAAAGACAGTAGCGTCCACTTCGTATGTCACACCGGAGATGTAGACGTATTCATCGCCGCACTGCATCGCAACAGAATGATCGGAGTAAACGGAGAGGGCTTCTCACGCATCGTTGCGCAGTACATGGCGACTAAGCTCGTTGGACTTGGCTTTTTGGCCGTCATACAGGACTTCCTAGAAACCGATCAGTTTGTCGAATCCAACCGAAATACGCTCAGCTGCATGATGCTCATATCCAAATCGGGCCAGACAGAAGCCATCCTGGAAACCGCAAGGGCATGCCACGACGCGGGCATTACGACCCTCGCTTTTACCGGCAACGAAGACAGCGAGCTCGCCAAGACGGCAGACGCGATCTTTACGATACATGACGATCACCCAATGGATCTTAAGAACGTTAAGCCTAACTGCTTTACCGGAAGTTGCATTCTCGCATTCGAAGAACTATTGAGTATCTGCCTTGACAATCTAAAACAAGAAGGCTTGGCCCCCTAAATCATGCGATAGGAAGCCAAGCCCTGGAATTGCACTATGCAATTGCAAGCCACTTGCGCGTTTTACTCGTCACCGAGAACGTCGTGCACCTCAGAAGCGACTTCGCCGACACGAGGACCGTAAACGACCTGGATTGCCTTGTCGCTCAGGCGGATAACGCCCATAGCTTCAAGATTCTTGGTGAACACCTCGTCGTCTGCAACCTTAGAACCATCCTTGACAATCACGCGAAGACGTGAGATGCAGTTGTCAAGATCATCAATGTTGTCGGCTCCACCAAGCGCTTCGACAATGCCGACAGCAAGCGCGCTGTCCTTGGTCGCATGACCCTGGACTGCCTTCTCGGGAGTGCTACCAGACTCGCCCTTTGCCTCAGCGGCCTTTGCCTCGAACTCGGCTCTGCTGTTGATCAACTCAATATCGTCACCATCGTCTCGACCGGGCGTCTTGATATCGAACTTAGTAATAAAGAACCGGAAGAGGAAGAAAGCTGCCAGGAAAAAGGCGGGGAGCAGGATAAGGTATGGAAGCAGATTAAGCTTCTCGGGGCGGAATAAGAATGGGATCAGGTCCTTGATATTTCCCTGGTACACCGAAACGCCCATTGCCTCCGAGAGAACTTCACCCAGTCCGGAAAGCGGAGCGTAAACGCCAAAGTAGAGCCAGGGGGCGGCAAACAGGAACGTAAAGAGAATAGGCTCCGTAACGCCAAAGAAAACAGTCGAAATCACTGTGGGGATTAAAAGACCAGCAACCTTCTTGCGGTTCTGGGGCTTGGCACAAGACCACATAGCAAGGGCGATGCCCGGGAACAACGCGTAATCGTTAATGCCATAGCCAGCCATGAAGGCCCTAACCAAGAGCTTGTCACTGCTGGGAGAAGCGAGCTGTGCAAGCTGAATGGCGCTATTGCCCACCACGCGCGTTCCATCGACGACCATGGAGCCGCCAAGCTCAGTCCAATACATGGGCGTCTCGAGCAACGGATGCAAGCCAAACGGCACAAGGCTCTCGAGCACCCAGCGATAGACAAACGTACCGACCAGACCGGAGCCTTTCACGAACGTCGCAATACCCGAGAAGCATCCACCGATGACGGGCCAGACGAAGTACATAATGCCGCCCAGGATGCCACCGGCGACCAGCGATACAATGGGGACCGTTCGACTGCCCGCAAAAAACGCCAGCGCCGTTGGAAGCTTGGTCTTGTAAAAGCGGCCGGTGATCCAGGCGACCAGGCAGCCCACGATAATGCCGCCAAAGACACCAGAGCTGTAGCCAAAAAAGCCGAGCGAGGTAGTGTAGAGTGCGGACTGCTCACTCGCCTGAATGGACGTAAGGCCGACCTTCTGAAGAGCTTCCACCGTTGTATTGTCGGCAGCCAAGCCAGCTGCTCCAAGCAGAATCTCAACCGTCTTGAGCATGGTGAGATAGCAGACAAGGGCAGAAAAGGCAGCCCAGCCCTTCTCTTTGCGAGACAAGGAGAAGGCGCAGCCGACAGCAAACAAAACACCGAGGTTTCCAATGATTACCTCGCCGAGACCCTTAAATACCGAGAAGAACGTAAAGAGCGGCGAAGCGGCATACCAGTCCCAATTAACGCCAAGGGACACAAGGGTCAGTTCGGTCGTAAAAACGCTACCGATACCCAAAAAGAGACCGGAAATGGCAATGAGCGTAATCGGAACGAGCATTGCCTTTCCGAACGATTGGAATTTTTTCTTTCATCAATTCCCTCCTCAATGAGCCTCTACAAACGACTATTGCACCCCACGTCCCCACACAGGCGAAACGGAAGACATACTCGGCAATAGACACAAAGTGATTGTAGAAAGGGGCACAAAAAATGTGCATCGGCATCGCGTAATGCGGTTAAATCGACCGACGATTGCAAGTATTTACGAATCCGCAAACGGCAGCAAATAGGCAGCGAACGGCAACCTGCAGCGTAGGACAGTCCCCGCAGGCCGACAATTACCGGTATTTTGGCTCATATTTGTTGAATTGTTGCTCGCCCAAAAGCGCAGAGCATCAACGCGCCCCTAAGCCAACCCCAGCAATATGCCCGCCGAATGCACGACAAACGCCACGATCCAGGCAACGGCGACCTGAAACGCGAATACGGCCACGGCATAGCGCGCGCCCAACTCGCTCTTGACGGCGCCGATTGCCGCCACACAAGGCGGGTACAGCAACGTAAAGACCAAGAACACGTAGGCGGTAAACGGCGAAAACATGGTCGACAGCGCCGCGGGCGACGTTGCGCCCAAAAGCACCGTGAGCGTCGAGATGACGCTCTCCTTGGCAATGAGCCCCGTGACGAGCGCCGTCGAGGCGCGCCAGTCGCCAAAGCCGAGCGGGGCCAACACCGGCGCGATGATGCTACCCAGACCGGCAAGCAGGCTTTGCGACTGGTCGGCGACCACGTTAAAGCGGATATCGAACGTCTGCAGGAACCAGATGACCACCGTAGCGGCAAAGATAATGGTAAAGGCCTTGGTAATAAAGTCTTTGGCCTTATCCCATGCCAGCATCACCGTCGTCTTGACGCTCGGCAGGCGGTAATTGGGCAGCTCCATGATAAACGGCACCGGGTCGCCCTTAAATGCCGTGCGGTTGAGCACCAAAGCCGCGATGCAGCCGACCACGATACCGATCAGATAGAGCGAGACCATGGCGGGAACCGTCGCCTGCGGGAAAAACGCCCCGCACAGCAAGCCGTAAACCGGCAACTTGGCTGAGCAGCTCATAAACGGTGTGAGCATGACCGTCATCTTGCGGTCGTGCTCGGATGGGAGCGTACGGGTCGACATGATAGCCGGCACGGTGCAGCCAAAACCGACGAGCATGGGCACGAAACTGCGGCCCGACAGGCCAAAGCGACGCAACACCTTATCCATGACAAAGGCCACGCGCGCCATGTATCCGGAGTCTTCCAGAATGGAGAGGAACAAAAAGAGCACGACGATAATCGGCAGAAAGGTCAGCACGCTGCCCACACCCGTAAGCACGCCGTCGACAGCCAGCGAGCGCACCACGTCGTTGGTACCGAACGCCTTGAGGCCCGCATCGGCCGAGGCGATGATGGTAGCGATACCGTCCTCCATGAGTCCCTGCAACGCCGCGCCGATCACGCCAAACGTCAGCCAAAAGACGAGGCCCATGATCACCAGAAACGCCGGAATGGCTGTGTAACGACCTGTCAGGATGCGGTCAATCTTGACGGAGCGCACGTGCTCGCGGCTCTCGTGCGGCTTGACGACGCAACGCCCGCACACGTCGCCGATAAAGCCGAAGCGCATGTCAGCCAGCGCAGATAGACGGTCGGTACCGGCCTCGCCCTCCATTTGGCTAATGATGTGCTCGATGGCGTCGAGCTCGTTGCGGTCCAGGTGAAGCGCCTCGGTCACCAGCTCGTCGCCCTCAACCAGCTTGGTCGCCGCAAAACGCACGGGAATGTGCGCCGTCGCGGCATGGTCCTCGATAAGGTTGGCGATGCCGTGAATGCAGCGATGCAGCGCGCCGCCGTCCGGACCATCGGGCGCGCAGAAGTCCAGGCGACCGGGACGCTCGCGGAACCGCGCCACGTGCAAGGCATGATCCACCAACTCGCCAATACCCTCGTTGCGGGCAGCACTAATGGGAACAACAGGCACGCCCAGCAGGCTCTCGAGCAGGTTGACGTCCACGGCGCCGCCGTTGGCCGTCACCTCGTCCATCATGTTGAGCGCGATGACCATGGGTCGATCGAGCTCCATAAGCTGCAGCGTCAGGTAAAGGTTACGCTCGATGTTGGTGGCGTCGATGATATCGATGATGGCGTCGGGGTGCTCATCCAGGATAAACTGGCGGCTTACGATCTCCTCGCCCGTGTACGGCGACAGAGAGTAAATGCCGGGCAGATCGGTAACGCTTGCCTCGGGGTGGTTGCGGATGGCGCCATCTTTGCGGTCGACCGTCACGCCGGGAAAGTTACCGACATGCTGGTTGGAGCCCGTCAGCTGGTTGAACAGCGTGGTCTTGCCGCAGTTTTGGTTGCCGGCGAGGGCAAAATGCAGCGGTGCGCCCTCGGGCACGGCCGTCTTTGCCGCGCGGGGCGAATACGTCCCCTCGCCCAGGGCCGGATGCTCCGTCGTGCCGATTGCGGCGTTAGCGCGCGGACCCGTATCGGTGTCGTGAATGCCCACGAGCTCGATGCGAGCGGCATCGTCCTTGCGCAGCGTCAACTCATAGCCACGCAGGCGAATCTCGAGCGGGTCGCCCATAGGGGCGTACTTCATCATGGTGACTTCGGTGCCCGGCGTTAGGCCCATGTCCAAAATATGCTGTCGGAGTGCCTGATCGTCCGATGCCACCGATGCGACAACGGCATCCTTTCCAATCTCGAGTGTATCGAGTCTCACGTCCGCGTTCCTCCCCCGGCGCCCACAGGGCGTTGCATTTTGTTTAACTTGGCTAACCGTTTGCCATGGCTAACCATTTAACCACGCATGATAGCGCGAACACACACCGATGTTCAATCGACAGATTGGTGCAAGGGGGATTCCGGGCCGTGGTTTCCCCGAGGACCGAAAGCCGCCCGCCCCCTCGACAAAATGATCCATTCCCTTCGTCGCATGCAAAACAACCAAGGAGTGTCCCAAGGCGCCGGCACAACAGGAACGTCCCCAGCTGCCGGCAGCATTTCGCCGCAACAGCAAAGGCCCGCGCTGGCAACAAATGTCACCTGCGCGGGCTTGGTGGGCGCTCACATGGGCACGTTATAGAGACCCACATCAGCTATGGAATGCCAAGTAGCACCGATACGCGATGCCCGCCGGCTTACCTAGCAATGAAACTCGCCATAGCCTTAGACAATCGGCGCAATGCCGGCAAAGTGCAGATACAGCGAAATGATTGCCACGACAATGACCACCGCTGCGATCAGCTTGTCGTGCAGGTGCGGAAGCACCGGCTTACCGCGACCTCGCTCGCCCAGCATATAGACGGGAATGGCCGGAGCAAAAAGGATCGTCGTGATCATAACGCCCTGAAGACCCGTCGACCACACCAGGAACAATGTGTAGATGAAGCCGAGCGTACCGAAGAAGCGCGCCTTGCCGACGCTTGGCGCATGCGGCCCGTCCAGATGCTCGTTCTTCCAGCCGATCACCATGTAATAGGCTGCCGAGCACACGTACGGAACTAGGATCGTATTGACTGCGCAGCTGTAGAAGAACTGGTAGGTGCTCGCCGCCACATACGACACGATCAAGAAGAGTTGCGTGATGCCGGAGCTCACGAGAACCGTTACCACCGGGGCATCGTGTTTGTTCGTCTTGGCAAACGCCAGAGGGAAGGACCCCTGGCGCGCTGCCTCGAACGGCGTCTCGGATGCAATGATGACGTAGCCCAGCATCGCGCCGACCAGCGAGAGAATAACGCCAAGGTTTACGATGGCAGCGCCAACAGGACCGATTGCGCACTCGAGAATTCCCGCCATGGAGGGCGTTGCGAGCTGTGCCATCTCCTCGCGCGGCATAATGCCGAGTGACAGCATCGAGATGATCAGATACAGCGTGAACACAGCCGCGAATCCAAGTGCCGTCGAGCGGCCGACGTCACGCACGTACTTTGCACGGCCCGAGATAACGACAGCGCCCTCGATGCCCGTGAAGACCCAGACAAGGGCGATCATGGTCGAGACAACCTGCTCGCCAAAGCCAGGACCAGCCGGCTCTCCCCAGAAGTTGTCCATAAAGATATCGACGTTGAACTTGCCCAGGAGCACGATGCTCAGCACAAAGAGTCCCAGCGGCACCAGCTTCGCCAACGTAACGATCGTGTTAATGCCCGCAGCCTCCTTAACGCCACGAAGCACAAGGGCGGTAAGGAACCACAAAAACACACTGGCGCAGACGATGGAAAGCAAGTTGTTGCCCGCGCCAAACGCAGGGAAGAAATAGCCCAGCGCGCTAAACAGCAAGAGCGCAAAGCTCACGTTGGAAAGACATGCGCTGATCCAGTAGCCCCAGGCGGAGTTGAATCCAATGTAATCGCCAAAACCGGCCGCAGCGTATGCATAGATGCCGCCGGTCAGGTCGGGACGGGCCTGAGACAAACCGTTGAACACCATCATCAGCGCAAAGACGCCAATAAAGCAAATTCCCCACGAGACGATAACTGCACCGGTATTTGCCCCGCCCGCTGCCATATCGCCGGCAAGCGAGAAGATGCCGCCACAAATACTGGCGGTAATGACCATCATGGTCAGACGAAAGAGATCGAGGCCATTAGGGTCGATAATCTCGTCGTTTTGAGCTTTAGAGGCCATTGTATGTGCACCCCCTTCATCATGTGATCGAACGAAAGATGGCCCGGACGTCCCGAATCGGGTGCCGGGCCATCGGTCAAGCGATCATCAGACTGTTACAGCTATCGCGTTAGAAGCGCAGCGACAGGCAAGAAAGGCCGCCGTCGACCTTGCGATACTCGGAGGTATCGATGACGAGCGTCTTGTAGCCCAGATCCTGCACGGCCTTGAGCACGGTCGGATAGCCCTCGGCGACGATGACCGTACCGTTGACCCAGATGCAGTTGGCGCCGTAAGCCTCGTCCTCGGGCACGACGATCTTGTTGTACTGGGCAAAGTCGGGTTTATCGATAAACTCACCGGAGACAAGCATGTTGTTGTCCTCGATGTAGTTGACGCCCGTCTTGAGGTGCAGGACCTCCTCCAGCGGAACCTCGGAACCCTCGAGGCCCCAGCCCTCGAGAATCTCGCAGAACTGGCGGATGCCCTCTTCGTTGGTGCGAGCGGAGCGACCGACGTAGAAATGGTCGCCGACCATCATGACGTCGCCGCCGTCGAGCGTGCCCGGAGAAACGATGTGCTTGACATGCTCGTCGTCAAAGAAGCGACGGACGGCCGGCTCGATCTCGTCCTTCTCGCCGTTGCGGCTATCGGCGCCGGGGTTGGTAATGATGGCGCCGCAGCGAGTGATAACGGCCGGATCTTCGACGAAGCAGCTGTCAGGATACTGCTCGAGTGCCGGCAGCACCGAGACATCCACGCCGCACTGCTCGAGCGCATGCTCGTAATCGTAGTGCTCCTCGATGGCGCGCTCGTAGATGGGCTGGCCAAGCTCGGGGGCACTCGTGATGCCATTGCTCAGGGACTTGCCGGGGCGGCGGATGATGACGTGGCTGAACTTGGTCATGATGATCCTCCTTGGATCTCTTAGCAGAGAGCGGGACTTCTTCGCGCCCGCCTTCCTTTCGATGGCTTTATCTTAGTGCGGTTTTCCTGTTTTGTATATTGTATACAATACTGAACGGTAGATATTCATCGGTAAGCGTATTCTTACGTATCGGCGCAAAGTAGCACGATTTAGCTGGTCGTTCTATAATTCAATTGAGCTATTCAAGCGAAACGTATTTATTTTTAGAAATATACAGTTAAGGAACATAAGCTCATGGAAACGCTCAGAAGGCCCCTGAAGGACCACGTATACGACTATATTTCGAGCCGTATTGACGCCGGCGAGTTGTCCGCCGGCGACCGGCTGAGCGAGCAGACGATCTGCGATGCCATGGGCGTGTCGCGCACGCCGGTCCGCGAAGCGCTCATCCAGCTGGCAAGCGATGGCTACCTGGACAATCTCCCCCGCCGCGGATTCCGCGTCCGTGGGTTCGATCAGCAAAACGCCGTTGAAGTCTTTGAGATTATGGGACCGCTCGACGGGCAGGCCGCATATCTCTCCTGTCCGAACCTAACCGACGATGACATTACGCAGCTGAAATTTCTCGTCGGCTCTATGGACCTCGCGATCCAAGGCGGTCTCATCCGAAAGTACGACGACATTCAGCGAGACTTTCATCTGACGTACTTCAACCGCTGCGGCAACGACCGTCTGCGCGATATGATCTCGCAGCTCGAGCGCTGCTTTATCAAGCGCGATTACGAGACTGTCGACCAGGAGACGGCGTGCAAACTGCTCAATAAAGCCAACAACGAACATGCCCATATTCTTGAGTTGTTCGAAGCACGAGATGCGACGAGCGTGCGCGACTACGTTCGCGATGTCCATTGGAACACAGAAAACGCCCAGTTCACCGTCTGGTAGGGAAGCAACAAGGGACAACGTCGGTCTTAAACCTTGGCGCCAGCACCGCCCAAACTGATCCGTTTTCCTCCGTCCCCAAGGGATCATTCTTTTAGCAACGACAGCGAAAGCCCGTCAGAGCGAGCAAGGTGCCTTGAAACGAGGCGGCATTGACCTTCTGGTCATGCCGCCGAAGTTGAAAGGCAGATTGCCGCCCTGGCGGGCTTGCAGCGTCAAGTGGTTACGGCGTTTGGTAAAACGCCGTAACTAAAACCCGTGGCGCTCCAGGAAGCGGAAGGCTAGGCGAATCCAAGGGCGGACTGCCACCTGCTTGTCCTCGTTGTCGACCGCGGTGTTGGCGTTGCCGAGCGAAAGGCCGTGACCGCCCTGGTCAAAGACGTGCATCTCGCAAGCGACGCCCTCCTCCGCCATGCGTTGGGCAAACGGATAGACCTGCGCGATCGGCGCCGTCTTGTCATCGGACACGCCCCACACAAAGGTCGGCGGCATCTGGCGCGAAACATGTGTGGTGGGGCAGATATCGGCCAGGTGCTCGTCAGTTGCCTCGCCACCCGTCACCATCGATAGGTAGTCGTTGAGCAGGTCGCGCCCCGTCTTGCCGCCCGTCTTGGGCACGCGCAAGTCAATGCGCGGATCGCGCGTCTGTATGTCGCGCACATAGGCAAAGTCGAGCAATGGATAACCCAGCACCACGGCATCGGGACGAATGTCGTCCGGACGCGCCCCTGCCAGGCCCGCGAAGGGGCCAGTCTTCCATTGCGTTGCCAGCGAGGCGCAGATCATACCGCCTGCCGAGAAGCCCACGACGCACACGCGCCCGGGATCGACATGCCACTCGTCGGCATTCGCACGAACCGTGGCGACCATCTTGGCAAGGTCTGCCTGCGGGTGCGGAAAGCTCACATCGCCCGTGCCGCTCGTCACATAGTTGAGCACAAAGGCCTGGTAGCCGCGGTCCAAAAATGCAAACGCCACCGGGTCCTGCTCGTGCGGAGCGATATGTGTAAACCCGCCCCCGCCACAAATGATCACCGCGGGGCGGCGGCCATTGGGCTTGTCGGGGAGCGGCTCGGCGCCCAGATACGTAAACGTCGCCGGATATTCCTCGGTCGGCTCCTCGCCCCACAGCGCATGGTTCTCGACAATCATATGTGCTCCCTTCGCGCAAATTACGCGCCCTTGTTTTTCGCCTTCAAGCGTACCCCACTTGAACTCATGGCGCAGAAACACACCAGCAATAAGTTTCCCTTCAACTGATATATCACATAATCCCAGCTCAGAGGTATCGCTGAGCAGCGTAGAATAGGGGGCGTTGACCAAGCCGCGAAACACATATGAAACGTTTCCGGCAAACCAAACGCGCGATATGCGCCTATTTAAGTTGGAGGCAACTATGGGTCTGCTCGATTCGCTTAAGTCCACCTTCACCTCGGCCGGCGAGGCGTCCGTTCCGCCCGCAGCAAGCTTCGCCACCCGCGAAGGCGTCATCTATGCCCCCGTCAATGGCGTGCTCGTCAACCTGGACGAGGTTCCCGACGAGACGATCGCCTCGGGCATGCTTGGCCAGGGCTATGGCATCGAGCCCATTACCGGCACCATCTATGCGCCCGCCAACGGCCGCATCGGCGCCACCACTGTCACCAACCACTCCATTGGCATGATCACCGAGGACGGTCTTCGCGTGTTCATCCATGTCGGCCTGGGCACCGTGGAAATGAACGGCAAGGGTTTTGCCCGCTTTGTCGAGATGGGCGATGTGGTCAAGGCAGGCCAGCCGCTCATCAGCTTCGACCGCGAGGCCATTAAGGCCGCTGGCCACGAGGACATCGTGACCGTCATCGTCTCCGAGCTCGATCGTCTTAAGAGCATCGACCATGTCGGCGAGTCTGGAACGCTTATCGGCGGCAACCCGCTCGTCAAGCTTGGCGACCCGCTGCTGGTGGCCAAGACCAAGTAGTCGAGCCGCACGCCGCACAGCCAAAAGGCACCACGCCAAGCGCCCGCGACCATTTGGCCGCGGGCGCTTTTCGTTTGAAAACCATCCCGCCAATGCCTTATCTGTATAGCCCAAATGAACCGAGCTGCTAGAATATCGAACTGTATGGATAACTATCATTCAACCGTTATGGGAGGATACGTGAACCGCACCAAAATCGCGCAGCTCTATGCCGATGCCGAGTCGCTCGGCGGCCAGACCGTCACCGTCGCCGGCTGGGTCAAGTCCGTCCGCGACATGAAGAACTTTGGCTTTGTTACGCTCAACGACGGCAGCTGCTTCCGCGACTTGCAGGTCGTCATGAACCGCGAGGCACTCGACAACTATGACGAGATCGCCCATCAAAACGTCTCGGCCGCACTCATTTGCACCGGCACCGTCAAACTGACCCCCGATGCGCCCCAGCCTTTCGAGCTTTCTGCCACTTCCATCGAGGTCGAGGGCACGAGCGCCCCGGATTACCCGCTGCAGAAGAAGCGTGCAACCGTCGAGTTCCTGCGCACCCAGCAGCACCTGCGCCCGCGCACCAACCTGTTCCGCGCCGTGTTCCGCATCCGCTCTGTCGCGGCTGCCGCCATCCACCGCTTCTTCCAGGAGCAGGGCTTTGTCTACGTCAACACCCCTATCATCACCACGAGTGACTGCGAGGGCGCCGGCGAGATGTTCCGCGTGACCACGCTCGACCCCAAAAATCCGCCCCTCACCGAGTCCGGCGAGGTCGACTGGAGCCAGGACTTCTTTGGCAAGCACGCGAGCCTCACCGTGTCCGGTCAGCTCAATGCCGAGAACTTTGCCATGGCCTTTGGCGACGTGTACACCTTTGGCCCCACCTTCCGCGCCGAGAACTCCAACACCACGCGCCATGCCGCCGAGTTTTGGATGATCGAGCCCGAGATGGCCTTTGCCGATCTGAACGACTACATGGATAACGCCGAGGCCATGCTCAAGTACGTCCTTAAGGACGTTATGGCCACCTGTCCCGACGAGCTCAACATGCTCAACAAGTTTGTGGACAAGGGCCTGATCGAGCGCCTGGACCATGTCGCCAACTCCGACTTTGCCCGCGTCACCTATACCGAGGCCGTCGAAATTCTGGAGCAGGCCGTCGCCGCCGGCCACAAGTTTGACTACCCCGTGAGCTGGGGCATCGACCTGCAAACCGAGCACGAGCGTTTCCTGACCGAGGAGCACTTTAAGCGCCCGACCTTCGTGACCGACTACCCGGCAAAGATCAAGGCCTTCTACATGCGCATGAACGACGACGGTAAGACCGTCGCCGCCGCCGACTGCCTGGTGCCGGGCATCGGCGAGATCATCGGCGGCTCCCAGCGCGAGGAGCGCCTGGATCTGCTCGAGGCCCGCATCAAGGACCTGGGCATGAATCCCGAGCAGTACAAGTACTACCTTGACCTGCGCCGCTACGGTTCCTGCAAGCACGCCGGCTACGGTCTGGGCTTCGAGCGCTTGGTCATGTATCTGACCGGCGTGGGCAACATCCGCGACGTCCTGCCGCACCCGCGCACCGTGGGCAACGCCGACTTCTAATCGTCGGACGTTAGCTCGCGTCGCCACACGCCAACGCTCATCGCACAAGCGTCTCTCGACATCGGTCGAGAGACGCTTTTTTCAACAGCATCCGTCAAGCTTTTGGCAAGTTTTTGGTCAGTTGGGCAGGGCTGTTGAAAACTCGAACCGCCGTTTGCCGACGACTACCGACCGCCCAGAGCGCCCTGCGCCCCTGGGAAAACCCCGCGCCCTAGGCTCCATACCGTCGCCACCCAAAACGGAAAGGACGTGGGCACCATGACCGAAACCGCTGTTGAAACCTACGACACCACGACGAGAGGCGCCGCGTCGATGGCAGCCTATCGCGCCGTTCGCATCTTGCAGCTATTAAGCGAGAACACCGGCGAGGACAAGGCCATGCTTTCCGATGAGTTGATCCGGCGCCTCGCCCATCCCGACGACCCCGCCCGCATGCCCATCTCGGCGGCGCGGCGCAGCATCTACACCGCCATCTCCGCACTTCGCCATGCCGGATACGAAATTGAGTACAAACGCGGCGTGGGGTATCGGCTCTTGACCCGTCCGCTCACCGACGAAGAGATCATCCGGCTCCACGGCATGGTCATGCGTAACCGCTCTACGCCCATCGCCATTCGAAAAAGCATGGCGCAGCACTTGGTCGCCATGGCGAGTGCCGACGTTCGCGGCTACCTCGATGCGCCTGAGCCCGCTCCAAGCGCCGGTGGCAAATCCACCAAGGCCACGCGCACGCCCGTCAAGCGCATCGACACCTGCGAGCTCATCGAGCAGGCCATCGACCACGGAACCACGGTGAGTTTTGATATTTCGAGCGTCACGACACGTGGCGAAACCGAAGTAGCACGGATGACACTCCGCCCCTTTGCCATCAAGCAACGAGACGGCATCTCGTATTTGCTGGGAACGGTCTATGACGCCCGAGGCGCCGATGACACGCTGCGTACCGTAGAGATCGGGCGCATGAGAAACGTCACCACGCGTCTCCTCGACGGCAAGAAGCTCTTCGCCGCCCTGGAGGAGGACGACGCCTCCGCCGCATAAGAACCTCCGCCGTCCATTCGACTACCCGTACCGCCCATCCGGTTCTGTATTAAAAAACCCGCCAGGTTATTGTAAAAATGGACATCCGCGCTACTATAGTTCCACTTGCACTTTGTTTGAGTGCAGTGTTTCCAGCCATTTCTATACTGGGGGTAACGATATGAAGGACATCACCATCAGCCGCAGGAGCCTTCTGGTCTCTGCTGGCCTGCTCGCGCTCGCTCCGCTCGCCGGATGCGGCGGCAACTCTGGTTCCGGCTCTGCTGCCGCCGGTTCCGACTACACCGTCGGCATTCTGCAGCTCACCGAGCACTCCGCACTCGACGCCGCCAACGACGGCTTCGTCAAGGCCATCAAGAAGAGCGGCCTTAAGGTCAAAATCGACCAGAAGAACGCCCAGAATGACCAGTCCACGTGTAAGTCCATCGCCGACAAGTTCGTGGGCGATGGCGTCGACCTGATCTACGCCATCGCTACGCCCGCCGCGCAGGCCGCCGCCGGCGCCACCGCCGATATCCCCATCGTGGGTTGCGCCATCACCGACTACGCCGCCTCGGGCCTGGTCCAGGACAACGAAAAGCCCGGCACCAACGTCACTGGCGCCTCCGACCTCACCCCGGTCGCCGAGCAGCTCGAGATGATGCAGAAGGTCCTGCCCGACGTTAAAAAGGTCGGCCTGCTCTACTGCACCGCCGAGTCCAACTCCGACGTCCAGATCAAGGCCGCCAAGAAGGAGCTCGACAAGCTGGGCCTGGACTACACCGACTTCACCGTCTCGAGCTCCAACGAGATCCAGTCCGTCGTCGAATCTGCCGTGGGCAAGGTCGACGCGCTGTACTCCCCTACCGATAACACCATCGCCGCGGGCGCTTCGCAGGTCGGCCAGATCTGCAAGGAGAATAAGCTCCCCTTCGTAACCGGCGAGGAGGGCATGTGCATGGCCGGCGGCCTGTTCACCCTCTCCATCAACTATGAGGACCTGGGCTACGCCGCGGGCGAGATGGCCGTTAAGATCCTGAAGGGCGAGGCCAAGCCCGAGGATATGCCGATCAAGCACCTCTCGAGCAAGGACCTGGTCGTCGTCAAGAACGACGAGATGGCCGAGGCGCTGGGCATCGACCTTTCCGCTCTGGACGAGTAGCGCCATGCGCGGTAACGCGTCTAGGACCCGCACTCGCGCCATAGTTGCGTTATTCAATATCTGAGCCACAGGGGCGAACGCCAAAGACCGGCGTTCGCCCTGCTTGTTACGGATGAGACAAAACATCCGGCCGCAGCTCTTTTATGCATTGTTACCGCTATCATGGTGACTCACGTGTCCACCCTATCCTAGGAGGTATGAAGCATGCTTATTGCATTGCAGGGCGCCGTTTCGCAGGGCGTCCTCTGGGGCATTATGGTGCTTGGCGTGTTTATCACGTTCCGCCTGCTCGACATCCCCGATATGACCTGCGACGGCAGCTTTGCCCTCGGCGGCTGCGTCTGCGCCGTACTCATCGTCAATAACAACGTCGACCCGTTGCTCGCCGTGCTGGCCGGCATGTGCGCCGGTGCCATCGCGGGCGCCGTCACGGGCATTTTGACCACGGTCTTTGAGATTCCCGCGATCCTCGCCGGAATCCTGACGCAGATCAGCCTGTGGTCCATCAACCTGCGCATCATGGGCAAATCCAATACGCCCATCCTTGCCAAGGGCACCATCTTCTCGTCTGTCAGCAACATGACGGGCCTGCCGCAGTCCACCGTCGCCATCATCCTGGGCATCTTGCTCGCTGTGGCTATCGTCGCCATCCTGTATTGGTTCTTTGGCACCGAGATCGGCTCGGCGCTGCGCGCCACCGGCAACAACGAGTACATGATCCGCGCTCTGGGCGTCAACACCAACTCCACCAAGATGATCGCCCTCGTGCTCTCCAACGCCCTCATCGGCCTTTCGGGCGCGCTCATCTGCCAGAGCCAAAAGTATGCCGACATTGGCATGGGCACCGGTGCCATCGTTATCGGTCTTGCCGCCATTGTTATCGGCGAGGTGCTCGGCCGCCTGCTGCCCGGCGGCCTCACGCAGTTTAGCGTCCGTCTTGCCTCCGCCGTCTTTGGCTCCGTGGTGTACTTCCTCATCCGCGCCATCGTGCTGCAGTTGGGCATGGACGCCAACGACATGAAGCTGCTTTCCGCTGTGATCGTCGCCGTGGCCCTGTGCGTGCCCGTGGTTTGGGAGCGCTATAAGCTCCGCAGCTCCTACACGAAGGGGGATGAGGCAGATGCTTAAGCTCTCACACGTCAAGAAGACCTTTAACAAGGGCACCGTCACCGAGAAGCGCGCGCTCACCGGCGTCGACCTCACCCTTAACGACGGCGACTTTGTAACCGTGATTGGCGGCAACGGCGCCGGCAAGTCCACGCTGCTCAACATGATCGCCGGCGTGTATCCGCTCGATTCGGGCGTTATCGAGCTCGACGGCACCGACATCTCGCGCCTGAGCGAGTCGCAGCGTGCCAAGTACCTGGGCCGCGTGTTCCAGGACCCCATGCGCGGCACCGCAGCCGACATGCAGATTGCCGAGAACCTGGCACTCGCCAAGCGCCGCGGCCAGCGTCGCGGTCTTTCGTGGGGCGTCACCAAGGTCGAGAAGGACGAGTACGTTGAACTGCTCAAGCGCTTGGACCTCGGTCTGGACACGCGCCTCAACGCCAAGGTCGGCCTGCTTTCGGGCGGCCAGCGCCAGGCACTCACCCTGCTCATGGCCACGCTCACCAAGCCACGCCTGCTGCTGCTCGACGAGCACACCGCGGCGCTCGACCCCAAGACGGCCTCTAAGGTGCTCAATCTGACCGAGGAAATCGTCGACGAGTATCACCTGACCACGCTCATGGTCACGCATAACATGAACGACGCCATCCGTCTGGGCAATCGTCTGATCATGATGCACGAGGGTCACGTGATCTACGACGTGGCAGGCGACGAAAAAAAGTCGCTCACCGTTGCCGACCTGCTGCAGAAGTTCGAGGAGGTCTCGGGCGGCGAGCTCGCCAACGACCGCATGCTGCTGAGCTAACGACCTAGAAAACCACCACAAAGGGGACAGGCACCTTTGTGGTGGTTTTTGTTAAAGAGTAAGGAGACTGCCATGAAAAGAATCCCCCGCCTTGCGTTAGCCACTGCGTTGTTAGCCGGCGCGCTCGCAGGCATCCCAAGTCTCGCTTTCGCGGAGAACCTGCCCGCCGCTATTGACGGCTCTGTGACCGTCATGCACACCAACGACATCCACGGCAGCTACAAGTACAGTTACAACGATAGCAAGGGCACCGGCACTGTGGGCTTTGACGGACTGGCGGTTCTCTATAGCGCCCAAAGCAGCACCCCCGATCTTCTGCTCGATGCGGGCGATACCTTCCACGGGCAGTCCTTTGCCACCATGAGCGAGGGCAAGAGCATCGCCGAGCTCATGGACACCTTTTATGCGAACGGCTACGACGCGACCACGCCGGGCAACCACGACTGGAGCTACGGCGCGGACAAGCTCCGTACCATGACCGGCTACAGCACCACCGGCACGCCCTTCGCCATGCTCTGCGCAAACGCGAAGTCTACGAGCGGCGTATGGAGCTCGAGCATCACCAAGACGCTCGACCGTACCTGGGAGGACAGCGAAGATCACTCCACATTCGACTACAAAATCAAGGTCGGCGTCGTGGGTGCCATGGATGAGTCGCTGGGATCCTCCCTGCGCACGGACCTGGTCCGGGGCACGTCGTTCTCGGATGCGGCAGTCACCATCAATGCCGAGGCCAAGCGACTGCGCGAGGATGAGGGCTGCAACGTTATCGTCTGCATCGCGCACACGCTCAACGCCAAGACCTTTGCTGCAAAGCTCGTTGGGGTCGATGCACTGGTCGCGGGCCACGAGCACATCAACTTAGACGAAAACGTGACGGGGACCGACGGCAAGCCGGTCCGCGTCGTCGAGGCGGGCAGCGCCTTTGCCGAGGTCGGTCTGCTTTCCATTCCGTACAAGTACGACACGAATGGCACTGAGACGACCGACGATGACATGGTCACGGTCCCTGCAGACGACAGCGACGAGAAGCTCTACACCGCCAAGAACGTCAACGACCTTTTGGCCGACCCGAACAAGGGCTCCGACTACCAGAGCCGCCTTGAAGCCGTCCGCAACAAAATCAAGCCGCTCGACGAGGACTTTGAAAACGAATCGAACAAGGTGCTCGGCACATCCACCACCAACTATTTCTACGGCGAGGACGCCGCGGGCACGCATGGTTGGGAAATGGTGCGCACCACCGATTTTCGCCCCAGCAAGGAGGGCGATACCACCAAGGCCCAGACCATCGGCCACGTGATTTGCGGCTCCTATCTTGCCCTGACGGGCGCGGACCCTGACCTGACGAGCGCGGACCTTGCCATTGAGAACGCTGGCGGCATCCGCGGCGGCATCGCGGCGGGAAACGTGACCGCCGGCGACGTCATCGCCATCTCGCCCTACGGCAACACCTTGGAGACCTGGACCATGACCGGCGCGGACTTCCTCGCAGCGCTTGAGCACTCGTTGGAAATTAGCGACAAATGCAATGACAGCTACGAACTTCAGCAAGCCTACGTCGCAGCCGGCCACACCGAGCAGGAAGCCCAGGACATGTACAAGTGGCCCGACGACTCCGGCAGCGTTCTTTCCTTTGGCGGCATCAACGTAACAATCGACTGGACGCAGCCTGAAGGCAAGCGCATCGTGAGTGCCACGCTCACCAAAGACGGCAGCACGCTCGACCCCGCCAAGACCTATACCGTCGCCACCAACAACTACATCATCACCAACACGACCGACTTCCCCACCTTCGCAAACGCCAAGAAGCTCACCGAGTGGGGTACGTGCGAGGCAGCGCTGAGGGCACTGATCGGGCAGGACGACTGGGAGCACAAGGTGGCCTCGCTCGCGGGCACCATCAGCTTTAGCTCCGCTGAGAGCCCCGCTCCTCATCCGACCCCAACGCCTGAGCCCTCACCCAAACCCGGCACGACGACCACGCAGATCGCCACCAAGAAGACGGCCGGTAAGCTTGCCGCAACGGGAGACCGTACGCTGACCATGGTCGGCGCATGCCTTATCGGCGGCATCGTCATCATCGTTCTCGGCATTATCTGGAAGCGCCGCCGCTAAGCTACACCGCCGGGCCTTGCAGCCCCGCCGTGCAAACCTTATATCGAGCGCAAAAGCCCGTCCGAATGTGATCGGACGGGCTTTTGGTGGGTATCATGGTTGGACGATCATGAGGAGGTCTTCCCAACATGGAATTGTTTGAACCGATTCTTCATTTCTTTGAACAACGGCGGGTCCACAACATCATCTGGGCCGGCATCTTGGTAATAGGCACCGCCATCGCCACCAAGGTCGTATCCAAGACCCTGCGCCACCTGCTCAACCGCGACGACAACCCGCTTCCGGCATCGAGTATCTTCATCAACATTGCGCGCGCCGTCATCTGGATGATCGGCGGCAGCTTTATCCTCGACAACTGCTTTGGCATTAACGCAAACGCCCTCGTCGCCGCTCTTGGCGTCGGCGGCATCGCCATCTCGCTCGGCTTTCAGGACACGCTCTCAAACCTTATCGGCGGCATGCAGGTAACCTTTATGGGCATCATCAAGCCCGGCGACAATATCGAAGTCGGTGGCGTGTCGGGCGTGGTCCAGGACATCACCTGGCGTCATACGACCATCGAGGACGCCTGCGGGCAGACCATCATCGTCCCCAACTCAAATATCTCCAAGAACACGCTCGTGCATCTCATGCCCTTTGGGCGTGTGGCTGTGCCCGTTGCCGTAAAGGACGCATCCAAGTGGGCCTCACTCGACGCGCTGGCAGACGAGCTGACCAGCGCCACCAAGGCCGCCGTGCTTCCCATCTCGAGCTTTGACAAGGAGCCCTACGTGCTCTTTAGCGAGATCGGCGACTTTGGCATTAAGGGCAAGATCATCTTTATCGTCAGCGACGACAGCACCACTTTCACGGCGGCCGACGCCTGCATTCGCGCCATCGCCCCCATCATCGCCTAAACCACCACAAAGGGGACAGGCACCTTTGTGGTGGTTTTCATTCGTGGTACCATAGTTCATATAGTTGTTTAAACGACTAAGGGAGCAAAACTATGGAAGAGGCCTATCGTCAAGCACGCAAGCGCGGCGAGCAAGGACGTCGACGCGCCATTAGTCAAAGCGAGCATCCGTACCTTACGGACCTCGATAGCTTGGTTGCCCAGCTCCCCTTGGGCCAGCGAGAGAATGTCGGCCTGAGAGACATTCCGCTCGAAATGGTCGTCGGCACGGTTACCAAGGGCCGTCAGTCGGCCTTTTCATGCAACTATATGCCCTTACTGCCGTTTAGCACGGAGTTCGCCCGCAAGTGGTCCAACCTCTACGACATCCAGGTGACCGAGGGCTATCGCGATCCCGTCATCGTCACCGAGTTCATGCATCGGTTTTACGTCCAAGAGGGCAACAAGCGCGTCAGTGTCCTCAAATTCCTGGACGCCCCGACGGTTTCGGCCAAGGTCACCCGTCTCTACCCCGGCACATGGGATTCCGTCGAAAGCCGCCTGTACGGTGAGTTCTGCGCGTTTTGGCGCGTCTGCCCCCTATACGAGATCGAGTTCTCGCGCGAGGGAAGCTACGAGACGCTCGCCAAGATGCTCGGTCAGGACCTTATCGAAAAATGGCCGCAGAAAAAGGTCGACTACCTGCGCCATACCTTCCTGCTCTTTAAGCGCGCCTACCTTCGCGCGGGTGGCGACCACCTGGACATTACGCCCGCCGACGCCATGCTCGTCTACCTCAATGTGTACAACCAGGACCGCCTGCTGGATACGCCGACGGATATCGTCGTAAACCGCCTGTGTAAGATTTGGCGTGAGCTGGTCATTGCCGGCAAAAATAACGAGGACAAGGTCGATCTTGTCGAAGCACCGAGCGTCGATGAGGAAGAGTCGACCGCCAAGTCCACCTCCGGCGTGCTCAACTTCTTTATGGGCAAGACCGTCTATTCGGCGGACAATCCCCTGCGCATCGCCTTTATCCATGAGTTCCCCTGTGCGACGTCGAGCTGGGACAGCCTGCACGACCAAGGGCGTCAGTATCTCGATAAGCACTTTGGCGGTATCGTGCGCACCGAGGCGTTTGAGGACTGCCACGATCCGGACGTGTTCTACGCCGCCGTGGAAACGGCTGTCAAACATGGAGACAGCGTCATCTTCTCGACCTCGCACCGCCTGATGGAATACACGCTCAGGGCTGCCGTTGAGTATCCCCAGGTTCGGTTCCTCAACTGCTCTATCGGCCTTCCCCATCAAAGCGTCCGTTCGTACTTTGGCAAGATGTACGAGGCCAAGTTCCTCCTGGGCGCCCTTGCCGCCAGCATGGCGGACAACCACCGCATCGGTTACCACGCGTCGGTCTTCGCCTCGGGCGCACTCAGTGAAATCAATGCCTTCGCTATCGGTGCCTCGCTGCTCGACCCCCGTGCGCAAATAATCCTGACCTGGGGCGATGTGCCCGCCGGAGGCCTTGCCGAGGCCATGCGCCGCGAAGGTGTAAGCGTCATGTCCGGCGCCGACATGTCAAAGCCGCTCGAAGACCCCACGGCCTACGGACTCCACCGCTTGGTCGATGGCAAGGTTGCCGGCATTGCCATGCCGGTATGGAACTGGGGCCGTTACTACGAGCTTATCGTGCGAAGCCTGCTGCATGGCACCTGGGATGAGACCAGTGACGACAACCAGGTTCGCGCCGTCAACTACTGGTATGGCATGAGTTCGGGCGTTATCGATATTCGCTACGCTCCAGGCCTGCCCTATCAGACGCGCAAGCTCGTTCAGCTACTGCGCAATGGCATTGTCGAGGGCTCCATCAATCCATTTGGCGGCGAGCTCCATAGCCAAGACGGCGTGGTGCAGATCGAAGGCTTTCCCCCGCTGCCGAGCACGCAAATCGTCGAGATGGACTGGCTGGCAGACAACGTGGTGGGCACCATTCCGCAGCCCGACGATGAGCCGAAGGTCCGCGCCCTATGAAAATCCTTGCCATAGCCGATACCGAAGAACGATGCCTTTGGGAGTGCTTTCGCAAAGAACGCTTTGAGGGTGTCGACCTGATTTTGTCCGCTGGTGATCTGGACCCGGACTATCTTGAGTTTTTGGTCACGGTCATCAACAGACCGCTCATCTACGTGCGAGGCAATCACGATGACCGCTATGCGCGTCATGCACCAGGTGGCTGCATCTGTGTCGAAGACGCTGTCTACGTGTACCGCGGCGTCCGCATTGCAGGCCTTGGCGGCTCCATGCGCTATCGAGATGGCGCCAACATGTACACCGAGCGCGAGATGGCCAAGCGCGTGCGCAAGCTGTCTCGTAAAGTGAGGATGGTCGGTGGCTGCGACATCTTGCTCACCCATGCGCCCGCCGCCGGCGAGGGCGATCTGGACGATCTGCCACATCGAGGATTCAAATGCTTTAACACAGCGCTCGAGTCCTGGAATCCCGACTACATGGTGCACGGGCATGTGCACCAATGCTATGGTCGCGACTTTCAACGTGAGCGTCAGCACGCATGCGGGGCAACGATCATCAACGCCTGCGGCTATACGCAGTTTGAGCTGGACGAAGCGCGCTACCCCATCCGTGGCTGGCAGGCAGCCTGGCTCAATTCGCAAACCATGCGTCGCGAACTCAAGCGCCACGAGGCTATCGAGTCCTCAACCGCTAGAACACCCTGGTAACCACCTTAAAGGGGGCGCTGTCCCCTTTAAGGTGGTTTTGACGCGATAGCAAGAAACCCGGTACTGCACGAGACAGAACCGGGTTTCTTTAGCAATGCTTGCTTTGCTCAGGCAGTAACTAAAAGTTACTCAGCCAGGAAGTCGCGCTGGATAGCGGGATCAACCTTGATGCCAGGGCCCATGGTGGAAGACACGGAGATGGACTTAACGTACTTGCCCTTAGCAGAAGAGGGCTTGACGCGCAGGATCTCGGTGTACAGGGCAGCGTAGTTCTCGACGAGCTGCTGCTCGGAGAAGGACTTCTTGCCCAGGGGCACGTGGCAGATGCCGTAGCGGTCGGCGCGATACTCAACGCGGCCGGCCTTGAGCTCGGAGACCATCTTGGCGACGTCCATGGTCACGGTGCCGAGCTTGGGGTTCGGCATGAGGCCACGGGGACCAAGGATCTTACCGATGCGGCCAACCTTGGCCATCATGTTCGGCGTAGCGATAGCGGCGTCGAAGTTGATCTCGCCCTTCTGAATCTGGGCGACGAGCTCGTCGGAACCGATGATGTCGGCGCCGGCAGCCTCGGCCTCGCGGGCCTTCTCGCCCTCGGCGAAGACGGCAACACGAACGGTCTTGCCGGTGCCGTGGGGCAGGGAGATGGAGCCGCGGATGTTCTGGTCGGCCTTACGAGTATCGACGCCCAGACGGAAGTGGGCCTCGACGGTCTCGTCGAACTTGGCGGTGTCGAGCTCCTTGATGAGCTTGGCAGCCTGAAGGGGGGTGTAGAGCGTGGCGCGGTCGATCTTCTCGGCAGCGGCGTTATAGCTCTTACCATGCTTAGCCATGTGCATTACCTCCTGTGGTTAAACGGGCGCGAGCCCTCCCACATCGTATCGTGTGCCCTATTGCACACATTTAACGGGCGCCCCGGTTGGAGCACCCGTCGTTACCAAAAGAAATCGCTACTCAGCGATGGTGACGCCCATGGAACGGGCGGTACCGGCGATGATCTTCTTGGCGGCGTCAATGTCGTTGGCATTGAGGTCCGGCATCTTGATCTCGGCGATCTTGGTGAGCTGCTCCTGGGAGAGCTGACCAACCTTGTCGGCCTGGGGCTTAGCGGAACCAGACTTGAGGTTCAGCTCCTTCTTGATGAGGTGAGCCGCCGGCGGGGTCTTGGTGATGAAGGAGAAGGACTTATCCTCGAAGACAGTGATCTCAACGGGGATGATGTCGCCCTTCTTGTCCTGCGTCTCGGCGTTAAAGGCCTGGCAGAACTGCATGATGTTCACGCCAGCTGCGCCCAGGGCGGGGCCGACGGGAGGAGCGGGGTTAGCTGCACCAGCAGGAATCTGGAGCTTAATGACGTTGGCAACCTTCTTCTCAGCCATGGTCATTCCTTTCGAATCACGAGTGTGAAGTACTTGCTATATCGTAAGCACGCACGTGTTAGAAGCACTCCTGAGATGAGCAGTCACAGAAGAAGCACGCTCGCGCGAACGGACGAAAACTTAAGCGATGACAGCAACCTGGTTAAAGTCGAGCTCGACCGGCGTCTCACGGCCAAAGATCATCAGGGTGACCTTCAGCTTGCCTGCCTCGGTGTTAACCTCGGAGACCTTGCCATCAAAGTCGGTAAGAGGGCCATCGGTGACACGGACGGACGTGCCGACCTCAATATCAACCGAGGTGCGCTTGGGCGAATCGCCCTTACCGGGACGACGAGTCATCTTATTGTACTCGTCGCGGGAAAGCGGAGCGGGCTTGCCATTGCCGCCCAGGAAACCGGTGACGCCGGGCGTGTTGCGAACACACGTCCAAGCATCGTCATCCATCTCCATGCGAACCAGGACATAACCCGGGAAAATCTTGGAATCCTTGGTCTCGCGCTTGCCACCCTCTTTGATCTCGGTGACGCGCTCCATAGGAATCTCGATATCAAAGATACGGTCCTGCATGCCCATGGTCTCGATGCGATGCTCGAGATCGGACTTAACACGGTTCTCGTATCCAGAGTAAGTGTGAACGACGTACCAACGCTTAGACATGGTTTAGCCCCTCAATCCGGAGAACAGAGCAAGAGCCTCGCCAAAGCCAGCATCGAGCAGAGCGATGACGACGCCGACGACGATCAGAGAAGCGCAAACGACGACCGAGTAGTTCATGAGCTCCTTCTTATCGGGCCACGTGACACGCTTCATCTCGGACTTCACCGAAGCAAAATACTTCTTGGTGCGGGCGAAGAAACCAGGCTTCTCGTTCTTCTTGGACTTCGCAGCCTTCTTGTTCTTCTTGGCAACGGCCTTCTTGGCCTCAACCTTGGAGTTGGCGGCAGCGTTGTTGGCAGGCGCCTGCTGCTGTGCCTTCTTCTTGCTCTTCTTGTTGGCCATTTGGGTTACCTCCGCGCAATGCGCTTATACATGAGTAAACCGTAAGCCCCCAAATGGGAGCTTACGGAATAATGACTGGCACGCCAGGAAGGACTCGAACCCTCAACACTCGGTTTTGGAGACCGATGCTCTACCAATTGAACTACTGGCGTATGTGACTAGAGACTAGCGAGTCTCTTTGTGCAGCGTGTGGTGACGGCACCAGGGGCAATACTTCTTGATCTCCATACGATCAGGCATGGTCGACTTGTTCTTGGTGGTCGTATAGTTGCGGCGCTTGCACTCAGTGCACGCAAGAGTAACTAGAGTACGCATGTATCCTGAACCTTTCATATCCGCCCCGTACGGGCACGAGTTGTTACTTTATCAGCTCTACGTAAGTGCTGTCAATGAAAACCTTGAATCAATTGGTTCTCGCTGGATCCATTCATATTTGGAACACATCAATGAAGCCAGCGAGATCTAATCGACGGTGCACTCAGGACCATTATCGATCCTCTCGCCACCAGCAACGGCTCAATATCCATTGCAGAAAAGAACCCGGCACCCATATAAGTGCCGGGTTCTCTAAGTCAGCTATATCAGAGAGCTAATTTACTCAATGATCGTGGAGACGATGCCCGAACCGACGGTGTGGCCACCCTCGCGGATAGCGAAGCGCAGGCCCTCCTCCATGGCGATCGGGTGAATGAGGTCGCCCTCGATGGTGATGTGGTCACCAGGCATAGCCATCTCGGTGCCCTCGGGGAGCTTGACCGTACCGGTAACGTCGGTGGTACGGAAGTAGAACTGAGGACGATAACCATCGAAGAACGGGGTGTGACGGCCGCCCTCCTCCTTGGTCAGAACGTAGATCTCACCGGTGAACTTGGTGTGCGGGGTAACCGAACCGGGCTTGCAGAGAACCTGGCCGCGCTCGATGTCCTCGCGCTTGATGCCGCGGAGCAGCAGACCGACGTTGTCGCCAGCCTCGCAGAAGTCCATGGACTTACGGAACATCTCGATACCGGTAACGACGGTGTTCTGGGTATCCTTGATGCCGACGATCTCGACGGGCTCGTTGAGCTTGAGCTCACCGCGCTCGACACGGCCGGTAGCAACAGTACCACGGCCGGAGATGGTCATAACGTCCTCAACGGCCATCAGGAACGGGAGGTCGTTGTTACGAGCAGGCGTCGGGATGTACTCGTCGACGGCCTTCATGAGCTCGCGAATGGCGTCCATCCACTTGGCGTCGCCCTCGAGAGCGCCCAGAGCGGAACCACGGATGACGGGGATGTCGTCGCCGGGGAAATCGTACTCGGAGAGGAGCTCACGGGTCTCCATCTCGACGAGGTCGATGAGCTCGTCATCGTCGACCATGTCGCACTTGTTCAGGAAGACGACGATGTAGGGAACACCGACCTGACGGGCGAGCAGGATGTGCTCGCGGGTCTGAGCCATGGGGCCGTCGGTAGCGGCGATGACCAGGATAGCGCCGTCCATCTGGGCAGCACCGGAGATCATGTTCTTGACGTAGTCAGCGTGGCCCGGGCAGTCAACGTGAGCGTAGTGACGGGCAGCAGTCTCGTACTCGACGTGGGAGACGGAGATCGTGATGCCGCGCTCGCGCTCCTCGGGAGCCTTGTCGATGTTCTCGAACGCAGTGAAGTCAGCCTTGCAGCCCTCGGTCTCAGAGAGAACCTTGGTGATGGCGGCGGTCAGCGTGGTCTTGCCGTGGTCGACGTGACCAATGGTGCCGATGTTAACATGCGGCTTAGTGCGCTCAAACTTCTCTTTGGCCATAAAGCCCTCCTCTTAACAGGTCGTCCCCGGACGGGACTTTGCCTTTATACCATAGTGGCCTCTCAACATACTATTGAGAAGCCACCGTGTTACCTATGGTAGCGGTGACTGGATTCGAACCAGTGACGCCACGGGTATGAACCGTGTGCTCTAACCAACTGAGCTACACCGCCGGATGGAGCCTGCAACCAGACTTGAACTGGTGACCTCTTCGTTACCAACGAAGTGCTCTACCGACTGAGCTATACAGGCACTTGACGGGTGGGAGCTATAGGATTCGAACCTATGTAGGCAGAGCCAACGGGTTTACAGCCCGTCCCCATTAACCACTCGGGCAAACTCCCAATCGTTCAAGTATCCGCAGGTTCTTTGGTCTTTTGGACCGCCGCCCCCGCGAACGAAAAAGATAATACGATGCAACCTTGGGGGCTGTCAACGAAAACCTCTAGATACACGGTGCCGGGCGTATCTATATACCCTTGACCTGCGGTTTTACTGAGTTTGGATATGAAGGACGGTGAATTTGCATATAGCGATGACATTTCCCGAGGGAACACTTTGGCGTAGTGGAGTGAGCCTGCAGAATATTACTTCGATAACGACTCATTTACACTTATATAGGTCGAGATCGGGCTTCCCAAACAGAAGATTGCTCTTCCCAGGCAAAATCGAGCGTGGATAATCTCCCGCTTTTGGCGTGGCTTCGAGCCCAAAGTGGGAGATTATCCACGCTCATTCACTAGGCGGGAGATTTTCCACGCTTGTCCGTCCGATAATCCTCGCTCGACCAGGATGACTGGGACCGGTCCGGCCTTTGTCTCGATCTGTAACATCTAGAGAATATTTTCTCCCCTATCTGTTACAGATCGAGATGTTTCGCAGAGGCCCCAGCTTGCGTCTTATTCTGTAACAGTAAGAACGGTTTTCAGCCTCTTCGTGTTACAGATCGAGATGCTATCGGCCATCCCTTGGCATTGTCTCAATCTGTAACTATAAGGAGGGTTTTCAGCCTCTTCGTGTTACAGATTGAGACAAACCGAAAACGGAATAGACGCTGACCCGACGGCACACCACCTAAAAAGAAACGGGCTCTGTCCCATATAGAGACAGAGCCCGAAACTCTCATGGAGCCAGTGACAGGAATCGAACCTGCAACCCACTGATTACAAATCAGTTGCGCTACCGTTGCGCCACACTGGCACACTTGGCGCTTTCGCGCGAAGCCTGTTTAGAATAAAGGAATTGCGGACGAGGCGCAACAGGCCCTTTGACCGACCACATCTCAAAACTATTCGTCAGAACGAATAGTTTTTATTACAATGAAGAAGATAAAACTATTCGTTCTGGCGAAGGGTTTCGCGATGTTGACCACGAAGGAAGCTGCAGAGCTACTCGACATCACCCCGCGCAGGGTGCAAGAGCTCATAAAAAACGGAGCGCTCGAGGCACGCAAGGCTTCTGGTGTATGGCTCATCGACAAAGACAGCGTCAACGCACGACTCCGCTCCGTGACCAAAACGGGGGGACGCCCCCGTCGAGGCCATGGAAAAAGCGAGATTACGTTTACCCTCATGAACCGCACGCACGAAGTCGCCCAGCTGGTCTACAGCACATCGCGAAAAGACTTTACCCACATCGGTGCCGACATCGATTACATCCACGCCCCTATTGGAGTACTTGGCCCCAATAGTCCCGTGTCGCTCGACTCTTTCCGCATTTGGTGGCGAGGCCGCGGTATCCCGCTCGCACGCATTGGACTAGCCTCCCTGCTTGCAGAAGCCGCAGTCGATGTTCCCGATGAACTCATCCAGCGAAATCTCGGCCTCTCCCTATCCGACCAGTATTGGATTAGACCCCAAGATTCCGGTCTCGCGTGGGAGGATATTAACTTCTTCAATAATGCTTTTGACGACGTCTCTCTGTCCATCGCACCCTTCGCCCCAGAGGGCAAAGCAGCCGCCGCAAAGCCCGATAACACCTCGGACGGCAACCTTCAGAAGTATTGGACATGCGAGGGCGGGCGTCGAATTCTGCATAAGGCAGGAGCGCACCTGAACCAAGAACCATATAACGAGCTGGTAGCGACCGCGCTCCATCGTCGCATCCTAAACGCCTGCGATTATGTGCCTTACTCGCTCGAGGGCACGGGCACTTCCGCCCTGAGCATATGCGATGTCTTCTTAACTGATGAAGAAGAGTATGTCCCTGCGTTCTATGTAAACCAGTACGCAAACGCAGGTGAACGACTAACCGACTACGAGCGATACGTAGCAAACTGCGAGGAGCTCGGGGTGACAGGCGTCAAGGATGCCCTTGACCGCATGATCGTATGCGATGACATCATTGCCAACTACGATCGCCATTGGCGCAACTTTGGCCTCGTGCGAAACGTCAACTCACTGGTCTGTAGACCAGCCCCCATCTTCGATTCGGGCTCATCACTCTGGTGCAACATATCACTAGAGGAGATTAGGGCGGGAGAGCACAGTTTTACCAGCGCACAATTTCATTCAAGCCCCGCCAAACAAATGTTGCTCGTCGAGGACATGGGCTGGTTTGACGGCGACAAACTCGAGGGCTTTGTCGACGAGGCGATCAAGATTCTGTCTAAAAACGACGCGCTCACGGCAAGGCTGCCATATCTAAAAGAGGCGCTTACATGGCGCCTCCGTAGAATGATCGACATCGCTGAATGGAGTTAGCGAGACAGCGTCGCGCCGTCAGCTCCCCTACCTCCCGCGTAGGGCCTTGAGCTTGGCCAGGGCATCGGGGCTCAGGCGACTGCCCAGAGTCATCTTGATCTGCGGGGCTTCCTCGGCCTCGTGAACGTCGTTATCGATCTGTTTGATCTCGTCCACCAGCATACGGCTCGAGATGCGCGTGACACCCTTGCCCATGACGACGGCCTGGATCGTGCCGTCACTCGACACCACGGAGCACGCGCGGCCTTCCTCGCGTGCCTCGATACAGAGCTTCTGCACCACGGTATCGGCAGAGACGCCCGTCGGCGAAAACTCGATGCGCACGCCACGGGCCGGCAGGTTGGGGCGCTCGCTGGAGATATTGCCCGCGCCGTCAAACACGATTACGGCCTCGTAGCGGCCTTGGGCAAACGCGGCAACGTCGTTGATGAGGGCGGTGCGCGCCATATCGTGAACGTCGCTGGAATACGGATCGTCGGAATGGTCGTAGACGAGCTTTTCGTAGCGCGGCGTGCAGTGGATCACGTTGTAGCCGTCGACCACCAGCAGCTCGGGCTTATTGGAGTGCACCGTCGAGACTGGATCGGCGATGGCCTGCGCAAACGCATTGCCGCCCACACCATAGGTCGCGGCCGAAACAATCGGCTTGGCCGAGCCCTCGCCAAAGCGCTTGGCCTTGGACTTGGCGCGGTTCTTCTTGGACATGCGCTACTCCTCCCCCATGAGCTCGCCGGCATTGCGGCGCAGCCACTCAAAGCACAGCGCGGTGGTCGCCTGGGCCACGTTGAGACTCTCGGTCATGCCGCGCTGGGGAAGCTTGGTCAAAAAGTCGCATTTCTCGAGCACCAGGCGCGAGATGCCGTCGCCCTCGGAGCCCATGACGAGCGCCACGCGGCCCTCGAAGGGAGCATCCCAGCAGCTGCCCTCGGCGTGCTCGGAAGCACCGCCCACCCAAAAGCCAGCGGCCTTGAGGTCATCGAGCGCACGGGCAATGTTGGGCACCTGTGCGATAGGCAGGTGCATGACAGCACCGGCAGAAGTCTTGTAGCTGCCAACGGTCACACCGGCGGCGCGCTTGTTGGCAATGATGACACCGGCCGCGCCCACGACCTCGGCGGAGCGCACGATGGCGCCAAAGTTACCGTCGTCGGTCACGTGGTCGAGCACCACGACAAGCGCCGGACCGTCGCCCGCGCGGTCGAGAATATCGGCAACATCGGCATAGGGGAAGTTGCCTACCTCGAGTGCGATGCCCTGGTGAGCGCCATGGCTCGACAGCGCATCGAGCTGTGCACGCGGCACGTACTTAATGCGGACACCCGAAGCGTTGAGGTCATCGACCAAACGCGACAGGGCAGCATCGCGCTCCCCGCCCTCGGCGATGAGCGCGCACTTGATGGGAAAACCGGTGCGTAGCGCCTCGGCGGCAGCACGACGGCCTTCGATAAACTCGCCCTTGGGAGCCTGAACGTTGTCGCGGCCACGCTCGCGCTGCGGACGCGCTGCTTGGGTGCGCTCGCGCTGACCCTTGGGAGCGGCAGCGCGGTCATTACGGCGAATCGGACGCGAGCCAGAAGCAGCCTGCTTGCCGCCACGAGACGCGCGCTTGCGATTGTCGGCCATAAAGCGACCTCCTTAAATAGATAACAAACAAGAATCGACCGTCCGAGCCACGGCACCTTGCCTTTCAATCGTCGGGCATGACCACCAGGTCTATGCCCTCCTCTTTCAAGGCAATCTGCCGCACCTCGAACGGTCGACAAATACTAGAGAGTCTTAATACGAGTGCCCGCGGCAGTATCCTCGATCGTCAGGCCCAGGTCCTTGAGCTGGTCGCGGATGGCATCGGCCAGATCCCAGTTCTTGGCGGCGCGGGCCTCGGCGCGGGCCTCGAGAATCTTGGCAGCGGCCTCGTCCACGTCGTCACCCGTGTAGGCAACCAAACCGGCGGCAACGCCCAGCAGGCCCAGCGGCAGCTCGACCTTGGGCTCGGGAAGCTCAACGCCAAACGTATCGAGCAACTCGGCCAGCGTGTCGGCGGCGGCAAGCGCGGCGGCCTTGTGGGGTGCCGAGCCCGCCTGCTCCAGGTACTGGTTGCACTCGGTGACAAAGCCAAAGACGGCACCCATGGCACCGGCGGTGTTAAAGTCGTCGTCCATGCACTCCTTAAAGGCGGCACGAGTCTCGGCGGCCTTGGCGACAAACGCCTCGGCGGCAGCCTCATCGGCGTCGGCCGTCGCGTGGCTTGCAGCCCAGCGCAGGTTCTCGACCGTGCCGGCGATACGCGTGAGCGAGTTCTCGGCACCCTCCAGGCGCTCCCAAGAGAAGTCGAGCGGCGAGCGATAGCTCGTCTGCAGCATCAGCAAGCGCAGAGCCGCGGCAGAGTGCTGCTCGAGCACCTCGGCCAGCGTAAAGAAGTTACCGAGCGACTTGGACATCTTCTCGCCGTCAACCAGCAGCATGCCCGTGTGCATCCAGGTGTTGGAGAAGCCCTGGTGCCAGGCGCAGGTGGCCTGGGCGCACTCGTTTTCGTGATGCGGGAAGGCAAGGTCGGAGCCGCCGCCGTGGATGTCAATCGGGGTGCCCAGGTAGCGGTGCACCATGGCGGCGCACTCGGTGTGCCAGCCGGGGCGGCCCTCGCCCCAGGGGCTCGGCCAGCTGGGCTCGCCGGGCTTGGCGGCCTTCCACAGGGCAAAGTCGAGCGGGTCGTTCTTGTCCTCGTTCTCCTCGATGCGCGCGCCCACCATAAGGTCGTCGATGTTGCGGCCCGAGACCTGACCATAGTTGGGATCGCTGCGCACGGCAAAGTACACGTCGCCGTTATCGGCTGCGTAAGCGTGGCCCTGCTCGATAAGCGTCTTGATCATGGCGATCATGGGGCCGATCTCCTTGGTGGCGCGGGGGCGCACATCGGGATCGAGCACGTTGGTGGCGCGCATGACGCCGATGAACTTGTCGGAGAACTCCGTCGCGACCTCGGCGGCTGTACGACCCTGCTCGTTGGCGCGCTTGATGATCTTGTCGTCGACATCGGTGAGGTTCTGGGCGAACGTGACCTCGTAGCCGCTCGCGATGAGCCAACGGCGGATTACGTCAAAGCTGATGAACGTACGGGCGTTGCCGATGTGGATGTTGTCGTAGACCGTGGGGCCGCACACGTACATGCGAACCTTGCCGGACTCGATGGGCTGGAACTCTTCCTTTTTATGGGTAGCGCTGTTGTAGATACGCATTCGTTACTCCTTAACGGTTTTCTGTAGCAGGCAGACGGCCCAGGCGCCGATCCCCTCGCCCTGGCCTTCCCAACCGAGCTTTTCGGTCGTAGTAGCGGCGACGCCCACGTTTTCGATGTCAACGCCCAGAGCATGGGCAAGGTTGGCGCGCATGGCATCGCGGTGCGGGGTGATTTTGGGCTGCTGGCAGGCAATGGTGCAGTCGGCATCGACAAACTCAAAGCCCAGCTCGCGCGCATAGTCCATCACGCGAGCGAGCAGCACCATCGAATCAGCACCCTCGTAGGCAGGATCGGTGTCGGGGAATAGCTTGCCGATGTCTCCCCCGCGGCAGGCGCCCAGAATGGCGTCGGCCAAGGCGTGCGCGAGCACATCGGCATCCGAGTGGCCCAGCAGGCCGCGCTCGTAGGGAATGTCGACCCCGCCGATGATACATCGACGCCCCTCCACCAAACGGTGGACGTCGTAGCCGTGGCCAATGCGCAGGTTACTGAACATGGGGAAGGTCCTCTCCCTCGGCCATGCGACCGAGCAGAATCGCGGTTACGGGACGCAGGTCCTCGGGCACCGTCACCTTAAGGTTATCGCGCGGGCTCTGGACACAGCGGACGCGCCCGCCCATGCGCTCGACCAGCGATGAATCGTCGGTACCGATAAAACCCTCGGCGATAGCAGCGGCGTGAGCACGCTTCATGGCGTCGACGCTAAAGATCTGCGGCGTCTGCGCGGCCCAATAGAGCTCGCGCGGCGGCGTCTCGACAATATTATCGCCGTCGACGATCTTGAGCGTGTCGATCGCGGGCTGACCGCACACGACACCGTCAAGCGAGCGGTCACCCATGAGCACGTCGATAGCGTGGTCGATGGCCTCGGTCGTAATGAGCGGACGAGCGCCATCGTGGATGGCAACGTATTCAAAGCCCGCCGGAGCCGCATGCACGCCGGCACGAGTGGAATCCTGACGGGTATCGCCGGCATCGGCAAAGCTGATGGGCGTGTCATAGTCAAACGGGTCGATGGCCAGGCGGCGCATCTCGGCACGACGCTCGGCAGGGCAAACCACAACGATGTGGCCGACCTTATCGCTACGGTCAAATGCGCGGATGGACCAGCTCATAAGCGGACGGCCCGCCACGTTAACGAGCTGCTTGCCGCCGGGATTTCCAAAGCGCTGGCCGCTGCCGCCGGCAACGACCACGGCGCATACGGGCGCCATTATGCGTTCCCCTGTTTGGTGCCCTTCATGCGGTACAGCGAGTCCGCAAGAATGGCAGGGTTGTTGACGCCAAAGTCGCCCAGGCGCTCCGGGTCCTCGCTGATGTCGTCCATGAGTTCCTGCAGCGAGCCGTACTCGTCGACAATCTTCTCGGCCACGCCGTCGCGCACGACGGACACGCGCGAAAGCGTGCGCAGGCCCAGCGGCGTCATGACAGAGTCCTCATCCAGGTCGTCGTAGCCCAGAACCGCCGCCACATGCTGCGGGTCGGACAAGTCCTTGGGCGTCATACGGGCAAGCTCAGCGCGAATTTTCTCGGCGTTTGCCTCGGAGGAGTCACTCGCGTAGTCGCGGATCATCAGGTCATACTCGGTATCCATACTGGAGCCGGCGAGCTGCTCGAGCTGCATCTGCACGAGCTTGCCCTGGTTGCCCAGCTTGACAATGCAATCCTTAAGCTCGGTCTTTGCCTGCTGCATGATCTCGAAACTCGAGAAAATGCCGGTGATGTCAGCGAGCGTAACGTAGTCATCGAGCTCGAGGGCCGTCAGACGCAGCAGGGAGCGATCGAGCGACTGACGGGTGGTCTGGAGCGTGGCGACGAGTTGGTTGACCGAGCTCATGATGGTGGTAACGGGCTGGATCTCGTAGCTCTTGCCGTGAACGTACACGTTGACAACGGCACGACGGGCCGAGACCGAGATCACGATGGCATCCGTGAGCACCGACATGCGAGCGGCGGTGCGGTGACGCATACCTGTCTCGCTCGTGGCAAGCGAGGGATCGGGATTGAGGTGGAAGTTGGCGCGCAGGATCTGGGTGAGGTCACCGTCGATGACGATGGCACCGTCCATCTTGGAGAGCTCGAACAGACGGTTCGAGGTGAACGAAATGTTGAGCGGGAAGCCGTCGTTACCGGCAGCGAGCACGTTTTCGGTGTCGCCGACGCAGATAAGGGCGCCCAGGTGACCGGCGATGATCATGTCGAGGGCGGTGCGGATCGGCTGACCAGGTGCCGTCAGGCGGATGGCCTGTTCCATACGCTTTTGCAGCTCGTTCTTATCCAAGGCATCGCTCCCATCGTATACGCTCCATAAACGCTAAATAGTTTCTCACGGTTTGTCCCCGCAGCAGCCACGAAATCCGATGCTTACAGAATGAGCGAACACAGCTGAGAGCCCAACCCAAATGGGCTGCTTATGTGGTAGCATCGGGTTCACATGAATGAGGGAGTAGTCGCGTGGCCGGGTTCGCCTCCGGTGGCGCGGCAAGTCAACATACTGGCCGAAACGGCCTGGCTTGCCTTAATGAACGAGACTCGTGGTTGTGCGCGCAGCGCGTACGCCACGGGTCTTTTTTGTTATTCCCCCAAGAGGTACACGCGGGCCCGCCCGCAGAGAGGGAGCCAGACTATGGGACTCGCAGAGCTCGTGTTGCTCGCCGTTGGCCTTTCGATGGACGCCTTTGCCGTTTCCATCTGCAAGGGCCTTGGCATGAAAAAGATCAACCTTAAGGTCGCCGTAGTGCTCGGCCTGTTCTTTGGCGGCTTTCAGGCCGGCATGCCCGTAATCGGATGGGCGCTCGGCAGTCAATTCATGGGCATCATCGGACCCATCGACCACTGGATTGCCTTTATCCTTTTGGCCTTTATTGGCGGCAAGATGCTGTGGGAAGCCTTTACCGAAGACGAGGATGAGGACGAAGGCGACGGCAAGGATGCCGAGAAGATTGACCTGGTAGAATACCTGATTCTCGCCATTGCCACCTCAATTGACGCCCTGGCCGTAGGCATCTCGTTTGCGGCGCTCTCGGTCGATATCGTTCCCGCTGTATCGCTTATCGGCGTCACAACGTTTATCTTCTCCGTCGCCGGCGTAGCGATCGGCCACACCTTTGGCGCGCGCTACGAAAAACCCGCCACCATCGTCGGCGGCGTTGTGCTCATCCTCATCGGGCTAAAGATCTTGCTTGATCATCTGGGGATCCTCGCACTGTAACGAATAACGGCCGCCCGGCATTACGCCAGGCGGCCGTTTTCATAGCCAGCCGTTTTAGAGCGGCCTAACCAAGGCGACCTTTACGCGGCAAGGCGCTTGAGAACGTCGATGAGCAACTCGTAGAAGCGCTCGGCAGAAGCGAGCTCCATGCTCTCGTCCGGGGTGTGGACATCGGAGAGCGTCGGGCCCACGGCGATGGCGTCCAGGCCGTGCAGGGCCTCGGCGAACAGGCCGCACTCAAGGCCGGCGTGGATGGACTCGATGCGCAGCTCGGAGCCAAAGAGCTCGCGATAGCTCTCGACAAAGACGTCGCGGATCGGCGAATGCTCGGCATAGCTCCAACCGGGATACTCGAACTCAAACTTGGCATCGAAGCCCAGGACATCGGCCAGCATCTGCAGGCGGTCCTTGAACTCGTTCTGCAGCGAGGTGATCGAGGAGCGCGGGGACAGCATGATCTTGACCTGGTCGTCAGAGGTGGCAACCACGCCGATGTTGGAGGAAACCTCGACGGAGCCGTCGGTGGCGACGTTGCGGCGAATCACGCCGTTAGGGGCAAGACGCAGAGCGCGGATGAGAGCAAGCGCGGACTTCTGGTCCATGGCCTCGACCTCGGCGTCGTCGGCAATCTCGACGGTGCAGGTAAAGCCGGGGTCGAAGACCTCGAGCTCGGCGGTGACGTCGGCGATGATGCCACGGGCGACCTGCGCCGCGGCTTCGGCCGCAGCGTGATCGGCATAGACCAGAACAGCCTTGCACTCACGGTTGATGGCGTTGTCCTTGGTGCCGCCGTTGAAGCTGACGATGGCGGGCTCGCCGGCAACCATCAGGCGGTCGATGATGCGGGCCATGATGAGGTTGCCATTGCCGCGCTCCAAGTGGATATCGCTGCCGGAGTGACCGCCCAGCAGGCCGGAGATGTCGAGTGTGAGGGTGCTACCGGTCTTGTGCTCGCGCACGATGGGGCAGGTGTAGGTAACGACGACGCCGCCGGCGCAGCTGACGGTGGCAACGCCCTCTTCCTCGGAGTCAAGGTTGATCATAGTACGGGCGCTAATCTGGGACTTGTCGAGCGTCTCGGCACCGACCAGGCCAGTCTCCTCGTCGGTGGTGAATACGCACTCGAGGGCCGGATGGGCAATCGAATCGTCGTTGAGCACGGTAAGCATAAGCGCGACGGCGATACCGTTGTCGGCGCCCAGAGTGGTGCCGTTAGCGGTGAGGACGCCGTCCTTGACGACCAGGTCGATACCGTCGGTCGTAAAGTCGTGCTCGACGGAACCCAGCTTGTCGCACACCATGTCGATGTGACCCTGCAGCATCACGGTCGGGGCATTCTCGGCGCCGGCAGATGCGGGCTTGCGAATGATGACGTTGTAGACCTCGTCCTGATACACATCGAGACCGCGCTCCTTGGCAAACGCGACCAGGAAATCGCTGATGCCCTTCTCGTTGCCAGAACCACGGGGGATCGCGCTGACCTCCTCAAAGAAATGGAACAGCTGGGCGGGCTCGTAGCCGGTAATCTTGTAGTCCATGGTGCCTCCTTGGCGCAACTGGTTAGACAGTAAGACATGCGCCTTGTATATTCCCAGACTTTGCGTGCATAAACCAGTCGAAAACGCCGAGCGCCCCCGCATCATCGGCTAACGGCGGGGAAACACCACTTTATCAAGATAAAGCATGTTAGACGGGCCGCGCCGAAGGGACGCTGGGCCCTTCAACCAACCTCAACGCCTGATCAACGTTTATGCATACACCATTGGTATGCTTAATGAGATTTTTGTCCTCCGTCACGACGTAATCGACGTCGATGCGATTGGCAACGCCCAGCATCAGGTCATCCTCAAAGTCATTGTGATGATACTTGAACACAAAGGAGTCGAAGACCTCGTCTGCACCGACCGGCGCGATGAGGGCGAGCTCGCGCATCTGCCGAACGCATGCCCAGGCCGTTTCGTCCGCCGCCGCAATGGCGTTATCGCTCAGCGAACCATTCTTCCTTCGGCACTCCCTCTTAATCGCCGCCGAGACAAGATACGAGACATCTTTGACCGAAAGAGACGAGGCAAACAGGGCAATCTGCTCCGAGACATCGGCAATCTCGAATAGACGGACAACATCCGCTGTCCGGTCCGACCTTCCAGAAAAGTAATCCATCCATACGTTGGTGTCGATGAGCAACTTGAGAATGCCGTCTGCACTCATAGCTCCACCCACTCGGGATAGCGCTCCGCCATTGCTTCCTCATAGAGGTCATCGTAGTCACCCAAGAGGTCGGGAACAGGGATGCCGTATTTGAGGCACGCATCGCGCACGATGTGGCTGCCTTGCGTAACCCTTGATTCCACCGACGCAGTCGCTGGCACGTTAGAGCTCGGTACCGCAATCCCCGATCTCGAGGGCATGCATCCGTTGACGACCAGATATTCCCAAAGTGTCCGCACCGCTTGAGACGGCGTCATGCCGATATGCGCCAGCACGGCGTCCCCAGCCTCTTTGAGTTGGCGATCCATGCGTACATTCATCTGGACCGGCCGTGAGTCGAGTACCGATATAGGCATGCTAGCTCCTTCTGCTATACATATTTGTATTTCGAGTATAGCACCATTTACTCATAAAAAGGGGCGCCCCGACAGGAGTGCCCCTTCGCAAAGCTATGTTAATCCCTACAGCGCGCCGGAACCGGCTTGCATCATGCCGCCGGGGCCCGAGGTCACGCCGCCGCTCACGGGCGCGGCGTTGCCGGTGTGCGGTGCCGCCGGAGCGGTATCGCCACCGAGCGTGCCCGCCGGACGCGGTGCCGGGATCTCACCCGTGCCGTGGCTAAAGACAAACTTGCCATCGGCCACGTCGCACAGGACGGTATCGCCCTCGCCCCACTCGCCGGCCAGAAGCTCCTCGGACAGCGGGTCCTCGATGAGCTTTTGGATGGCACGGCGCAGCGGACGCGCACCGTTGGTGAGGTCGGTGCCCTCGGCCACGATCTTGTCATAGGCCGCATCGGTGAGCTTGATGTTCATGCCGTTGGCAATCAAACGCTGACGCAGGTCGTCCACCAGCAGGTGCGCGATCTTGGTGAGATTCTCGCCCGAGAGCTTCTGGAACACCACGATGTCATCGATACGGTTGAGCAGCTCGGGGCGGAACAGGCGCTTGAGCTCGCCCATCGCGCGACCACGGATCTCACTCGACGTGAGACCCTGCTCGCCGGTGGTGCCAAAGCCCACGCTCGCATCCTGCGCAATCTCGCGGGCGCCCACGTTGGACGTCATGATGATCACGGTGTTGCGGAAGTCTACCGTCTTGCCCTGGCTATCGGTCAGGCGGCCCTCCTCCAGCACCTGCAGCAAGATGTTGAAGATATCAGGGTGCGCCTTCTCGATCTCGTCGAACAGCACGACCGAGTACGGGTGACGACGAACGGCCTTGGTGAGCTGGCCGCCCTCGTCGTGACCGACGTAACCCGGAGGGCTACCGATGAGCTTGGAGACCTCGAACTCGCTACCGAACTCGGACATGTCGAAGCTGATGAGCGCATCCTTGCTGCCAAAGAGGTACTCGGCGAGCGTCTTGGCGAGCTCGGTCTTGCCCGTGCCGGTGGGACCCAGGAAGATAAAGCTGCCGCCGGGGCGACGCGGATCCTTGAGCGGCGAGCGGCTGCGGCGTACGGCCTTGGCAACTGCCTCGACAGCCTCGTCCTGACCGATGATGCGCGTCTTGAGCACGCTTTCGGCCTGCAGCAGGCGACGGCTCTCGCTCTCGGTAAGCGAGGACACCGGTACGCCCGAAGTCACGGACACGATATCGGCGATCTGACTCACATCGATGGTGAGCGGGCTGGCGTCGAGCTCGGCGGTCCAGGCGGCCTTGGCCTCGGCGAGCTCAATCTCGGCGGCCTTCTGTCGCTCGGTAATCTCGGCGGCCTTGTTCATGTCGTCGCTCTCGGTGGCCTCCTGCGCGGCGGCCTTGAGCTCCTCTATGCGATGCTCGGCCTCGCGCACCGGCTCGGGCGCGCGATTCGCGGCGATGCGAGCGCGGGCACCGGCCTCGTCAATGAGGTCGATGGCCTTATCGGGCAGGAAGCGATCCTGGATGTAGCGGTTGGAAAGGTTCGCGGCGGCCTCGATAGCACCCTGCGTATAGCGCACATGGTGGTGCTCCTCGTAGCGCGGCTTGAGCGCGGTCAGGATCTTGACCGTGTCCTCGACGCTCGGCTCCTCGACATCGATGGTCTGGAAGCGACGCTCGAAGGCCGGGTCCTTGGTGAGGTACTTGCGGAATTCCTCGGCCGTGGTGGCGCCGATAATCTGGAAGGCACCGCGCGCGAGCACGGGCTTGAGCATAGAGCTCGCGTCGATGGAGCCCTCAGCAGAACCGGCACCGATGATGGTGTGCATCTCGTCGATAAACAGGATGACGTCGTCGGCTTCGGTGGCCTCCTGGATCACGTTCTTGAGGCGCTCCTCAAACTCGCCGCGATACTTGGCACCCGCCACGAGGCCCGGCAGGTCGAGCGTCCAGATATTCTGGTTCATGAGGTTCTCGGGCACGTTGCCGGCTGCAATCTGCTGAGCCAGGCCCTCGACGATGGCCGTCTTGCCCACGCCGGGGTCGCCCAGAATGAGCGGGTTGTTCTTGGTGCGGCGCGAAAGAATTTCCATCATACGCTGGACTTCCTTTTCGCGACCAATTACAGGGTCGAGCTCGCCATCGCGCGCCTTCTGCGTGAGGTTGGTCGCGAACTGCTTAAGCGTATCGGTGCCACTCCCCTTTTGCTGAGAGGCATCCGAGCCGCTAAAGAACGGCAGGCCCGCACCGGGACGCCCGGCACCGGCGCCGGCGAGCGGACGCTTCTTGTCCTGGTCCTTGGCAGTGAGTTTCTCGATAGCCTTTTTGATAGAGGCGGACGACACACCCAGGCGCATGAGGATGTCCATGGCCATGCCGTTGCCCTCTTCGACGATGCCGATCAGCAAGTGCTCGGTCGACACGTAGGTCTGGTTATTCTCACGCGCCACGCGGAATGAACGCTCCATAACGCTAATGACGAGCGGCGTAAAGGCGAGCTTAGCCGCCTCGGTCTCCTCACTGGGCTCGGGAACCGTGGTCTGGACCTCCTTGAGGGTGTCCATGATGTCGTCGTAGGAGATATCAAGCGAGCGCAGTGCCTCGGCGGCAATGCCCTCGTCCTCCTTGGCAAGCGCGAGCAGCAGGTGCTCGGTGCCCACCTTATTTGAATGAAGATCGAGCGCCTCCTGTTTGGCCATCGACATGACCTTGCGCGCTCGATCGGTAAATCTATCTAACATGCTCGTTTCCTTACATGAGTTCATCGAAATCAAAACGCCCGCCCGTCGGCGGCGCTTTTGTCTCTTTACCCACAGGTTGTCTATGTTAACAGCTGGAGGAATATCTATAAACCCGGCTCACATGAATGCAGGTTATGACCGCATCGCGGGACTCACCGCGCGATGCGCGACAGGCGCCCCGCAAGAGAAACCCTAGGCGTCTTTCACCACGTCGGGACTCGTCGCACGCGATGCGCGATAGGCATCGGCCTCCTTGGAGACGCGTTCGAGCAGCTCGGATGTATCGACGCCCTCGACTTGCGCGACCGTTTCCACCGTCTGCATGGCGACCGCCCTCAGGTACGCGCACGCGCTGTCCCCCAGCTGCTCGAGGTCTATCTCCTCGCCGCCCTCCCGGGCAAAGCCGACCGCCATCACAAAGTCCATGATGCCCGAGACCAGAAAGCCCACCGCAAAGCTCGAATCCGCCTTGAGCTCTTCTCCGTCGGGGTGGACGATCTCTCTCACGCGGTCGATGATGATCGTATGGATGCCCTGCACGACCTGCTCGGCGGCACCCGCCCTCATGGTGATGACGATGCGCCGCAGCAGGCAGCGGACGTCGCGCCGGTCGAACGCCGAAAGGTCGCCCTCGCTCGAAAAATGCCAGAGGGCATCGGTGATGAGCTCGTTATCCTGCAGCAGTTGGGCTATGGCGATGGCGACGAGTTCATCGAAATCGTGAAAATAGTAGTAAAACGTTCCGCGATTGCACCGGGCGGCGCGGGTCACCTCGCCAACCGACAGCTCGAAGATGCTGTTGTTCTCGATGAGCTCCCAAAACGCCTCGATGATACGGGTGCGTGCATCGGGCGCATCGGCGTCCTTACGCGGTCTCGCCATGCGCCTCACCGCACCCCTGCGCCTTGGCGTTCATGATGAGCATCTGAAGACGGTTCTCCACGTTGGCGAAGCTCACGTCGGGATCGTAGTCGAGCGGCAGGAACTGCGCCGTGGGATACTGCTCCTTGAGCGCATGGATGAGCCCGCGCCCCACGACATGGTTGGGCAGACACCCGAACGGCTGCAGGATCACGAAGTTGCGGCAGCCGCGCTTGGCGTGCTCGAGGATCTCCGCCGGAATCAGCACGCCCTCGCCCGCATCGAACGTATGGTGCAGGATCTTATCGCTCGCGCGCACGAGCTCGGGCATGCGCGTCGGCGGCTCGTAGAGCGGGCTCGCCGCGCCCAGGCGGTCGCAACGGTCGTGCGCGAGCTCGAACAGGTTGTCCGCCGTGGCGTACCAGGCCTTTTCGGGCAGCGACAGGTCGACGTGGAACTCGCGCGACTGCGCATGCTTGTAGAAATAGGTCTTGCGGATCACGTCGGTCATGCGCGCCTCGATGACCTCGAGCCCGTTGTCCTCGAGGTAGCGCTCGATCTCGTGGTTGGCGCCGAGATGGAAATTGAGCAGGTACTCGCCCACGATGAGAACGGTCGGATGCGGGTTCGAGCGGTCGTACGGAACGGCGTCCATGATCGCAAGCGCGCGTTTGAAGCCCGTCGCCTGGCCTCTCAGCCCGGAGCGCTCCATGCCCTCGATAACCTCATCGAGCGCGCGGTCGAACGCAGCGTCCGCCGCGCCCTTCTCGAGCTCGTAGGGACGGATGCGCCTAAGCATGGCCTCGAGGGTATCGATCATGGGAAGACCGTAGGCGATCTGGATGCTCGGGCCAAGGCCGAGCTTGAAGCCCGGATGCGCATTGTGGGCATCGACGTCGTCGTTGGTGAGCACCGGGACATAGTCGTATCCCGCGTCGTCGAGCGCGCGGCGCAGCAGGGGCATGTAGTGCGTCAGGCGGCAGTCGCCGATATACTTGCCAGTCACCACGGCGACGTCGTGCGGGTCGTACTTACCGCTCTCGAGTGCCGCGAGCGCCTCGCCGATCACGATTTGCGCGGGGAAGCAGATGTCGTTGTGCACATAGCGTTTGCCCAGGCGGATGGCATCCTCGCGCCCGATATCAAGGGCCTCGGCGCGCACGCCCTGATTGCGCATCGCCGCGGTCATGAGCCTGCAGAACGCATGGGAGGTGTTGGGGACCAGCGCGATCTTGTCGTGCCGGTCGCGCTTGGTGTACTTGACCTTATACGGGTCGTCGAGCGGATGGACCGCGTGCACCCGGGCGCCCTCGGCACGCTCCTCCGCGCGACGACGGTTGACCGACTCGATAAACGAACGCACGCGAATGCCCATGGGACCGGCGACGTCGCTCTCATCGAGCTTGATCATCATCGGAACCTTGGAGCCCATCTCGCCCATCATGCGCGCGATCTCATCGGTGAGATACGCATCGTGGCCGCAGCCGAAGCTGCCCATCTGCACGAGCTCGAGCTCGGGCGTCGATGCGACGATGACCGCGCACGACAGCATGCGCGCATGGTAGTTGTTCACGATGTCGATGCGGCTGTTGGAAAGATCGACGTTGCAGACCCCCGGCACCGCATCGGGCGTCAGCACGGGGATGCCGCGCTCAGAGAAGAGCTTGGGCAGCCCGTGGTTGACCAGCGGGTCGTTGTGGTACGGGCGCGAAGCGATCACCACCGCGTAGCCGCCGTCCTCGCGCACGTTCTCGAGCACCTGCCTGCCGCGCAGCTGCAGCTGGTTCTCAAACGTCTGCTGCGCGCGGTCCGCCTGCTCGGTCGCCTTGGCAACCAGGTCGGCATCGATATCGAAGGTCTCCTTGCACCACGCCTTGAGCTGGCGGTTCCGGTCGCCCTCGTCGTACCAGTGGAACAGCGGCGTATCGAACGGAACGCCGAAACGCTCCTCCGGGTTATCGGAATTGCGCATCACGTAGGGGTATCCCTTTACGACGGCGCACATCCACTCGCTGGTAGAGGCGGTGTTTTCGGTGGGCACCGTCGTGATGATGGGCATGAAGATGCGGTCGGCGCCGGCGTCGACGAGATTGCGGATGTGCCCGTGGACGAGCTTGGCCGGGAAGCACACGGTGTCGGATGTGACGTGCGCCAGACCGCGCTCGTACATCGCCTTGGTGCTGCGTCCCGAGACGCGCACCTTAAAGCCGAGCGTGCTGAAGAACGTCGACCAGAACGGCATGGTGTCCCAGAACTCGAGCACACGGGGAATGCCGATCGTGACATCGCGCCCCCCGCAGACGGGAACCGTGGGGCACGACTCGAACAGCAGCTTCTCGCGGTCGACAAAGAGATTGGGGGCAGCCGCGGTCCGGTCGCGCCCCGTGCCGGGTGCCCGTGCCTCGCAAGCACCCTGCGGACGCAGCTCCTCCGCCGCGGGAACCTCGCGCACGAGCTCATCCCATGAGATGGCGCCGCCGCGCGGGCAGCGATTGCCCGTGACGTAAAGCAAGCCGTCGCCAAATGCCACGACCGCGCGCTGGCAGCGGTTGTTGCACCGACGGCAGGTAACGCCGCCGAACTCGCGATGCTCGAAGCGCTCCACGGCATCGAGCCCGATAAACGACGTGCCGGCGTCGCCCTTGCGGCATTCCTCGCGCGCGAGCAGGGCGATACCGATAGCGCCCATCAGCCCCGGGTGGGGCGCACGCGTGACGGGTTTGCCCAGATACTGCTCGAATGCGCGCAGCACCGCGTCGTTTCGGAACGTGCCGCCCTGGACGACGACTTTGTCGCCCAGACGGTTGAGATTTGAAACGCGAATGACCTTGGTGAACACGTTCTCGATAATCGAACGGCAGAGACCGGCCATGATGTCGCCCGGACCCTTACCGCGCCGCTGCTCGGAAACGACGCTGCTGTTCATGAACACCGTGCAGCGGCTGCCGAGAACGGCGGGGGCTTTGGACGAAAATGCCTCGGTCGCGATATCCTCAACGGCTATTCCGAGGTTTTTGGCAAAACCCTCGAGGAACGAGCCGCAGCCCGCAGAGCACGCCTCGTTGACGACGATATCGGTCAGCACGCCGTGGTTGAGCCAGATGGCCTTCATATCCTGTCCGCCGATGTCGAGCACGAAGGTCGCATCGGGAACGCATGCGCACGCGGCGCGGGCGTGCGCGACCGTCTCGACCGTATGGTAGTCGGCGTGGAACGCGCGCGCGAAAAGCTCCTCGCCGTATCCCGTGGTGCCCACGGCATCGATCGCAAGCGTGACTCCCGCTGTCTCCCAGCGGTTCTTCAAGCTGACAAGACCCTGTTGGGCGACGTCGAGCGGTCTGCCGTTATTAGACGCGTAGAACGAATCGACAAGCTCACCCGCCTCATCGACCAGGGCGAACTTGGTCGTCGTGCTCCCCGAATCGATACCGAGCGCCACACGCACCGTCTCTCCGGGCGCATACGCATCCGGACCCTTTGCCGGCGTCTCTTTGCCATGGCGTGCCGTAAAATCCGCCTGCTCGGCAGGTGTGGCAAAAAAGGGCTGGGCAAGACGTCCCTCCCCGCTTGCGGGCGCGACCGTCTCGAGCTTATCCAGCCGGACAAAAGCGTCGGGAAGGTCGATCGGTTGGGACGATGCGAACATGTCGGTCAGCGACAGGGCGGCACCGCGCGCGACCATGATCTGCGGATCGCGCGGGACGATAACCTGATCGTCCGATAGATTCAGTTGCTCCCGGAACACGCGGACCAGCGTGGGGTTGTAGGCGAGCGTACCGCCCTCGAAGATTACCGGCGGCTCGATGTCGATACCCTGGGCCAGACCGCCGATCGTTTGGCGGGCGACCGCGTGAAGCGCCGAAAGCGCCAGGTCGGTGGTAGGAATGCCCTCGTTGAGCAGCGGCTGGATATCGGTCTTTGCGTACACGCCGCAGCGGCCCGAGACCTCGTGGACGGTCGTTCCCCGGCTTGCGAGCTGCTCGAACTCGCCCGATTCGGTGCCGACCCCCATGAGCTTTGCCATCTCGTCGATAAATGCACCGGTACCGCCTGCGCACGAACCGTTCATGCGCATGTCGGCAACCTCGATGTCTCCCTTATCGTTGGTGCGGAAGAAGATCATCTTGGCGTCTTGGCCGCCCAGCTCGATGGCGCAGCGCGTCTGCGGATAGAACCTGCTGATCGCGAGCGCGTTGGCGACCACCTCCTGAACGTACGAGGCGCCCAGCGCGGTCGCGATATCGCGCGCACCCGAGCCGGTCACCGCAACGCGCAGCGACTCATGGGGAAAGCGCTCGGCGAGCTCGCCGAGCATGGCGCGCACGCTCGCTGTCTGACACGCCCCGTGGCGGCGATATCCCCACCACGCCTCGGTCATATCCTCGTGCATCGCGTAAACTTTGGTCGTCGTCGACCCTACGTCCAGTCCTACTAGCAACGCCATAATGCTCCGTCTCTCGCATTTTTCCTGCTAGAGATATACCACTCTACGTAATACAACAGACTGTTGTATTTAAACTCCGTATAAAAAGCGGCTGCCGAAACGCTTCAGCAGCCGCCGAATGCACCAACAGATTCTTCTGCGCGCTAGCACGTCGGGCAACGGAGCAGCACGGGCCCTCCGGTCATGCGCACCGCTCACGCCCGCGATGTCGCCGAGAGAGCTATCCACGCTTAGGGCTCCAACCAAGCAAGTCGCCCGCGCTCAGCAGATCCCTAAGCGAGCTACTCGCACTCAGGAGCCATAGCCTGCTCCAAGAGCTCGGCATGCTCCTCCTCGAAAACCGTCCCCACAGGGAAGGCGCGACGGAAGACGAAGTGGGAAATCGGACCGGCTACCAAAAGGTTCCACGGCAGCGCCATCACAAAATTATGCGGGATGTTGATCATCCAGATCGCAGGCACGGAATACAGGTTCGCAAGGATGCCGCCGGGCATGTGCGTCAGACCCTCGCAGGCACCGTACAGCGACATGATGATGACCATGGGAACGACCATGCAGGAGCTGACGGCGAGCGTCATGGCAAGTGGCGAGCTCTTGCCCGGCGTGACCAAGTACTTAAAGGCGAAACCCTTGGCGAGCGGGCTGGCGACGAACCAGTCGCAGCACATGGCAAAAATGTAGGCAACGGGGAAGCCGAGCCACGCAGCGGCAACGACCTCGCCGTTGATGGCCCCGTGCTGCAGGGCAACGTTGTAGATGCTCATCCAGAGCACCATGCAAAAGCACATGATAAAGGTGAACAGCAGGCTCTCTCGTTTGTTGATAGGCATAAAGGGCAGATTCCTCTCTGTGTTGTACCGCGGCGCCACGCAACAAAAACGGGCGGGCAAGATGGAGCTGTTGGAACTTCATCTCGCCCGCCCGTGGTACGTGCGTCTGCGACTACTTATGTGGTGGAACTACCCTAACACGAACGGCGCGCGCTTCGTAAGCGTTGAGTTTGTGGAGATGCAGGGCACCAATAATCCCCCGACCCCATAAGTTGCGGTGGAATACGGACTGTTTTGACCCTTTAAGCAGCAATTCAGTCCCTATTTCACCGCAACTCATTTGGTACAAAGTGACCTGCCCCCCTTGCACCAATTAGCTGGTGTGGCGCCAGCGAGGGTCGGTGAGCGTACGCGCCACACCCAGACCAACGGGCAAAAACGCCACGATGAGTACTGCACGCACAAACCAACCGAGCATATTGACCGTGTCGAAGGTACACATGTAATACATTGAGCGATACAGATACAAGCCCGGCACCATAATGACAATTGATGGCACCGTGAGGGCGATACGTGGGTAGGTGAGCTTGATTTCTGCCAGACTTGCCAGAAGGCCCGATACGAGCGCCCCGATAAATGCAGCCGCCTCGGGAGGCATGCCTACGCTCAAGCCCAGGAACGGAAGCATCGTCGGCGCATCGACGAGCGTAAGGCGCAAGGTATTAGACACGGCGCCGATGAGCCCTGCCGCCGCTGCCATCTTTACCGGACTGTTGAACATAACCGAGAAGCCAAATACGCCGATAAAGCTCATCAGTATGCGCAAGAGCGTAAGAGCCAACGGCGAGAGACCAAGCGGGGCGAAGTCATCCGGCGCCAGTCCCACACACTCAGCAACCATCCAACCTACGAGGGTCGCCATCACAATAATCGACACAGCATACGAAAGACGCTCGATACCGCTTCGCATGTCAAGCTTAGCGATGTCGAGGCCTGCCGTAATGAGGGGAAAGCCGGGAATCACAAAGAGCATGGCGCCGATATAGCCTTCTTGGTGCGACATTGCCCCTGGAATGACCTGGCTAAGGCCGAGCAATGCCAGCAGATACGAAACGCAAGCGAGCGCAACGCCAGTCGTCAGCGCGCTGAACTGGCCAAGACCCTGCTTGAGAATATGGGAGCGAGCAAAGTTGCCGACACCAGCGCCTACGAACGCGCAGGCCATCTCGATAGGGCCGCCGCCGAGCAAAAAGACGAAGGCGCCACAAGCACAGGCCGCCGCAAGACCCTGTTGCCAGAGAGCGTAATCGGGCTTCGAGCTCTCAACGGTCTTGAGCATCTCGTGGTACTCATGCACGGTAAACCGGCGCCCATAAATCTCGATTTCCTTTAAGAAGCTCTCCATCATCCAAATGCGATGAGTATTGACCCCCGTTGTGGGCAGGCTGACAACCTCGTTAAAGCAGTGGCCATCTTCGATGCAGGTGCATTCAAACGACAGAAGACTCAGGTCGACGTGAATCGTAACGCCGAGCACGGCGGCAACACGATTCATGGTATCGCGCACGCGCCAGGCACCTGTTCCGCTTGCCAGCATAAGCATGCCGGTGCGGCAGATGATGGATGACTTATCGGTGAGCGGCGCATCGACAGCAAGCTCATCGCCTGCCGTCACGATCTGGTGCCAGTCAGTTTTCATATGGAGCGCGCCGGCACGAACGCCGTGGTGCATGGGGGCTCTCGAAAGCAGCGAGTCAAGGCGCGAAGGCTGTGGGGGCTCCGTTGATTCGCCCTCGTCCTCGTCGGGCTCTTCATCGACCAGATCAAATGAGTCAAGCGGTGCCGGCTCGCGACGATCGATCAGCTCCTCATCCTCATCGTCAAAGTAATTGAACTGATCGAGCATGTCCTCTTCGATTGCACGCTCGCTCGCGTCGTCCATATAGACACTCCCTTCCTACCGACTAACCCCCATCCTAGGCGGCAACGGCTAAAGGAAACATAAAAGAGACGACTGTCATGCGAACCATGTGCACAATAGCCGTAGGGTAGTCATTCAAGAATGCCCCCCAATGACTATTGACGGCCAAGGCAACGCCGATGCCCTGGCAACAACAGCGAAAGCCCGCCAGAGCGAGCAAGGTCCTTTTGGGGCGAGATGACACCATAGGTTGAGCAAAAGTCAGCGAGCGGGCCGCATTTGTGACAAGGTGACGTGAAACGAAAGGGCGCCGACCTTCTGGTCGCGCCCTTGAAGTTGAACGTCAGATTGTCCAAATGCGGCCCGCGCAGCGTCGAGCCGTTACGCGGTTTGGTAAAACCGCGTAACTAGTTAGTACATCTTTGCGCCGGCGGGGATGGAAGCGTCGAGCTGGATCAGGTTGAGGCGCTCCTCGCCCTCCTCCTCGTGGATGGCGCTGATCAGCATACCGCAGCTGGGAATACCCATCATCTTGCGCGGAGGCAAATTGGTGATGGCGAGCAGCGTCTTACCGACCAGGTCCTCGGGCTCATAGTAGCCATGGATGCCGGAGAGGATGGTGCGGTCGGTGCCGGTGCCGTCATCGAGCGTAAAGTTCAGCAGCTTCTTGGACTTCTTGACGGCCTCGCATGCCTTGACCTTCACAGCGCGGAAATCACTCTTGGAGAAGGTATCAAAGTCGACGAATTCCTCGAACAGCGGCTCAACGGCGATCTTGGAGTAATCGAGCGTGGGCTTGAGCGGCTTGACGAACGGGCTTGCGGCGTTGCCGGCCTCGGCAGCCTTGGCAGCGGCGGCACCGGACTGGAAACCCTTCTCGGGCTTCATGTGCGGGAACAGCAGGACGTCGCGAATGGAAGCCTGGTTGGTGAGCAGCATGACCACGCGATCGATACCGATGCCGATGCCGCCCGCGGGAGGCATACCGTACTCGAGGGCGCGCACGTAGTCCTCGTCGTACTCCATAGCCTCGTCGTCGCCGCCGGCCTTCTCAGCCATCTGGGCAGCAAAGCGCTCGGCCTGGTCGACCGGGTCGTTGAGCTCGGAGAATGCGTTGGCGTACTCGTGGCCGGCGATGACCAGCTCAAAGCGGTGCGTCAGGCGCGGATCGTCCTCAAAACGCTTGGCAAGCGGGCTGACCTCGATGGGGTAATCGCATACGAAGGTCGGGTTGACGATGGTGTCCTCGCCCAGCTCATCGTAAATCTCGGCGATGATCTTGCCAGCAGTCCACTCGGGCTTAATCTCCAGGCCCTTCTCGCGTGCGGCGGCGGCAAGCTCCTCGACCGGCGTGTCGATGGTGACCTGCTTGCCGAGCACGTCCGAGACGATGTCGGTCATGGGACGGCTTGCCCACTCACCGGAAAGATCGATGGTCTGACCCTGGTACTCAATGACCTCGGGGTTGCCGATGGCCTTGTTGGCAGCCTTGATGACACCCTGGGCGAGTGCCTTCATGCCCTCGAGATCGGAGAAGGCACGATAGGCCTCCATCGTGGTGAACTCGGGGTTGTGGGTGAGGTCCATACCCTCGTTGCGGAAGATGCGGCCAATCTCGAAGACACGCTCAAAGCCACCGACGATGCAGCGCTTGAGGTGCAGCTCGGTAGCAATGCGCAGGTAGCACTCTTGATCGAGCGCGTTGAAGTGCGTGACGAACGGCTTAGCCGTAGCGCCACCCTGGATAGTCTGCAGAATGGGGGTCTCGACCTCCATGTAGCCGTCGGACTCCATAAAGCGGCGGAAGGTGGAGAGAATCTGCGAGCGCTTGCGGAAGGTCTCGCGAACATCGTCGTTGGCAATCAGGTCGACATAGCGCTGACGATAGCGGGTCTCCTTGTCGGAGAGGCCATGGAACTTCTCGGGCAGCGGGCGAACGGCCTTGGAGAGCAGCGTCGCGCTCTTGGGGGCGACGGAAAGCTGGCCACGCTTGGTGCGCACGACCACGCCGGTCACGCCCAGGATATCGCCCAAGTCGAGGGCCTTAAGCGTGCTCCAGGCCGCCTCGTCCATGTCGTTAATACGGCAGAACAGCTGAATCTCGGCGGTAGCGTCGCGCACGACGATAAACATGATCTTGCCCTGACCGCGCTTGGCGACCACGCGGCCGCCGATCTTCACGACGTCCTCAGTATCCTCGCCATCGGCAAGATCGGCATATTTGGCCTCAATGTCAACGACATAGTCCTCGATCTCGGAGTGCTCGGGATAGGGGTTCTGGCCCGCCTCGAACAGGGCGGCGCGCTTTGCCAGACGCGTGGCGCGCTCGTCGTTGAGCGTCGAGGCCTGATCGGCGACGTTCTGGTTCTCTGCCATAAGTTAGCTCCTCAAACTAAAACGCTCCCCAGGATTCGGTCCCAGGGAGCGAAAACATACCTTTACGCGGGACCGTGGTCTAGCGTGCGATCTTGGCGATGGTGTAGACGCGGGTCTTGCCAGAAGGCGTAACGACCTCAACGGAGTCGCCCTCGCCGTGACCGATGATGGCGTGACCGACCGGAGACTCGTTAGAGATCTTGTGCTCGAGCGAGTTGGTCTCGGTGGTACCGACGAGTGTGACTTCCATGACCTCACCGTTGGGATCGATCAGAGAAACGGTGGAACCGATGGAGACGGTCAGATCGCCCGTGGTGGCAGCAACCTGAGCGTTGGCGAGGATGGCCTGAATCTCGGCAATGCGAGCAGCATTCTGGGCCTGCTTGTCCTTGGCGGCATCGTACTCGGAGTTCTCCGAAAGGTCGCCGAACGCGCGGGCTTCCTTGATGTCCTCGACGATCTCCTTGGCGTAATCGCCCTCACGCCAAGCGAGCTCCTCGACGAGCTTCTGGCGGCCCTCAGCGGTCAGTACGATCTGGCTTGCGTCCATACGGATATCTCCCCAACTATGATGTAACGATCAACTGTCAACAAAACGAAAAAGACCGGCTAGCCTGCGGGCAAGCCGGTCAGGTGCTCACCCCAAAGGGATGGGACTACTCTGCGTCCGCGTCGCTGTCCTCTGCCTGCTTTTTCTTGGCAGCAGCGAGCTTGGCCTCGAGCTCTGCGATCTCCTTGTCCTCCTTGGACTCCTCGACCACAACGTCCTCGGCCTGCTTGGTTTCGCCCTTATCGTCGCCCTCCATACCCTCGCGGATATTCTTGACGGTAGAGCCGAGAGACTTGCCGAGCTTCGGCAGGTTCTTAGGCCCGAAGATGATCAAGACAACGATGAGAATAATGATGAGCTCAGGAGCCCTCAGTCCAAACATGTAGACCTCCACAATACAGCGAGACAAGCTCGAATGAGTATACCGCGGGTGCCGCGGTATCACAACAATAGCTAAAAAAAGGGACCGCAAGAAGCGGTCCCTCCTCATGCTCTGGTCGGGTTGACTGGATTTGAACCAGCGACCCCTGCGTCCCGAACGCAGTGCTCTACCAAACTGAGCCACAACCCGTTAGCTCGACTATAGTAACAAAGATTTTCGCCGCGTGCTAGAGAATTTTTTATTTCTTTGGCGCGTCGATTTGAACCGTGTTGGGAATAAGCTCAGTCGTGCAGGCCCACCAGCCATTTTGCTGGGCAGCTCCCGCAAGATGGGCTGCTGCAGCGACGGTATCACAAATGGCAAACGAGCAGGCACCCGAACCGCACACGTCCACGGCAACGGTTCCCTCCTGTGCGCGCAGCCAGTCGAGAACCGCCTGGATCCGCGGCTCCATCTGCGCGGATATGACGCCCAGATTGTTATGAACGAGCGCATATGCCGCCTCGGCATCGCCGGCGCGTAAGACAGAAGCAATCGCATCGGGTTTTTCCGCGGGCACCGGGCTCTCATCAAATCGTCGATACGCTTCAACCGTTGAAACGCTCGTCTCGTGCGGTTTGACCAATACGACAGGTGTCGCCGGAAGCACAGGATACTCAGTGGCCAGCACATCTCCCCCGCCGACGTAGAGTGCGGGACTCGTGTGCAAAAAGAACGGCACGTCGGCGCCGATACCGCGAGCGATGTCATCGAGCGCGGGGTCGGCACGGTCGATACCCCACAGCTCGGCCAAGGCAACGATGACCGCAGCGGCATCCGTCGAGGGGCCTCCCAGGCCGGCGCACAGCGGGATACGCTTTTCGATCGTCACGCACACGTTGGCATCGCGACCGTAACGCTCGGCCATAGCGATTGCCGCCCGATAGGCCGTATTTTTTTGCATGGGAAAATCGGATGCCGGAACCGTCTGGACGGTCAACGCCTGCGCCGGCGTGACCGTCACGGCATCGGCTAGACCGACGGCTGCCATCAGGGAATCGACCCTGTGATAGCCGCGGGCGTCGCGCTCGGTATGAACCCCCAGATAGAGGTTAATCTTTGCCGGCGCGGTAAGGATGAGGGACCGATCGGTCACCGTTAGTGCTCCTCGAGCTGGTTGCCGAGCGGGGTAAAGATATGTTCGCCGCTCTCGGGGTCGAACAGTTCGACCTGGCCGGTAAGGACATCGATGTACTGGTAGGACTGACGCGATTTGCGGCCGCGACGCTCGTCAACCTCAACGATAAAGACAGCGGGGTGGACGCTCTTGATGGTGCCCATGCGCTCGATGACGCGGGTACGGCCCATGTTGGCCTTAACCTTGACGCGATCGCCCACCATATCGGTCAGCTTCTCGTGGATGTCGTCGACGTGATTGACTTCCATCTCTTCCATGAATAGGGCCTCCAGAGGGTGCAATTCAAAAAGGGGATAATACCCCTAAGATAGACAAAACTCTAATACTATAGCACCCTGTTGCAGCCATACGCAAGCAGCTAAAAAAGCCCGGTCCCAAATTGACTACTTACAGACTATCGGTGTCGAGGACGATGGTGAACGGACCGTCGTTGACCAGGTCGATCTTCATATCGGCGCCAAAGATACCGTGCGCCACATGCTCAACGTCCTGAGCGACGAGTGTCAGAAAGTACTCGTAAAGTTCGTTAGCGACATCGGGCGCGCCGGCGTCCGTAAACGACGGACGGCGGCCGTGGCGGCAGTCGGCAAACAGCGTGAACTGCGACACCACGAGCACCTCGCCGTCGACATCCGCCAGCGCCAAGTTGGTCTTGCCGTTCTCATCCTCGTTGATACGCAGCCCGCGGAGCTTGCCCCACAGCTTGTCGGCTTCGGCGCGTGTGTCGCCGTGGCCCACGCCCAGCAGCACCAGGTAGCCGCGTCCAATACGGCCCACGCACTCGCCGTCGACTGTCACGCCGGCGTTGAGCACGCGCTGTACCACCGCACGCACGGCCTACTCCTCGCCCGTCAGCTTAGCGGACAGATGCTCGAGCGCATGGAAACGATGGCTGATGGCGTTCTTCTCGTCCGTCGTGAGCTCGGCCATGGTCTTGCCCGGCGTATCGACCGGCAGGAACAGCGGGTCGTGGCCAAAAGACGGGAACGCGGCTTGGTCG
>UQNG01000002.1:0-65157 GCA_900542335.1 uncultured Collinsella sp.
CGCGAGCCTTGCGTGGCGCCGTCTGGGTGGGGGGGAGCCGGGCCTTGTTTCATTTGACCAGGTAAAACCTGCCGAAATAAACCTGTCCCTTTTTGGCAGGTTAGCGGAGCTTGCTGGTCTCGAAGTACTTGGGATATTGGTCCAGGACCTCGGTCTGGTTGCGGAACATCATATGCAGGTGCTTGCTGACCAAAAAGCTCGCCTCGATGGGGTCGCGGCCGGCGATGGCGCGGCGGATTTGCTTGTGCTCGTTAACAATCTCCTGATTGTCGAGCCTCTGCGTGGCGGCGCGCAGCCAGCGGAAGCGCTCCAGGTCGGCATTGGTCGCCTCGAGCCACGACCACACGGTGCTGCGGCACGCGATGCTAAAGATCATGCGGTGCATGAGGTTGTCGCTTAAAAAGAATCCGATGCGATCCTCTTCGGCCATGGCCTTTTCCTGCAGCGCGATGGCTCGGTCGAGCTGCTCGATGCCTGCCGAGGTGGCACGGGCGCAGCACTCCACAATCACCTGTTTTTCCAGGTGTTCGCGAATGTAGCAGGCGCTCTCGGCAAAGGTGAGGTTGATGGGCGAGACATAGGTGCCGCTTTGGGGCACGGTGCGCACCAGGCCCTCTTGCGCCAGACGCACCAGTGCCTCGCGCACAGGGGTGCGCCCCATATCCAGGTCGTCGCAAAGCTGCTTGACGCCTAGCTTTTCGCCCGGCTTGTAGTCCAGGTAGACGATTTTGCGTCGAATGGTGTGGTAGGACTGGTCCTGTAGGCTCGTTTCCTGCTCGCCGACGTGCATCGATTCTTCCATAGTGCCTCACAACCGTTCTATCACACTCATATATCAGCTGTTAATTATGCCGCGAATCAGCTCTCCGCGGTGGGTAATTCGGCTGTTGCCCAAGAACTATTGCGGCATCTTAGTCTGTATTTGCGCAGGGCTGTGCCCAATGTTGCCGTATCATAAGCCGTCGCAAACGTGAAATAGAAAGAAGGAATCCCATATGCAACTGGCAAATATCGTACGCGAGCGCTGGAAGGGCGTCTTGTTCTGCCTGATCATCGCCATCCCCGCGACGTTGTTTGGCAAACAGATTGAGGTGGTCGGTGGGCCGGTATTTGCCATCCTCTTTGGCATGGTTCTGGCGCTTGTCTTTCCCAAGAATCGCCGCGAACAGCTCACCGCCGGTGTCACCTATACGTCTAAAAAAGTCTTGCAGTACGCGGTTATCCTGCTTGGCTTTGGCATGAACCTCTCGCAGATTCTGTCCAAAGGCGCCCAGTCGCTGCCGATTATCGTGGCGACGATCTCGACCTCGCTTGTCATCGCCTTCGTGCTCTGCCGCGTTATGAACGTGCCGGGCAAGATCGCGACGCTTGTGGGTGTGGGCTCGTCGATTTGCGGCGGGTCGGCCATCGCTGCGACCGCGCCCGTTATCGATGCTGATGATCGCGAGATTGCCCAAGCCATTTCGGTCATCTTCCAGTTTAACGTTATCGCGGCGCTCGTGTTTCCGACGCTCGGCGGCATGCTCGGGCTGACCAACGAGGGCTTTGGCCTGTTTGCCGGCACCGCCATCAACGATACCTCGTCGGTAACGGCTGCGGCGAGCGCCTGGGACAGCATGCATCCCGGCGCCAATGTGCTCGAAAGCGCCACAGTGGTTAAGCTCACCAGGACGCTGGCCATTATTCCCATTACGTTGGTTCTCGCATGCTGGCAGATGCATCTGGCGCGCAAGGCCGGCGGCGACGCCAAAAGCACGTTCTCGCTTAAACGAGCGTTTCCCATGTTCGTGCTGTTCTTTGTGCTGGCGAGCGTGATCACCACGGTGCTTCAGCTTCCCGCGTCCATTACGGCGCCCATCAAGGAGCTGTCGAAGTTCTTTATTGTGATGGCCATGGCGGCTATTGGCTTTAATACCGATATCGTCGAGCTGGTCAAAAAGGGCGGCAAGCCCATCGCGTTGGGCTTTTGCTGCTGGATTGGCATTGCATGCATGAGTTTGGGAATGCAGCACGTGCTGGGAATCTGGTAGAGAAGTAGCTGATTTGCGTGCTGCGTGCTGGTGGGCGCATTCTCACGGTGGAGCGATAGGAGCTCTTGCGGGTATGGCTTGTCCGCAGGTTGATAGGTCCCGAAGAGCTCTTATCGCCCCGCCAGGATGGCGATGCGGGGCAATTCATATATTCGCAAGAAGGCACCGCGGGCCCTATAGTGTTTGGTGAACATTATCGTTCAATTTTGAAACACTTGAGATGCCGGGTCTCAGATGGGGCCGCGGCTGGAGACGGGGCGAACCATGGACAGCGATGCCAAGCTGCAGATTCTGATTGAGGCATTGTCCGCAGCCGGAGCATCGGCGCTGGCAATCGACGGGCGCGGTGGCGTTGTAATCTCGACTATGAGCGACGCGGCGCTCGAGCAGGATATCGCTGCTTTTGTTTCCGAGCGTCTCGCTCGCGTGGGCGATGGGGCACGCCTGGTGATGGGCCACGAGGGCGTGCGGTTGAGCTTGACGGTGCGCCCGACGGCCAAGGAGCGCGGAGCGCTTTGGGTGGTCGTGGCGCATGAGGTGCGCGCCGCTGCGACGCATGCGGGCATCGAGTGGCTCAATGCCGACGAAGTCGAGGCTCGCTACGAGTCGAGCACGTACGGCATCGTCGAAGATGCGGCAGCGGTCGCTGCCCCCGTACGGGAGAGTTACGCACGCGGAGTACCCCTTATGCTCGAGGGTGAACTGGGTGCGGGGCAGGACCAGATTGCAAAACGCCTGTACCTGGATGGGCCCTATGCCGATCAGCCCTTTGTGTCCATTGCGCTCGATGGGCTTACGGATCGCGGTTGGCGCCATCTGCTCAAAAGTTCCGAATCGCCGCTATTCCAAACGGGGCTGACGCTTTGCGTGAGCGGCTGGCATGCCGTTGGTCCCCAACGCCTGCGCGAGCTCGTGTCCGCAATGATCGACACGGCGCTCGCAACTCGTTGCCATGTGGTGTTGACGGCAAACGATATGCCGGGTGGCGGCGAAAGCGACCAGGCTGCCTTTGTGACCGAGCGCTTGGCATGTGCAGTGAGCGTGGCGCCTGCGATTGCCGAGCAGGGCGGCGCGTCGAAAAAGACTGCGTGCTACCTGAAGTATCTGGCAGATATGTTTAAGACGGGTGCCCCCATGTTGTCCGCCGCCGCGGCAGAGACGCTCGATGTGTACCGTTGGCCCCGCAACTACCTGCAGCTGCGTGAAGTCTCTGAACGACTCTATATATTAGTGGGGGCTGGAACGGTGGAGCGTGCCGTGGCGAAAGAGGTACTCGCCCAGGAGGACGTTATCAAGACCGCGACCTTTGGTGCCCCGACGCTCGATAGCGATCTGTATATCTTGCGTCCACTGGCCGATACCGAGCGCGATATCGCGCGGTTGGTCCTGCAGCACCTTCACGGCAACAGGACTCGTGCGGCAGAGGTGCTCGATATAAGCCGTACGACCTTATGGCGCCTGCTGAAGGGCAGCGACCGCTGAGCGAGGCGCCGTGACCGCGTGCGTCGCGTGTGCTACAGTCCAAAGAAGCATTGTTTCGATTGTGTTACGGCGTGCGGGGGAGTATGGCGGAGACTTCAAAACCGAACCGAACAAAGCGAAGTGCGGCGCCGGTCAGCCGACGTACGACTTCTCGGACGTGGGGCAAAAGCGCCTCGGGGTTCGACGGCTCGTTCAAGCGCACAAAATATGGCTATCCTTCGGCAAGCGCTCGCTTGGCCATGCAGGCCGAATCCTCGTTATGGGGACGAAGGCGCGTGGTGGGCTCAAAGCTCAAGCACGATGGCACGCTTGGCTACATTAGCCGCGGTGCTGCCCGCCGTAGCGGCCTCAATCCTGCGGGCTGGCATCGTTACGTGCCGATCGTGGTCGTTGCCGCGATAATCGTCATCGCGCTCGCGGCGCTCGGATATGCCGGCGACGGCGCGAGTCTGGGCGCGATGTTCAAATCGCCTGAACTTGCGAATGCTGGCACGGAGCTTGTTGAAGGCGCACAAGACCAGACGGGTGTGGCGCCCCAGCGCGGTATGGTCGCAGCTGCTGCCACCATTGCCGATGCTCAAAAGGACGAAGGCGGGCAAAGCGACGACGCCGATGCGAGTCAGACGGGCGAAACGGCAACAACTCCATCGGCAAGATAAGTTGCGAGTGGGGCAGCAAATATGGGACGGGGCCTTTCAGCGGGTCCGCCGTTCGTTAGAACGGCGGAACATACACCACGTTGTCGCGGCGAGGCTTGGCCTTGGGGAGTGCGTCCTCGGCGTAGCCCAGAATGCAGTTGCCCACACCGCGCAAGCTTCCGTCGGCGGGCAGACCCCACTTGGCCAGCAGTTCCAGTCCCTCGGGTGAGTCAAAGACCTCGTGCGCGCGGTGGATCCAACACGAATCGACGCCCAGCGCATAGGCTGCGTTAAGCAGGTTGCCCATGGCGAGCGAGCCGTCTTCCAGGTGCGTGGGCACGCTGCGGTCGACGAGCACTACCACAACAGTCTTGGCCCCGTAGAAGGGATCGCCATCGCTGCCCATAACTTGGGCGTTGAGCTGCGAGAGACGCTCGACGGTCGCGGGATCGGTAACGGCGACAAACGTGACCGGCTGACGTCCCATGCCGCTCGGCGCGTACTGGCCTGCCTCGATAATGCGTGCGAGCTTTTCTGCCTCGACGGGGCGATCGCTGTAGTTGCGGCAGCTACGGCGATGGATGAGCGCTTCGATGGTCTCCATGGGTTCTCCTAGCGATGACGTTGCAGATGCTCCGTTCTTACCCGTCGTGCCGTAGCCGTAATCGTGCAGAGGGCCCCAAACAGCAATAGCCACCAATCGGAAAAGTCGGCTTGCATAAAACTGCGGCAAGAATGTGAGAAGCTAATGAGATGGTTAAACGTTTTATCCCGTCTACCCTGCGGTTTTTTACCACTTGCCTAAAACATGGGCGCATATCCGTTGATAAAGGTTTTACTAAAGGGGTACCAACGTTTATCAATGCGCTGTGGTGGCGCTGGGCCAGGAGGTAACTATCATGTTCCAGGCTGGAGATGTCGTCGAGACTGACTTCGAAGGATTTCTGAAGCTGCTGCGTTCCAAGACGCGCGCTTTCGTGTCGATCAACGATCACGAGTACTACATCACGCACACCGATGGCTATTGGCGTGTTCAGGATTGCGAGACCCTCAACGATAAGGGCCACTTTACTGATTGCTCCGAGCTGGTCAACACGGTCTGCGAGGTCGTCGAGCTGCCTTGGATCTGCGGCAAGAGCCTGCACGACAGCTTTGCGGGCGCAACGGTCTACGAGGCCGTCGCTGCCTAACGGGCAAATACATCGCTATTCTCGCGTGACCGCCGGCGCCGCCCCCGCGCCGGCGGTCTTTTTCTATCGATATGCAATGTAGAGCCGACCATATATATCGAGCTTATTGACGATAGTCAAAACTCGGACTAATCTAGAAATACAAATTGGTCAAAACTCGGACAATCGAATGGTGGGATAGATGAATAGTGCGGTTACGCTGGTCGATTTCGACCGGATGCTCAACGGACTCGACCATATCTATTCGGAGTTCTCGCGCACCTGCGGTCTTTCGGACTGCGCCTATTGGATGCTCGTCGACACCAGCACGGCGGGCGGTAGTATCGCCGTGAGCCGTCTGACAGGCGAATGGTTCTATAGCAAGCAGACCATTAACTCGGCGATCAAGACGCTTAGGGCGCGAGGGCTTGCGACGTTGGAGTTTGCCGAGGGCAGTCGTAAGAACAAGGTTGTGCGATTGACCGAAGAAGGCGTGCGGTTTGCCAAGCGCTACGCGTTACCGGCGCAAAAAGCCGAGCAACAGGCATTCGAAGCGCTCGAGCCGTGGGAACAGCGCGAGATCATGCGCCTGGTCGGTAAATTCTCCCATGTTCTGAACGAAGAGTGCGAGGCATTTAAACGGCAAGTGGCCGCCGAGAACGAGGCTGACGATAAGGGCGAGGGGGACACATGCGACTCTTAATGAGGTTTATGAGGCCGTACCGCGGTCTGATTGCGGTGACGCTGTTTGCGGTGCTGATAGATAACGTCGGTACGCTGTTGGTTCCCACGATGCTGGCGAACATGGTCAACACCGGTATTACCACGGGCGATGTCGACTATATTTTACGTAACGGCCTGTACATGCTTATCGCGACCGGCATGGCCAGCGGCGGCACGGTGCTGGGCTGCTATCTTTCGGCGCGCCTGGCCGCCAACGTGGCCTGCGATATCCGCAATGCCGTGTACGACAAGTCGCTCGAGCTGTCCGCCAGCGACTTTGAGCGCTTTGGCACGGGTTCGATGATCACACGCTCGCTCAACGACATCAACGTGATTCAGCAAGCTGTCCTTCAGACGATTCAGCTGGTGCTGCCGGTGCCATTCTTGGCCGTGGCAGGCATCATTTTTGCTTGGTTCATCGATCCCGCCATGGGCACGCTGCTGGGCGTGGTGGTTGCGATCGTGCTGGTGGCGGCGGTCTTTACGGTGGCTAACGCCGCGCCGATTTTTATGCGCCTGCAGAGCTTTATCGACCGCATGAACGTGGTGCTGCGCGAGAACATCGTGGGTGTGCGCGTCATCCGCGCATTTAACAAGGAGCGCCACGAGGAGCAGCGCCTGGACGAGGTGTTTAGCGATTACGCGGCCAACGCCATCAAGGTCAACCACCTGTTTGTGGGCCTCGACAGCTCCAGCTTCTTTTTGATGAACATCGCCGAGGTGGCGGTGCTGTGGGTGGGCGGCAACCGCGTGGGCGTCCACGCCATGCAAATCGGCAGCATTTCGGCCGTGTTGGAATACGCGATCCTGATTCTTTTCTTTGTGATGATGGCGCAGATGGTGATTCTGACGCTTCCGCGCGCCGCGGCGTGCCTCAACCGTGCGCAGCAGGTGCTCGAAATCGAGCCGAGCATCGTGGACGGCAAGGCTACGCTGGGCGACGGGGCGCCTGAGTCCGCAGACGGAGCCGACGCGGTCGCCGTGTTCGATCATATGTCGTTTCGTTTTGACGACGCCGACGAGGACACGCTGTGCAATCTGAGCTTTACCTGTCGCCGCGGTCAGACGACCGCGATCGTCGGCTCGACGGGCTCGGGCAAATCGACGGTGGCCAAGCTCCTGCTGCGCTTCCACGATGCCACCAAGGGCGCCATTCGCCTGGACGGCGTTGATCTGCACGACCTTTCGCAAGACGAGATTCGCGGGCGCATTGCCTATGTGCCGCAAAAGGCATGGCTGTTCTCGGGCACCGTAGCAAGCAATCTGCGCTTTGGCAACGAAGACGCGACTGAGGCCGACATGCTTCATGCGCTCCGGGTTGCCCAGAGCACCTTTGTGCTCGATCGGCCGCAGGGGCTCGATACCCCGGTGGCGCAGGGCGGCACGAACTTTTCGGGCGGCCAGCGCCAGCGTCTGGCCATCGCCCGTGCGCTCATGAAGCATGCCGATCTATATATCTTCGATGACAGTTTCTCGGCCCTGGACTTTAAGACCGATGCCGCCCTGCGCCATGCGTTGCAAGACGAGACGCGTGACGCTGCGGTGCTCATCATCGCGCAGCGTATCTCGACCATTCTGCATGCCGACCAGATCGTGGTGCTCAGGGATGGCGAGGTCGTGGGCCTAGGCACGCACGACGAGCTCATGGAAACCTGCGAGGTGTACCGTGCTATCGCGGAATCGCAGATGAAGGGAGGTGAGTAGCATGACCGAGGAGCTCAAGAAGCAGGGCATCGCCGATGGCGCCGCGGATGCAGAGACAGTTGAGGAGACGGGCGCCACGCCCGACCTGGACGAAGCCGCCAAGGCGGCGGAGCGCGAGGCTCGTCGCCAGGCACTCTATGAGGAAAATGAGCGCGCCGAGGACGAGCGCGCCCGCGCCGAGGCGGAGCGCATGCGCGACGTTGACGACGAGGATGAGGACGAGACACCCCGCGACACCTGGGCGACGGTGCGCCGCCTGTGGAGCGAGGCTGCCGGCGACCACTGGCGCTTCTATATCGTGTTCGCGAGCATTGTGTTCTATGCCATCTTTAACACCGCCGCGCCGGCATACAGCGCCCGCGTGATCGATGAGCTGTGGGGCCACATTCAGGTGACGTTTGCCAACGACACCACCTTCAACATCACCTGGGAGAACTGCGGCAGGACCATCTTCATCTACTTTATGATCTGGACGGCCGCTGCCTCGTTCTACGCACTCCAGAGCTTTTTGATGTCGAGCGTGGCCGAACGCCTCAACCTGCTCCTACGCAACCGCATCGCACAAAAGCTCAACCGTCTGCCGCTTGCCTTCTTTGACGCGCATCGTCCCGGTGAGGTCGTCAGCCGTGCGACCAACGACTTGGACAAGATGTCCGAGAGCATGCAGCGCGGCTTGCTGCAGCTTCTGGTGTCGATCGGTACCGTGGTGGGCGCCGTGAGCGTGATGTTCGTGTTTAGCGTGCCGCTCACGCTCGTCTTTTTGTTCTTTACGGCGTTGTCGCTGTTGGTGACCAAGGTGGTCTCGCGCCGCACGCATGACGTAACCGGTGAGCGCCAGGAGTGGGTGTCAAGGATTACGAGCGCGGTTGAGGAAGGCTACTCGGGCCGTCTGGTGATTCGCGCGTTTAACCGCGAGCGCCAAAGTTCTGCCGAGGTACACCAGGCCTCGGGCGAGCTGGCACGCGTGAGTGCCAAGGCCGACTTCATGATTAACGCCGTCGGCCCCGCGGTGCGCTTTATCGGCCGCCTGGCACAGATCGTGATTGCGATTGTGGGCTGCAGTATGCTGGTTGCCGGCCACATGACCGTCGGCGTGTTCCAGGCGTTCTTCCAGTTTATCTACGAGGCATCTGAGCCCATGACGCAGCTGTCGTTTACCTTCAACTCGCTGCAGAGCGCGCTGGCGAGTGCGGAGCGCGTGTTCGACCTGCTCGATGAACCCGAGATGGAGGCGGATCCGCAGCCGGGCGAGGCCGCCAGGCTGCCGGGTCGCGTTGAGGGCCGTGTCGCTTTTGAGCATGTACGCTTTGGCTACGCGCCCGACAAGCCGCTCATGCGCGACGTGTCGTTTACCGCCGAGCCGGGCCAGAAGATCGCCGTGGTGGGAACCACGGGCGCGGGCAAAACCACGCTCATCAACCTGCTCATGCGCTTCTACGAGATTGACGGCGGGCGCATTACGCTCGACGGCGTGGACACGAGCCGCATGGATCGTGGCGAGCTGCGCCAGCAGTTTGGCATGGTGTTGCAGGATGCCTGGCTGTTCGACGGAACGATTGCCGAGAATATCGCCTATGGCTGCCCCGAGGCGACGCGCGAGGAGATCGTGGCGGCCGCATGCGCCGCGCAGGTCGACTTCTTTGTGCGCACCATGCCGCAGGGCTATGACACGCGCGTGGCCAACGATGCCGAGAGCATTAGCCAGGGTCAGCGCCAGCTGCTGACCATTGCGCGCGTGCTGCTCAACAACCCGGCGATTCTCATCCTGGACGAGGCGACGTCGAGTGTGGACACGCGCACCGAGCTCGCCATCGGCCGCGCCATGGACGCGCTCATGCGTGGGCGTACGAGCTTTGTGATCGCGCACCGTCTGTCGACGATCGTAGATGCCGACCTGATCTTGGTCATGGATCACGGCAACATTATCGAGCAGGGTACGCATAAGGAGCTGCTGGCTGCCGAGGGTGCCTACGCCGACCTCTATCTGAGTCAGTTCGCATAATGTGACAAAGGGACAGTCCCTTTGTCACATCGCAAATAAGGCGCGCCGGGGGTGAATCCTCTGGCGCGCCTTTGCGTTGGCGTCAATGTTGTCGGTGGCTGTCCGGCTCTAGCGTTCGTCCACGAGCTTGGCGACGAGGGTTTTGAGCTCGGCCACCTCTCGCTCGAGTTCCTTGACGCGGCGGGCGTTCTCGGTGATGCCCTGACGGTTGAGCGCGGACTGCTCGGCGGCGGCGTCGGGCATGTACTCGCGATGCTGCTTGGCATCGAAGCTCTCCTCGAACACGCGGCAGCCGTTGCGCTTGATGATGCGTCCCGGCACGCCCACGACGGTGCAGTTGTCGGGTACGTCCTTGACGACGACCGAATTGCCGCCGATTTTGACGTTGTTGCCGATGCGAATGTTGCCGAGCACTTTAGCGCCTGTGCCCACGGTGACGTTGTTGCCCAGGGTGGGGTGGCGCTTGCCGGTCTCGTTGCCGGTGCCGCCAAGCGTGACGCCCTGGTAGAGCACGCAGTTGTCGCCCACAATGGTGGTTTCGCCGATGACGACGCCCATGGCGTGGTCGATAAAGAAATGCTTGCCGATCTGTGCAGCGGGATGAATCTCGACGCCGGTAATGTGGCGGGTGATTTGCGAGAGCACACGGGCGAGCGAGCGATGGCCATGCTCCCAGAGCCAGTGCTCTGGCACGTGGTTCCACTTGGCGTGCAGGCCGGGATAGGAAAGGAAGATGACCAGACCGTTTTGCGCGGCGGGGTCCTGCGCCTGGACGGTCTTGATGTCCTCGCGAATGGTATTGATAAAGCTCACCGACCGCCCTCCCTTAGCGCCATGGCAATGCGATTCAATAAAGTATAGCGATTCGCTAGGGATTAGGAAGGACAATCTTGGCGGCTTTGCACGACAGGTGTCAGTTATGCAAACTTGCTGGTAATGGAGTCATGCTTTTGTGGGGTTGCGCACGAGGGGGCACCGCAACCGTATACTGGTCAACTTGGACGTGTCCGCGCCCACAACTGAGAGGTTTTACTTCATGGGTTTCATCAATTTTATCGCCGAGCTGCTCAAAGACCCGCGCACCGCGATTGCCAGCTGGATCGCCGCCGGCCCGCTTATGGCCTACGGCTGCGTGTTCCTGATTATCTTTATCGAGACAGGCGTGGTGTTCTTCCCGTTTCTCCCTGGCGATTCGCTGCTGTTTGCTTCGGGCTTCTTTGCCCACAACGGTGGCTTTAACATCGTGGCCCTGCTGGCCACCGCATGGGCCGCAGCCATCCTGGGCGATCAGTGCAACTTTATGATCGGCCACTTCTTTGGCCGCAAGATCATCGCCTCGGGCAAGGTAAAGGCCATGACGCCCGAGCGCATCAAAAAGTCCGAGGACTTCTTGGATAAGTGGGGCCACCTGGCCATCTTCCTGGGCCGCTTCTTTCCGTTTATCCGCACCTTTGTGCCCTTTATCGCCGGCATGGGCGGCATGCACTGGCGCAACTTCGTTGTCTTTAACGTGCTGGGCGGTATTACCTGGTCGACGGTCTTTACGCTGCTGGGCTACTTCTTTGGCGGCATTCCCTTTGTGCAGGAGCACTTTGAGCTGCTGATTATCGGCATTGTCGCCGTGTCGATCATCCCGACCGTGGTCGGCTTGGTTAAGGCTAAGCTGGGCAAAAAGAACGCATAGCTCGAGCCGGCGCACAAATCGTGTCGTTGAGGCCCGTCACCGTTTACGGTGGCGGGCCTTTATGCTTCGGGCAAATGAAAATACTTTACTTAGTTAAAGAAAAGCGTTTTATCAGACGCGTACGGGGAGTACAATCTCCTGCATGCGAATCGATGTGCCATGGGCTTTGGTGTTGCCCGCGTGTTCCGTCCGGCTCTACGCTCCGGGCGTGCGACGTTGCGACGCGGTCGGCCTCGGTCCTTGCGTGCGAGTTCGCGAGTATGCAACTGTGTATGTAAGGAGCGACATATGACTGTCGAGAAGAAGGATATCGATTGGGGTAGCCTCGGCTTTGGCTACATGAAGACCGATTACAGCTACGAGGCTCATTGGAAGGACGGCGAGTGGGACGAGGGCGGCCTGACCACCGACCACACCTTGCATGTCTCCGAGTGCGGCGGCATCTTCCATTATTGCCAGGAGGTCTTTGAGGGCCTGAAGGCCTACACCGCCGAGGACGGCAGCATCGTCTGCTTCCGTCCCGACATGAACGCCGAGCGCATGTATAACTCTGCCCAGCGCCTCGAGATGCCCCCGTTCCCCAAGGACAAGTTCGTTGAGGCCGTTAAGCAGGTCGTTTCTGCCAACGCCGCCTGGGTTCCGCCCTTCGGCTCCGGTGCGACCCTGTACGTGCGTCCGTTTATGATCGGCTCCGGTGACGTGATCGGCGTGGCTCCCGCTCCTGAGTACACGTTCCGCATTCTCGTGACCCCGGTCGGTCCGTACTTTAAGGGCGGCCTTAAGCCCGTTAAGCTGCGCGTTTCCGAGTATGACCGCGCGGCCCCGCATGGCACCGGCAATATCAAGGCCGGCCTGAACTACGCCATGTCCCTCAAGCCCACGATGGAGGCCCATCGCGAGGGCTATGCCGAGAACCTGTATCTCGACTCCGAGTCCCGCACCTATGTCGAGGAGACCGGTGGCGCGAACGTTCTGTTCGTGAAGGAGGACGGCACCCTCGTCGTTCCTCAGTCGCACACCGACTCCATCCTGCCCTCCATCACCCGTCGCTCGCTCGTTCAGGTTGCCGAGGATTTGGGCATGACCGTCGACCAGCGTCCCGTCGAGTGGGCCGAGGTCAAGGCCGGCACCTTTGTGGAGTGCGGCCTGTGCGGCACCGCTGCCGTCATCTCCCCGGTGGGCGAGATCGACAACAAGGTCTACGGTGCCGATGAGACCGTGACTTTCCCGGCTGGCTGCACCGAGATCGGTCCCGTGATGAAGAAGCTCCGCGAAACCCTGACTGGTATCCAGTCCGGTGCTGTCGAGGATAAGCACAACTGGGTTTACACCGTGGCGTAACCTGGCTTCGTAATTCTCATCAAGCCCTGACCGAGGCGGACCGGCCTATCTCCCGGCGCGTCCTCGGACATGAAAGAACCTCCGCTGCGCACTACGTGCGGCGGAGGTTCTTTCGTCCTGTGGAATGCGCCGGGAGATAGGGCGGTCCGCCTCGGTCGAGTGCTCTGCATTCCTTGCCAGGAGGTTACTGGGCTGTAGGGAAGATGGTGCGCGGCCTTTTGGCCGCGCGTTGTGCGTGGATAAGAAAAGGGCCCAAGGTTTGTGCCTTGGACCCCAAAGGGTTGATGAGCTGGCTTAAGACTCGGCCGTGATTGTTAGAACTTGACGGTCGGTGCCTGGCGGGCTGCCTCGGCGGCCTCGAAGCCCTGGCGCTCCTTAAACTGGAAGATGCCGGCAAAGATAACAGCCGGGAACGTCTGAATGGCGTTGTTGTAGCTGAGCACGCAGTCGTTGTAGCTCTGGCGCGCGTAGCTCACCTTGTTCTCGGTGTCCTCGAGTGTGGACTGGAGCTGCGTAAAGTTGGTGTTCGCCTTAAGGTCGGGGTAGGCCTCGGCCACGGCAAAGAGCTGGCGCAGCGCACCGGTCAGCACGTTGTCCGCTTCCATCTTGGCCTCGGGGGTGGTGGCGCTCACGGCGGCGTTGCGTGCGTTGACTACGGCGGCGAGCGTGTCCTGCTCGTGCTTGGCGTAGCCCTTGACGGTCTCGACCAGGTTAGGGATCAGGTCGTTGCGGCGCTGCAGCTGCGTGTCGATGTTCTGCCAAGCGTTATCGATGCGATTGCGCTTGGTGACCATGTTGTTGTAGATGCCGGCGATGGCACAGGCAATCACAACGAGAACAACGATACCGATGATGACGGGAAGCATGATGTCTCCGTTTCGAATGGCAGCGGCGTCTTGCGCCGGCCGTTGTTGGTATAACACATCTAGTATACCCGCAACCTTTGGCGGTGCCGAACTTTCCGGTAAGCGTTATGTTTCAACCGGGAAGGAGGCACCAATATGGAACGGGTGGTACAGGTGTAAGATATGCGACAAATTAAGGAATGCTGTCTACGCCTTGAGGATGGCGATACGGATGGACCTTCGCATCAAGAAAACCTATCGTGCCCTGTTCGATGCCTTTACCGAGCTATTGGAAGAGCATCGGTTTGAGGATTTGACGGTTGCTATGCTTTGCGACCGTGCCCTGATTCGCCGCACGACGTTCTATAAGCATTTTCGCGATAAAAACGATTACTTTGCCTTCTATATCGATGAGCTTATGACGGGCTTGCCGCAAAACCGGACCGATGCAGCGGATGCGGAGCCGCTTGATGACGTACGGGCGCTTCGCCATGAGGTCTTTGACGATGCCATGAATATGATTCTGGCGCATGAGCAGCTCATGGATAACCTTTTGGCCAGCAGCATGTCGGGCATGCTGACCGGCATGATTTGCGACCGCATTGCGCGTTCCATCCGCGAGCGTGTGATGAGCTCGCTTGCCGAAGATGCCCTGGCGCCCGTTTCGCTCGAGACAACATCGGAGTTTATCGCCGGTGGCATTATTCGACTGTTCACAAATTGGTGGGAATCGGGCCACGATCTTGAGCGTCGACCCGAGATAGCCGACGTGGTCGATGCGCTGTTTGAGCGCACCATGACGCCGGTGAATCACTAAGGTGGCGGAGAGAGGGGGATTCGAACCCCCGGAACGCTCTCGCGCTCAACGGTTTTCAAGACCGCCGCATTCAACCGCTCTGCCATCTCTCCGTGAGTCGTAATGATAGCATCGTTTTGAATTTGCAACAGGGAAGGCGAACGATGACGATCACCGAAATCGACGAGAAGTTCATGCGTGAGGCGCTGGCGGAGGCATGCGCCGCCGCGGCGGTGGGCGAGGTGCCAATCGGTGCCGTGGTGGTACGCGCGGGCGAGATTGTCGCGAGGGCGCATAATCGCCGCGAACTCGACCAGGATCCTTCGGCTCATGCCGAGTTTGCGGCCGTGTGCGCTGCTGCCCAGACGCTTGGACGCTGGCGCCTTTCCGATTGCACGGTCTACGTGACGCTCGAGCCCTGCTGCATGTGTGCGGGGCTTATGGTTAACGCGCGCGTGGGACGTTGCGTGTATGGCGCGGACGATGCCAAGGCGGGCGCGCTGGGCTCGCTGTACGACCTCAATGCCGATTCGCGCCTGAACCATCGGTTTAACGTAAATGCCGGCGTGCTGGCGGATGAGTGCCGTGAGGTGTTGAGCGGCTATTTTAGTGGGCTGCGTGGCGCCGATGGTGCTGGCCGCGGTTGCGGGGCCGATCTTGAGGCACATGCTGCTCATGCCGAGGCGCTCGCGTGTGCCGAAGATATTGCCGTTGAGGCGGTCGATTTTGGTGCCGCGTGCCGCCGGCCCCGCCGTGTGCTGTTGGCGATCGATTCCTTTAAGGGCAGCGTTTCGAGCGCGCAGGCAGAGGCGGCCGTTGCCGAAGGCGTGCGTCGCGTTTGGCCCGATGCCGAGGCGTGCACATTGCCGCTGGCAGATGGTGGCGAGGGAACGCTCGATGCCATTGCCGCGCGCGGTGGCGAGCTCTCAACCTGCGAGGTTGCAGGCCCCTTGGGCGATCGCGTGTCTGCCCGGATGCTGGTGGACGGCGAGCACGAGTCGGCTGTAATTGAGATGGCCGAAGCGGCGGGTATTGGGTATTCACCCTGCACGGAATCGGCGGCGCTTGCGGCTTCGACCTATGGCGTGGGCCAGCTGATGCTTCGTGCGGTTCGCGCGGGTGCAAAGACTATCTATATTGGCTTGGGCGGCAGTGCCACCAACGACGGTGGCGCCGGCATGCTGCAGGCGCTGGGCGCCCACCTTGTCGATGAGTGTGACTGCAATATCGCCCCCGGTCTCACAGGCCTTGAACACGTGGCGAGTATCGATTTGACACCGGCGCTTGGGGCGCTGAATGGCGCGCACGTCGTGGTGCTTTCCGATGTCGAGAATCCGCTCGTGGGGCGCCGCGGTGCACTAGCGGTGTTCGGTGGGCAGAAGGGCCTGCCGGCGGGGGATGCCGAGGCGCTGAGCAGGTACGATGGCTGGATGGTCGGCTATGGTCGCCTGCTCGATGCGGCGATTGCCGGGGTGCGAGCTCAGGGGTTGTTGCGTGCGCCCGAGGGCGCACGGACATTTGGCTCGGTGCTCGGTGTGCCTGGTGCCGGTGCCGCGGGCGGTCTGGGTGCCGCGCTACTGGCGCTCGGGGCTGAGCTGCGTTCGGGCGTAGAGACGGTGCTCGATCTGATTGGGTTTGACGAGCGCGTGCGTGTTGTCGACCTGGTCATAACGGGCGAGGGCAATATGGATGAACAGTCCGCCGCCGGTAAGGCACCGGTGGGCGTGGCCCGTCGTGCGAAGCGATATGGCAAGCCGGTGGTCGCCGTCGTGGGCGGTCGTGCTGACAACCTGGATGCGGTGTGTGAGCAGGGTATTGACTTGGTTTTGCCGATTTGCCGCAGACCCATGCCCCTTGACCAAGCGCTCGACCCCCAGGAAGCCACAACCAACCTCATCTGCGCCGGTGAAGCCGCCGCCCAAGCCTTCGACCTTGGCCGCATCTAAAACCCATTTCCTCGATAAGTCGCGGTGAAATACGGAGTGTTTTTGCCTTTAAGGTGCCAATTCAGTCCGTATTCCACCGCAACTTCGTGAATGGCCATCCGAGGCTGGCTACCTTGGGCCTTGGGTCGGACCGTCCGCCATGAAATGCGGCCATCTACTACGTCTAGCCGAGCATCCTCGGCCATCCCGTAATATGCGAAAATAAAACCGCAGGTAGACGGCTTGCCGATTTTCGGAAAAGCCGGCTATGGTTGACCCCTGCGGACTAAACGTAGTAGATAGGCCCCCTTCGTGGCACGGCGTCAGACAAGTCTTTTTGGGACGGGGCTATTTTGACTACTTGTCGATTTGATTGCCCAAGTAGTCAAAATAGCCCCGTCCCAAATTAGCTGTCTTGCCCCATCGGGCGGGAGCAGGTAAGATATATCGAGCGCCTAGCGCGTTCGATGGGTTCGGATGACGACATGTTCCGAATCTGGTCAGGTCCGGAAGGAAGCAGCCATAAGGAGCCTCTGTCCGCAGGGGCCAGAAGGAGCGTCTGTGGGGCATCCGAATCCATCGAGCGCACGGGCGTTTTTTGGTGCCGCGACATGGCCCGGCCGGCGGCGAGGTATTTGGTGTCTCGCTGGTCCTCGGCTTTGCCTGCGGGATCGCTCGACTACCAAACACCTCGCCGCCGGCCGGGCCCCGTCGTCCAAAAATCACCCGTAAAGGCGCGTTAATCTGAACAATTCAATCCCTTGTCTAGTGCTGCTCATTGGCTTTGCCAAAACATGTTCGGGCGCTTTGCCTCTGTGCCTAGTTTCCTGATTGTTTCGGGGGCTTGTTCTGTAACGAGTTGCTTACGCATCTCCAGGGCTCTCCGTACTATCATGAATCAGATTGAAGAGAGATGATGATAGGGAGCGCCTATACATGATTGAGCTGCTCAGGCGTTTTGGTGGTAAGTTTCGCCGGTATATGGTAATTGGTCCTGCGTGCAAGCTGATCGAAGTGATCTTTGACCTGCTGACGCCGCTGGTGATTGCCCAGATGATCGATAAGGGCATCGGCGCATGCGATGTGAACGCCGTTATTCACTACGGTATGGTGCTTGGCGCCATGGCTGTGATCGGCATCTCGTTTACGCTTGTTTGCCAAAAGATGGCGGCGCTCACCTCGCAGGGCATGGGCACCGACATTCGCGGTGCGCTTTACCAGCACATCAATAAGCTGAGCTATGCCGAACTCGACCGCTTTGGCACGCCGTCGCTTATCACCCGCATCACCAACGACGTCAACCAGGTGCAGCTTGCCGTGGCGCTGGGCGTGCGTATGCTCATCCGCTGGCCTTTCCTGGCGGTGGGCTCCATGGTCGCGGCCCTCGCCATCGACCTTAAGCTCGGCATCATCTTTTTGATTTGCACGCCCGCCATCGGCTTGGTGTTTTGGTTTGTCATGGCGCGCTGCATTCCGTATTACAAGCAGCTGCAGGCAAAGCTCGACCGTATCGCGCTTATCTGCCGCGAGGGCCTTTCGGGCGCTCGCGTGGTTCGTGCCTTTGTGCGCGAGGACCACGAGCGCAAGCGTTTTGCCGAAGCCGCCGACGACCAGGCCCATACCGCCATCGCGGTGGGCAAGCTCTCGTCGATCCTTAACCCCGTCACGTTTTTGGTGATGAACCTGGGCGTGTGCGCCATCCTGTGGGTGGGCGGCATCCAGGTCAACGTGGGTGAGCTCACGCAGGGCCAGGTCATGGCGTTTGTTAACTACATGACGCAGACGCTCACCTCTATCGTGTACGTCGCCAACCTGGTCGTGGTCTTTACCAAGGCGAGCGCCAGCGCGTCGCGCATCAATGAGGTGCTCAACTGCGAGCCGAGCATCACCGACGAGGGCAACCAGCCGGTCGCGCTGCCCGAGCCGAGCGAACTGGCGGGTGGCTCGGCTCCAGTCCCCGCGCTGAGCTTTGACCATGCGAGCTTTTCGTTTGGCGCGGGCGCGGCAAATGCCGTGAGCGATGTGACCCTGAAGCTGCCACTGGGCAAAACGCTCGGCATTATCGGCGGTACAGGCAGCGGTAAGTCCACGCTTGTCTCGCTTATCCCGCGCCTGTACGATGCGAGCGCCGGCAGCGTGAGCGTGATGGGCGCCGACGTGCGCGCCTGGCCGCTCGACCAGCTGCGCCGTGTGGTCGCGACCGTCCCACAGCGCGCGTCGCTGGTGAGCGGCACCATCCGCAGCAACCTGACCTGGCGCGATGAGGCGGCAACCGACGAGGAACTCTGGGCGGCACTCGACATGGCGCAGGCGAGCGAGTTCGTGCGCAACAAGCCGCAGGGGCTCGATGCCCCGGTCGAGGCCGGCGGCAGCAACTCCGGCGGTGGCCAGCGTCAGCGTCTGACTATCGCGCGCGCCTTGGTGGGCTCGCCGCAGGTTCTGATCATGGACGACTCCGCCTCGGCGCTCGACTTTAAGACCGATGCGGCGCTTCGCCATGCTATTCGCGAGCGCAGCGTGCGCGGTGCCGCCGAGGGCGGGCTGCCGCTGACCACGGTGATTGTGAGCCAGCGCGTCTCGACCGTGCGCGACGCCGACATGATCTGCGTACTCGACCACGGCTCGGTTGCGGGCCTGGGCACGCACGATGAACTGTACACGACCTGCCAGCTCTATCGCGAGATCTGCCAGTCGCAGCTTCGCCGCGAGGAGCTCGAGGGCCAGCAGGGGAGTGCGGCGCTCGTGCCCGCTCCAACCGCCCCCGCATCCGTCTGCACAAAGGAGGGCTGCTAAATGAACCCGTATACTTCTTCCGGTTCGGTCGCCACGATGACGGCCAACGTGTCCGGTAACGATAACCTTAACGACCTGGGTGACGGTCCGCGCCAGCCCGGCGATCCCGAGCGCTATCCCGTGGGTGCGGTGACTCGCCGCCTGCTGGGCTATGTTCGCCCGCACCGCATTTCGTTTGCAGCGTCGTTCGTGAGTGCCGCCATCTCCGTGATTTTGCAGCTCTACACACCTATTCTCATCGGCGAGGGCATCGACCTGATCATTGCCGCCGGTCAGGTGAACTTTGACGCGCTGCTGCCGCTTGTCACCAAACTCGCGATTGTCGTCGTAGGTGCCGCGGCCTTCCAGTGGCTGCAGGGCTACTGCGTCAACCGCCTGTCCTACGAAACGGTGCGCGACATGCGCGTGGAGGCGAGCGATAAGCTCAGCCGCATGCCGCTCAGCTTTATCGACAGCCATGCCCACGGCGACCTCATGAGCCGCGTGGTCAACGACGTCGACCAGGTGGGCGACGGTCTGCTGCAGGGCTTCACGCAGCTCTTCACCGGTGTTATTACCATCGTGGGCACGCTCGCGTTTATGCTTTCCATCAACCTGACCATGACGCTCGTGGTGGTACTCGTCACGCCGCTTTCCATTTTTGCAGCCGGTGCTATCGCCAAGCTCTCCAACAAAAGCTTTACGGCACAGCAGCGTATTCAAGGGCAGCTCGGTGGCCATATCGAGGAGTATGTGGGCGAGCAAAAACTGGTGGATGCGTTTGCCTACGGCCCGAACGCCCAAGCGCGCTTCGACGCCCTCAACGCCGAGCTCTATACGGCAGGTGAACGCGCACAGTTTATGGGCTCGCTTTCCAACCCCGGTACGCGCTTTATCAACAACATCATCTATGCCGTGGTCGCCGTGATTGGCTGCGTGGGCGTGATCACGGGCGTGCCCGCTGCGCTCACGGTGGGCGGCGTGCAGATTTTCCTGTCCTATGCCAACCAGTACACCAAGCCGTTCAACGAGGTCACTAACGTCATTACGCAGATCCAGACGGCGTATGCCTCGGCGCGCCGCATGTTTGCGCTGCTCGATGCGCGCGAGCAGGAGCCCGATGCGGCGGATGCCGTGGAACTTGCCGCCCCGCAGGGTGAGGTGACCTTTGAGCATGTGGACTTTAGCTACGTGCCCGACCGCAAGCTGCTGCAGGATATCTGCATCGAGGCCAAGCCCGGCATGCGCATTGCCCTGGTCGGCCCCACGGGCTGCGGCAAGACGACGCTCATCAACCTGCTGCTGCGCTTTTACGATATCGATGCCGGCCGCATCGCAGTCGATGGCCGGTCTTCGCGTGGCTACACGCGCGCAAGCCTGTGCCGCGCCTTTGGCATGGTGCTGCAAGATACCTGGTTGTTCGAGGGCACCGTGGCCGAAAACATCGCCTACGGCTGTCCCGACGCTACGCGCGAGCAGGTTATCGAAGCTGCCAAGCACGCGCACGCGCACAAGTTTATCGTGCAGCTGCCAGGCGGCTACGATACGGTCATCGGCGAGGACGGCGGCACGTTTAGCCAGGGCCAAAAGCAGCTGCTGTGCATTGCGCGCGTCATGCTCACCGACCCGGCTATCTTGCTGCTGGACGAGGCGACCTCGAGTATCGACACCCGCACCGAGCTGCAGGTGCAGGCGGCATTCGACGAGCTCATGGCCGGCCGCACAAGCTTTGTGGTGGCGCACCGCCTGTCGACGATTCGCAACGCCGACTGCATTCTGGTCATGCGCGACGGCAAGATTGTCGAGCGCGGCACGCACGACGAGCTGCTGGCGGCAGGCGGCTTCTACGCCGAGCTCTACTGCAGCCAGTTTGCCCAGCGAGCACGGCCGTGGGGCAAATGAATCAATCGACAGACGGTGGTTTACATCTGTCACGTAAGTACTAAGATATTCATCTAATAAATTGCATTAGTGGCTTTAGTTTTGGGGGAAACGAGGCAACGTGACTATGACGTGCTCTTTGGTGGTTAACAGCAAGAGCGGTAATACCAGGATGGTTTCGGGCGCGATCAAGCGCGCGCTGCAGGCTGCGGGTGTTGAGTTTGTCCATGCCGCGGCGTTGAGCGACGATGCGGATGCAGATCAGGTTGCGCTCGAGGCGCAGGGCGCCTGCGCGGCCGACACGGTGCTCGTCGGTTTTTGGTGCGACAAGGGCGCGTGCACGCCTTCGGTCGCGGCGTTGCTTTCCGCCTTGCACGGCAAGCGCGTGTTCCTGTTTGGCACCTGCGGCTTTGGGGCCGACCAGAGCTACTATCAGCAGATTATCGACCGCGTAACTTCCAATTTGGCTGGGGATGCCGAGCTTGCGGGTTGGGCGATGTGCCAGGGCAAGATGGGCCCTGCCGTAAAGCAGCGCTACGAGGCCATGCTCGAGCAAGATCCCGACAACGCCCGCGCTAAGTTGCTGCTCGATAACTGGGTCGCCGCAAAGGATCACCCCACCAAGGAAGATCTGGACAACACGGCCGCAGCCGCCAAAAAGGCCGTGCTGGGGGAGTAGCTTCGCCGTTCGCGGTCCTTCGTGCAAAACAATGCAAATGTGAAAGCCTCGAAATTCTCGAGGCTTTTTTCTTGACACTTGTGGGCGCAACCGTGGCAAGCGTTTGGGGTGACATTTTCCATCACCCCGATGACGAGGCCGTCCTGGACGACACGCTCGCATGCGTTCGCCGGATGTATTCAGAGTGGGACGGGTTTTCCGGATGGATGGGGTTTCCAGAAGGTATGGGCTGAGGGCTACAGGGGATAGCCGTAGAGGCATGAATAAGGGGGTTGAAAATAAATGATACTAAATGCAGTATAAATTTAATGTGGGGGGGGGGCACGATATCTGTGCCGTACAAAATATCAGACCCTCTATTGAGAAGTTGTGTAGGGGTTAGCCGCAGATGTTGGATAAAGCAGACAAGTGTGGGGACAAATAACCACTTACGGCAAAAATAGTAGCATTTGGCGGAAAGACGTTGATAAAAACGCGGAAGTAGCTACGGTGATTGTTATAAATAGATTTCAGATTGGCTTTTTCGAACTCATCTATTAAGCGTCTTAGAAAAGTGGCTAATCCTTGATGGGATCGAATATAGCCTCGATGGGGATGAAATTATCACTTTGGCGGCTCGTGCACTCAAATATTTTATTGCACTTCTTAGTAGCTTGGCGATTGTGCTCGTCATAGCTCTTGCCGTCGTTTCTTTTGTCCCTCGTGCATTTGGATACACGCCCTATGCAGTGCTTTCGGGCTCTATGGAGCCCGAGCTGCCCGTTGGCTCCATGGTGTTTGTTCGCCAAGTTGAGCCGACGAATATTGCCGTTGGTGACAATGCAACCTTTTACCGATCCGACGGCGCCGTGGTGACGCACCAGGTGTACGAGGTCGACCCTGTGGCGCAGACGATTAGCACGCAGGGAATCGCAAACAAAAATGCAGATGGAACCATCATGCACGACGCCGAGCAGACGCCTTTTTCACGCGTGATCGGTGTCGTTTCTTTTTGTGTCCCTTACCTGGGCTTCGTTAACGCATATTGCACGACGATGCCCGGTTTGCTTGTTGTGGTGGCCGTTCTGGCGCTGCTGGTCGCGGCGTCGATAGTGCTCGATCGGGTGGTCCCCGACGAGCCTGCTGGCAAACATGCCGGCGCGCATGCGAGGGAGCGGCGTTCATAGCGGCAGGGAGAAGTGTCGGCAGCGGTCAGGGTCGTTGCCGGGGAAGACGATTCTCGAAAGGAGGAGAACGATGGAAAACAAGAAGAAAAAGCGCTACGGCATCGTTGCCGCCTTGCTGCTGCTGGTGCTGGCAGCCGGCGTGGGAACGTATGCATGGCTGACGGCGCAGTCGAGCCTGACCAACAACTTCACTACTGCGGGCATCAACAAGCCCACTACTGATCCTGACAAGCCGAGTCAGCCGCTTCCGGATGATGACACTAAGGTCAACGGCAACCTGACCGAGACCAAATGGGTTAAGGACTCTAAGCTCGCCCCTGGCGTGTCTGTTGCCAAGAATCCTAATGTCGGTATCGGCAAGGGATCCGAGGATGCATATGTGTACGTTTTCGTGAAGAACGAGACGGCGCCTGCCGGGACCGCTGATTCCAAGACGACTTACTTCACCATTAACCCTGGCTGGAAGGCCGTTAATGCGACCGCCGTTGCGGGTGAGCCGACTCATTATCTCGGTGGCCTTTTCGTTTATGTTGGCAATGAGGCCGATGCCACTCCGCTTATTGCCAGCAAGACCGAGGACAAGTGGACCGGTGAGCTGTTCAGCACGGTGACTACGCCCAAGGAGACCGAGCAAAAGGATTTCGCCAATCCTGCCACGATGGATGTCAACTGCTTCATTTACGCAGCGGATGAAACCGCTGAGGGCTCTTCGGCGTCTGCTCTGGCTGCCGCCACGAGGTGGGCTAACGGCCTGAAGTAATCCCGCCCACCCCATCGAGATCCCGGTCCGCTCCCCACCCCTATATTCGGGCCGGGATCTCGCCCCCTTCATCCGACGATTGGCGAACGCAGTGCTCAACAATCTTTCCGACAATCAGAAACGCACCTTGGCGCTTGCCGCGGTGGCGCTGTTGGCCCTGGCGTGCCTGTGCGGCACGCTGGCTTTTACCGTTGATATGGTTCCGGCGAACAACGTCCTATCGTTTGGCAGCGTGAAGGTACGAGTCTGCGAATACACCCTAAACGAGCAGGGCGAGGAGATTCCGTTTGAGGCCGACGAACACGGGGACTATCCCGACACCAAGGCCGGGGGCTCTGACATCAGCCGCATTGTGCGCGTGGAGAACGCCGGCGCGCAGCCTGAGTACGTTCGCGCTCGTCTGCGCATGACGTCGGTGGCACCCGACGGCACGACCGCGGATGCCTCGGGCAACGTTGCCTTTAACGTGAACGCGGGCGAGGGGTCCCCGTGGATCGATGGCGGCGATGGGTGGTACTACTACCGCGGATTGGCCGGGCGTGGCGGCATGCTCGACCCCGGCGCCATGACGGAAAGCCTCATGGACTCGCTGCGCTTTGTGGGCGACTACAACGATGCCGCGCGCGGCGGCTCATTCAAACTTGATATCGACGTCCAGGCCGTGCAGGCCAAAAATCAGCAGGCAAACGATACCGTCCTCGACGTGCTCGACGTCGTGGGCTGGCCGGAGGCGAACTAGCCTATGAAGATCAAGAACAGAAATCGAGGTGTGCTCAGCAGGCTGATTGCCGTCGCGGCGATTGCCCTTTGCTGCGTTATGGTGCTGCCGGCGGTGGCGCATGCCGAGGGTAAAACCGAATTCCACATCAAAAACGAGGCTGACTTTTTGTCGTGCGTGGCGCTTTCGCGCGAGCGCGACACGCGCGATTGGCACGTCTATCTCGATAACGATATTGAGCTCGATGGTGAGGACATGAAGACCATCGTCTCAAACACGGTCAAGCACCTCTCCTTTGGCAATAAGGAGCATCCCTTTAGGGGTGTTTTCGATGGCCAGAACCACACCGTTAAAGGTCTGGACTACGCCAACAATATGTTGGATCCCGAGCGCGATACGGGCTTTTTTGCCGAGACCGATGGCGCTACCATCAAGAACTTCCTGGTCAAGGATGCCAACATTTGGGCTGACTTTCGCGGCGGCATTATCGTGGGCAAGGCCGTCAACACTCGCTTCGAAAACGTTATGGTCATGGAGAGCACCCTGCACGTTACGTGCGCCAACAACATGCTCAACGTGATTACCAATCCGGGCTTTGAGGGGGGCCTGATTGCCGGCGAACTCGACGGCTGCACGCTCTACAACTGCGAGGTCCGTGGTGGTCGCGCCGTTAACAACACCACTCCGGGCGTACAGGCAATCGGTGGCGAGGGCCTGTATATGGCGGCGTTTGCCGGCTACGTTAAGAACTCGACCATCGAGTATTGCCGCGTGACGCCTACGCGCAAAAAGGATGGCTCGATTGCCGAGAAGGGCATGACCGACGTCACCAATAAATACGATGTGGCCATTGGCGCCCTGGGCGGCAACAACGTGTACGCCTCGGGTTTTGTGGGCTGTATGGCGGGTAACGCCAAGATTATCGACTGCTTCTCGACGGCGCAGTGCTACAGCTATGCCGCGTCGTACGTGGGCGTCATTTCCGTGACGCGCGCGTGGACAGGCGGACTGGCGGGCCGTATTTTAACCGAAGAAGGCAATGAGCTTGTCCGAAGCCACTTTGCGGGCGATCTGAGCTCGCGTCAGTACAACCCCATCGCCGTGATCCCCATTATTCAAAACGATGTGAACCTGGGCGGTATTGCTGCACGCGCCAACAAGGGCGACGCCACGGTCACCGAGTGCTACTTTAAGCCGAGCGTGAGCCTTTCTGGCAATAGCCAGGGCAATCCTGCCAAAAAGAAGATCCCTTCGTTTGGCGGCGACGGTACCACCAAGGGCGACAGCTATGGTCCGTGGGATGACGAGCGCTACATCACGCGTGAGCTATGGGAAGAGCACGACTACGACTTCTGTGCCGGTACCATGCGCTCGACCGCTAACGACGATGCCCTGGGTGGCCAGCACACCAATGAGTGGGCGATGGATTACAAGCTGAATATCCCCGTGCATGGGCAGAGCGTTAAGGCGACGATTGATTTTCCCGGCGCGGGCACCGCGACAATCGAGGCGACCAAACTCGGTATTGATCAGAAGACCACGGATCCGTACACCTTTGCCGTGAGCGCCGTGCTGGCGGGAACGGCTCAGGGCTTGGCCCAGGGCGATACGTCGGTGACGTTTAAGCAGGAGACCTCTGCAAGGCCTGAGGGGCTGAGCGAGGCGAACGGCGGCTACCGCTTTATGGGCTGGTTCCGCGAGCCCGACGTGCGTGTGAACCGAATTGGACAAGACAACAGCTGGTTTGACGGCAAGACCGATGACGCTGCGGTGAAGGATGGCAAGCGCGTTCAGGACAACACGAAGCACGAGACGACGTCTAGCTACACTGCCGACAACGGCAAGGATCATGCCAAGAGTGAGGGCTTCAAGGGCAATGACCTCTTTATCGCTTCATACGAGGCGCAGGTGCTGTTCTATAACGTTAAAGGCGAGACGCTCAATTGGAAAGACGGCAAGGCACACGATCAGTCCACGGACTGGTACCGCTATGGCGTCGGTTTGACGCCCGCTGCCCCCGCGGATCGCGGCGGCTTGTCGAAAACCGCGACGTTTATCGGCTGGACCACGCAGCCGAACGACGATAAGAGCATGAACGGCGCCTATGCTGCCATTACCTCTCCTCAGCTGGCAGATCTTAAAAATCAGGGAGCTTTTTATCCTGCGGGTAGCGAGATCACCGTGGTCGGTCCCACCGATTTCTATCCCGTGTACAGCGACTACGTTTCGAACATCATGACGGTGTTCGAAGGCAATGAGCAGGATGAACTCGGTGATGTGACCCAGCGCGTTGACGTGGGCAATACTCATGTGGACGTGCAGCCGGGCGAGAATGGAACGAGCTCCTATACCGTGCAGGTACGCGATGTGAACAATAAGCCTCTATCCGATGGCGGCACCCTGCCCGACGGCTACCGCTTCTTGGGTTGGTATGAAAACAAGGGGACCGAGGATGCCCCGCTCGAGGTGCGCGTAAGCCGCGACCCCAGCTATAAGCTTCCCGCCAACGTCGATTTGACCGTCAAGCATACCTATACGGCGCGTTTTGAGTACCGCGTGGATTATTACGTCCGGGCTTATACCAACCAAGCGTTTACGGAAAGCAGGCTACTTTGTTCCGTTTGGAATCGGTATCAAACACCCTTTGAGGAAAACGTCGGTAGTACCTTCGTGCGTGAAAACGTCGTCCACTGGGGTCCGGAGCATGTTGACCACGGCATGAAGGATGACTATGACGAAACGTGTGACACACGCTTCACGGCGAATACCCTTGTCGTGAGTCCCTTTAATGCATACTCGCACAACGTTAAAAACGATACGGGAGCCGATACTCTAAAAAACCTCTATGCCGATACCGATTTTCCCGGCGCTGCAACCTTAAGCGATACTTGGACTTTGAGTTCACTGAACGTAACGGTCAAACCGGTGAATGATCGCTATCGTCTGAATTTCTGGACGCTTGAGCGTGATGGTGGATATTGGACATATGTGAAAAATCCCATCGAGAGTACGGTGCGTACAGATAAGAAGTACTACGTTCGCGCGATGATTACCACGGACGTTAATTTCTACAACAAGGGCGATAATGTCGTGAGGACTGCCACGCGGCGCTATGAGAGTAACTTGCTGCAGACCAAGGTGGGCAGGGCGGATCCGACGTTCACGTATTACTACCCGCATGTTAATAAGTCGGTTAAAGTGGCCGAAAAGCCAGAAGATGGTGAGAAGGGATCGTATGAGAGCCCCCTGACCCTCGAAGCTTCCCCGACCGATGTCGACATGGCCGTGCCGGGCTATAAGTTCCTGGGCTGGATTTCGACCGCCGAGGTCAAGAAGGATTCTGCCGTCTGGAAATATATCTATGATGTCGCCGGCGACCCCTATGTGACGAGCGATCCGGAAAAGGCGGCGCCATACTTGGCGACGGATGACTCCAAGGTCACCCAGTGTCAGGATGCCTATCCCGTCTACGCAAAGTTCGACGTCAACTACACAACGAATCTGCATCGCGCCGGTTTTAAGGGCACTTCCGAGGTGAATGTTCCTAGGTATGACATCACCCCTAATCTCAATGCGGACACCGATCCCGCCACGGCAACGGTGACTCCTGATATCGAAACGACGGTATACAAGTCCGGCGGCGAGCTATACAAGCTAAATAAGGTCGAAATCGAACTTCCGAATGGCGAGGTTAAGGAGCTCGAATCTGACGGTAATAACTCGTATTCCTATCCGGTGGAGCTGGGCAAGCCTTACACGTTTGTTGCCTATTACACGCCCATCGCGGTGGTGTACCACCTGAACGATGCCGATATCGATGGCAAGCTGGCGCAGGAGGGTGATACGCTCGGTAGCCTTAAGGGCGGCATGCCGCTGCCAACGTATAAGGTTGGCGACATCGATGCTGCGACGGGTGTATACAATGCCTTCGTAGGCTGGACGGAAACTAAGCTGGCACCTGACAAGGGTTATGTCGTTTGGTCGGACGGCGTTTCCATGGTGAACAAAAACACTGTGGTCAAGGCTCCCATGGAGCTGTACCCGGTCTACCGTGCCAGCGCGGTCAAGGTCCAATCGAATATCGATGCCAAATTGGAGAGCCCCGAATCCGTGCGCTCGCTTTCGCGCACCGACTCTGGCGATCAGATCTCGCTGGAGGTAAAAGCTGCAACCGAGGTTGTCGGCAAAAACGGCACCAAGTACGACTTTGTCGGCTGGTCGCGCGACTATAAATCCGATAGCCAATACACCCTGATGACCGACGATGAGAAGTACCCTCTCGAGGGCGGTGAGCCATTTGAGGACGTAACGTATACCGCGGTGTATAAGATTACGCCGTATAAGGTGTGCTATCACGGCGTTGACGGCGCGCCCATCTTTACGGCGACGGTCGACTCGGGCGACGATCGCGCGACAGGCGCTGGTTTTGTCCATAACGTCGAGGTTCCCAAGGTGGATGAGAGCGGCAAACCGGTCTATGACAACAACGGCAATCCCGAGATGGAGCAAAAGTCCGTCGCGTACGACCCGGACGCCTACTCCAAGATCGTCGCGCTGCTTGATGAGCGGGCGGCGGCTAACGGTGACGTGCGCGAACTCTTCCTGGAATGGCGATATGTGCCTGCCAATGGTGCTGCGAAGTCTTGGAATGAGTTTAAGGGCGAGCCGGTCAAGGGAGACATGGATCTGTATCCGGTGACGTATCGTGTAGTCGCCAACGATACATCCAATTCCGCGTACCCCGTACCTATGACCGCGAAGCTTAAGTGGCTGCTCGATCCCACTGCTGACAATACAGTCAATGACAATGCCGATAAGGCGCCGTTCAAGGTCTGTTTTGCCGAGCCGTTTATGGGAACGCAGCTGACTGTCACGGTCAAGCAGGCGAGCTATGGTCCTGATGGATCCGTGACGGAGGACCCCGTAAACGACAAATATGTCTCACTCTATAGCTTGGGCTCGGGCAATGGCTCGTTCGACTTGGCCAACCGCCTGGAGTCCAAGAAGACGGGCGGAGTCGAACAGGGCGCCGGTAATGCCGTGTTCAATTTTGCCCCGACTCATGCGTTGACGATCGTCAAAAGGACCACCGACGCCAATGCCATGGGGCAGACGTTCCGCTTTAAGGTGACGAAGACGGCGGAGGGAGCCTCTCCCGAGACACGCATGGTCGAAGTGATAGTCGATAAAACGCAGCAGGAAAACGGTGAGACCTGGTATGTCGGCAGCGTGCAGTTCGCCGCTCCGGTGGGTGACTATACCGTCGTGGAAGACACGGCTTGGGCATGGCGCTACCAGGGCGAGCTGAGCACGCCGGGCAAGGCACCCGGTAAAACTGCCGAGCTGAAGATTTCGTCTGCTTCGAGCGCGGGCGATGCGGTGGTGACGTGCGTTAACACGCGCACAAAAGATAAATGGGTCGACGGCGGTTCGCGGGCTAAGAACGTTTGGGAAAACGGGAAGCTGAAGAGGGAGGACTTGGATGACTAAGCGCAAGCAGATCGTCGCCCTCCTTGTCGGCGTTCTCCTTTTGGCCGGCGCTGCCGGCACCTTTGCGTGGCTTTCGGTTACGGGCGTGCTGGTCAACGAGTTTGGTTTTGGCTCGGTGAGGCCCTCGGTGGACGAGACGCTCGAGGACAACGTGAAGAGGGATGTCTCGGTTAAAAACATGGGCACGGCTCCGGCATACCTGCGTGTCGCGGTGGATATCTACTGGCAGGATAAGGATGGCGCGCGCCTGTGGGATGAGCCGGCTGCCGGCACCGACTACACCATTGAGTGGGGCGATAAAGGCGATGCCGACGCCACTAACAGCCCTTCGTCTTGGGTTCTTGCGAGCGACGGGTTCTACTACTGGACGTCTTCTGTTAAGCCGCTCGACAAGACGGGCGTGCTCATCAAGAGCGTGTCCGAGAAGAAGGCAGATGGTAAAAACCTAGTTGTCGACATTTCGACCCAGGCGATTCAGTCCACGCCCGACGATGCGGTCACCGAGGCATGGAACTGTACGGTCAAAGATGGCGTGCTGGTGCCGCCGCACGGAGGTGCGTGAGTATGGCGTTCCCGATTCGCAAAGGCGTTGCGCGCTCCGTGGTCGCGGCCATTCTCTGCGTGGTCGCGCTCGCCGTTCCCGCCCGCGCGTTTGCCGATAGTCCCGCGATTGCCTATGACGGAAATGCGCGCCAGCTGACGGTAACGGGGGCGACGGGCTCCTCGGGGGAGCCCGATCTGTTTCCCGCCTTTAAAGATCTAATGCCCGGCGATGCGCGCGAGCAGCAGATCGAGGTTCGTGCCACGGGCGTAAAGTCCCAGGTACGCGTGTTTGTGCGGGCCGTTGTCAATCACGAGACGGCACACCTGCTGTCGCCCATTACCTTAACGGCGTCGGCTGGCGATGCGTCTGACGGTTGGCTCCAGACGGGAACGCCGGGCAGCGTGTTCGCCTATCCCACGCAGGTCGCCACGTTCACGAGCGATGGCAGCACGGTGCTCAATCTGCAGCTGAGTGTCCCGACGTCGGTGGGCAACGAGCTTGCCGACGCAAACAAGACCATTCGCTGGGAAATCACTGCCGAGGACGATGGCGAAACAATTCCTGCGCAGCCCGCTGGCCCCAAAAAGCCCGGCCTGTTTGGCCTGGCTGCGACGGGCGACAACTCGCTCGCTCTGCTTTTGACGCTGCTAACGCTAGCGATTATCGCTTTTATGGTCGCGCTGTTCTTGTCTCAAAGGAATAAGCGCTAGGTCCATCTTTCTAAATGAAACGTCCTCCCGGGCGTCGGGGCACGAAGTTCCCTGCTCTACAGTCCTGCGCAAGACGAAGGCCACATTAAGTGGCCTTCTTTGCGTGCGGAACTCGCGATGAACTTCGTGCCCTGCCGTCCGGGAGGACGCCTCTTTATTGATGGGAGGCCTGATAGGTCGATGGTTCCGTGCCCGGATGCGTCCAAAGTGGGACGGGCTTTCCGGATGGGCAGGGGGACTGCGGCTTTCGAAAAAAGCGTCCCGGAATTTGCCTTTGGAATGGGACGTAGTTTCCCGTTGAGGTGCTTTGCGGAAAGTGCATCCCACTCTGGGCGGTCGAAGTGGGACACACTTTCCCAAAGGCGCTCCAACGGGAAATTGCGTCCCATTATTCGGTCAAGAAACGGGATGCATTTTCCCAATGAGAGCAAAACCGGAAAATGCATCCCACAATCAGCCCTCAAAGTGGGACGCCGTTTCCCAATGAGGCTCAAGCGGAAAATGCATCCCGGAATTTGCGCTCAAAGTGGGATGCGGTTTCCGGTTGAGGGTCTAAGGGGAAAATGCGTCCCAGAATCGACGCTTGAAATGGGATGCAGTTTCCCGATGAGGCACTCGACGGAAAATACATCCCAGAAATGGCCTTTGAGCTGGGATAAGATTTCCGCAGCATCTCGGATTCTCAAAAATGAGACACGCCGTTGGCGAAAATGAGACACGTGATATCGGGCATCGGATGTATCATTTGCAAAAATGAGTCCACTCCACTCGAATAAAGCGAGGTCCCTCATGTACGTTCCACACCCCCGTATCCGTAGGCTGTCGAAAATCCCGCTTGTTGGGACGGCGGCGCTTGCTGCGTTGATTGCCACGAGCGTCGCCTGCTTCACGGCCACGCCCCAGGTTGCCCAGGCGGCAGACGCGCCCGCAATCACCGATATGACCGAGCAGGATTATCAAGCCCTGGGTCTGGGCACGAGCGAGGACATTCCGGCCGATACCGTTGGCCCCTATTCCACTGATGCCCCCACGACGTTTGCCACGCGCAGCGAGGTCTATATGGCAGCTAACGGTAGCCATGGCAATCGCTACACTCTGCGCGGCAAGCTCGAGAACGTCGAGCGCGGTGACATTGGCGGCAGCAGCAAACTCACCGATGGCTATGGAAGTGTGTGGGGCGCCGCAAAGTTCTGGCAAAACGTCAACAACTTCGATACGAACAGCGATCTCTACAAGCATAGCGACTACGGTGGCGGCACCTGGTCGTACCTAAGCAACAATGAGTCCTCAACAGTACTCGCCAACGACAACAACGGTTTCTCGGGCATTCACGCCACGAGTGTTGAGTTCTGCAGCGACGCCAGCACGGGCAAAAAGAGCCGCGTTGCCGAGCTCCGTGCCTACGGCGACAGTTCCTCCACGACGATGGACGGCAAGTCATACGCCGGAAAGGTTGAGCTGGTCCTCTACTCGTTTAGCAACGGGCGCACGCGCACTCTCGACACACACCTGCCGGTGACGGTCAACACTAATATGATGTACGAAGGCCGTTTTAAGTACCTGGATGCCGGTTACCTGCAAGAGCACGACGCCGTCTTTGATGTCGAGGCGGGCGATGTCGATGGCGACGGCGTCGACGAGCTTTTTGTCTACGCGGGCTGCTATGTCGACGAGAACGGCGTGCGCAAGGCTGTAGTCGACATGTATGACTTGGAGGGCGGCAACTGGAAGCAAAGCGTCGTCAAGATCGATGCCGGTAACGCCGCGGACTACACCACGCACAACAAGGGCGGGAACGACTCCTGGACGCAGCTTCAGTCAGCTCCTGTCGTTTCGCTAGCGGCCGGCGACCTCGATCGCGATTTTTGCGATGACCTCGCCATCGTGGTCTCGGCACCCTACGGCAAGAAGAATATTGATAAGTCGACGCATTGCGAGCTGTTTTCGTGGGATGCATCCAAGGGTGCGCTCGTCCATGTCGATGGTCTGGGCGACGCGGGCGCAATCTCCCTCTCCGCGAACGGCAAGACCATGGTCGCTGCGAATGCGACGTTCGGCACGTTTGCCGCCTACGATGAAGAAGGAAAGAAGACGGGTGAAACCGTCACGGGCCTTATTCTTGCGGGCTATGACTGGCAACGCAGCGCTTTTGATTACGGCGCTTCTGACGGCAGCAAGGGGCTGTACGGCGCGCTGTACCGCTACGCGTATTTTGACTCGGAGTCTGGCGAGTTCAAGCTTTCCGATTGCAAGGAATACAGAGACGGGCTCCTCGCCTCCTATGGGCTGATGCATGTGCCCAACAGCGCATGGAAGGATAGCGCTCAGGATAAGCGCTATCCGTGCACCTTGGCGCCTATTGCCCTTGCCACTGCCAACCTTGACGGCCTGTCCGAGCAGCTGGCGGTCGACGAGGTGCTCGTGGGCGGCGATGTGTTCCGCGACTTTGCCTGCAACACGGCACAGAGCGGGGCTCAGGGCTTGGGGTCCATGGTCGGAACCATGAGCATGAGCGGTCAGCAATACAACAGCAGCAACAAGCATGACCACAAGGGTATAGAGCAGGTGTGGATCAGCGACGTCAAGGCGGGCAGCGTCTCGGGTTCGGACCGCTATAACGAGAGCTTTATCGCCGTGGTGGGCAAGCACCGCGACGAGGACCTGCGCAAGAACGATGACTACTATTGGATGACCGCCTCGCATTTTTCGCTCGACGAGAACGGAAAGGTGCGCCGCGGCGAGGAGCAGGTGATTAGCGAGAGCAACCGTCGCGGCACTACCTACGGCACATTTATCTCGCTCGCGCTGCCCGACGTCGACAACGACAGCGTCAAGATCACGTACAAGGACCGCTACAAGGTCTATACCAACCCGCGCGTGCTTGCCGTGCTGCAGGATGCGCCCTATGTTGAGGATCTGGAGCAGGCATACGGCTATCTGGTGTTGGGCGGCACGTCATACGGAGAGGAAAAGGGCACGGGGACATCCCAGGGCTATACCATTGGCGCCGAGTTGGGCGTTGCCGTCGAGGTGCAGACCGGTCCGCCCCTGGTCGCGATGAATGCTTCAGTCGATTTTGCCGCCGAGGGATGCTATGACTACCGGAGCGAGCGCACGGTCAGCGCAAGCGTAAGCTATGAGTCGCATGCCGGCGAGGGTGACAAGGCCGTGCTCTACACGATTCCGATGGTCTATTACGAGTATGAGATCGAAAATGAGGAAACTGGTGGCAAGGGCGTGATGGCGGCGCCCGTGTCGCTCGGCGCGCAGACCTCGGTCGTTAATGTCGAGGCCTATGACCGCATTGCCAAACAGCACAATATGACGCCGCTCAGCTACTTTTTGACTAACCGGTCGGGAGAACCCGGAACCTATCAAACGACGCTCAACGGCGAGACTCCCGTTGGGGATTCCTTTGGCCTGGGCAAGCCTGGCGTAACGCGCGCCTACACGCACGATGGGTTTAACGGCGCCGCCGCGCAGCCGGGGGCGAGCATTGAGCAGACCATCGAAGTCGAGGAGGGCAAGGAGCAGGAGCTCGAGCTCGGCTTGACGCTGAACGGCAGCGTTGTCATGGGCGCGAAGCTCGCAAAGCACGAGTTGTTTGGCGGCCTGTGCTTTGGTGCCAACGCCGGCTTTACTACGGGTAACTCCTCGAGTGAATCGACCGAATACGGCGGTACCGTCGACAACCTGCCCGAGGCCGCGCAGGGCAAGTACGGTTTTGTGTGGCGTCTGGGCGTCAACGCGGTGGATGTCGACAAGTTCGAGGCAGACTCGGGCGACAAGCTCGGCACCAAGGACACCGACCAGTTCTGGATCGTGGGCTATGACGTTAAGGACGTCGAGATGCCCGACGCGCCGGCCGTGACGGGCTTTACGGCAAACGCCGTCGATTCGACCAGCGTTACGTTTAGCTGGGACGATGTACTCGCAAACAAGAGTGGCTTTAGCTACGGCGTGGGCATGCTGCAGAGCAATGCGGCGGATGCGGTCGTCAATAGCTGGAAGATTGCCGACAACACGAAGACCTCGCTCAAGTGGGATGGGCTGCAGCCCAATACGGAGTATCGATTCGCCATCGCAGCTGTTGAAAATGGATCCACGACCGAAACGGGTATTCGCTCGGCAATCATCACGGTCAAGACCATGCCCGTTGGCATGACGATGACCGTGAGCGGACCTGCGGCGGATACAGCGGAGAGGTCGGCCCTCGAGTATGACTCTTCGGTCGAGTGCGCGGAGGGAGACAAGTTGACGCTTTCGGCGATCGGGCATGTGACGCAGCGCAATGCCGGCGGCAGTGAAACGGAGCTGGCGCCGTCGTATATCTGGTACCGCAAGGTTCGCGGCGAGGCCGAGTTCCAGCGCGTGGCTGCCGATGGCAGCCTCCCAGCCGGAACGGCCTCAACGCTCGAGATTGACCTGACGGCGGAGGATGACGGCGCGCAGTACTACTGCCACGTGGGATACAACGACGTGGGCCTCGACACCGGCACGACGCTCGTGAATATCGAGGCCGAGGAGACGGCGCCCACAACGGTGAACGCCACCCCGATCCGCACGCGCCGCCTGTTCTCACAGGCAAGTGCGGGCGCCAAGAAGTTCCTGGACCATACGCTGGTAAACACCGCCGGCCCAACCGATTCCGAAGGCTCAAAGGACCCCGAGACTCCTGAGACCCCGACGAACCCGGACAAGCCCAAGTCCGACAACGGAGCTAAGACCGACACCAAGGTCAAGACTACGACAACAGCGAAGAACCTCGCAAACACCGGCGACCAAACATTCGCCCTAGTCGCCACCGCAGCAGCAGCGGGAGCAACGCTCGTAGCGATAGCCCTCATCATGCTGATCAAGCGCCGCAAGACCCACTAGTAGCCAGTCGAACATATCGACAACCCAAAAACCCGGGTAGCCAAAAAACAGGCCACCCGGGTTTTCTGTTGAGTGGAGACTCCGCAAGCGGAAACTGCATCCCACAATTAGGCCGAGAAATGGGATGAACTTTCCCAATGAGAGCCAACCGGAAACCACGTCCCAGAATCAGCCCCCAAAGTGGGACGCACTTTCCCAACGAGCCTCAACCGGAAAATACATCCCGGAATCCAGCTGAATAGTGGGACACACTTTCTCAATCGGGTCCCAAGCGGAAACTGCATCCCATTCCAGACAAGAATTCCGGGACACACTTTCCGCAAACAAAGAAGGCCACATAACGTGGCCTTCAACTTATATATGTTCGGCGATACACCCAAGACAAGCCACGCCCCAACATCAGGGCGTCTGTCCAGGCGGAGGCATATAAGGTTCATCGCGAGTTCCGCACGCAAAGGAGGCCACTTAATGTGGCCTCCGTCTTGCGCAGGACTGTCCGAGCAGGGAACCTTATATGCCTCCGCCTGGACAGACGTTTCAGTTGTGGCTCAGCAGCTAGTCGCTACTTGATCTTGGTCGTGCCCGGCGCCAGGTTGGGGTCGGTCTCGTTGGCCTCGGTCTGGAAGTGCTCGGTATACACGTTCTTGCCGTCGCGGAACATCTCGTAGTACTGCATCTTGGCGTAATCCTCGCGCGCCTTGGTGGCGGCTGCTGCGGCGGCGTCGTCGCCGGTGACGTTGGAGGAGAGTGCCCAGCGCAGGCTGGCGTCCTCGTAGCCCACGGAGTTGATGGCGGGCAGCGACTCGCGCAGCGTCATGTGCGCTTTCTGGTAGTCGGAGAGAGGCGCGCCGATCAGCTGCATCAGCTGGGTGGACAGGTAGTTGGTGGACAGGTCGTCGACCGCACTCGTCTGGTCGCAACCGGCAACGTCGTAGTTGGCCCAGATGATGTAGTCGGTCTGCCACAGACGCTCCTGATGCGTGGCGTCGTCCTCGCCGGTAAACCACTTATCGTTGAACTTGGACGGGAAGAACGGCTGGTGGTCGCCCCAGAACACCACGACTACCTTGCGGTCGAGCTTGCTCAGGGCGTTGAGGAAGTAATGCAGCGCCTGGTCGGACTGCTCAATGCACGAGACGTACTCGTCGACATCGGACAGCGTGCCGTCCTCGATGGTCTTGGTGTCCAGGTCGGTCGTGTCGATGTTGAGATGCATCTGCTTGTCGACCGGCAGCAGACCCGTATCGTAACCCGAGTGGTTCTGCATGGTCACGTCGAAGATAAACTGCGGATCGGCGTTCTGGTCGAGCAGCTCAAGAATCTTGTCGTAGGTAGCCTGGTCGGTCACCATACCGCGCAGGGTGTCGGCTCCCTGGAAGTCGTTGATAGACAGGAACCGGTCAAAGCCAAAGTCCTTGTACACGTTCTCGCGGTTCCAGTTGGTTGCGTGGTTGGGGTGCATGGCCGTGGTGGAATATCCGAGCGACTTGAACTGCTCTGCCAGGTTCCCGGTCGTTTCCATGTTGTAGATGGTGTAGGGGTACACGCCCGAGCCCAGGTTGGCCATGGAGTTGCCGGTCATAAACTCAAACTCGGTATTGGCGGTGCCGCCGCCGTAGGCGCTCACGTAGAGTTTGCCGCGGCTGAGGCAGTTGGACAGGTTCTTAAAGTACTGCGGGCCTTCGTAGCCGGCGCGCATGTTCTGGTAGATCGAAAGATCCGAGAAGGTCTCGTTCATGATGGCGATGACCGTGGGCTTCTCGCTATCGAACTGCTCCTTTGCGGCGGTGCGCTCGTCACTCTTGGCAGCGTCGGACTTGTCGTAGGCCTTGGCGTACTTTTTGAGCGTGGCCTTGGCATCGTCGACAGAGTAGTCGGCGGGTTTGGGCGGCTTGATGGACTGTGCCGCACTAATAAAGGCGGGCAGATAGCCCTCGCGCCAGTAGCTCTCGAGCGGGCGCCAGGTGTAGACGGTGATGCCGAGGGTGTTGTAGTAGTCGATGAGCGTGACGTGTGCGGTCACACCGCCCAGGCACAGCACGGCGACGAGCAGGTTGGTGAGCAGCATGCGCTTGGCGTTGGCGGCGCCCTTCTGACGGTGCGGTGCCACCAGGCCGGCGTACTCGCACAGCAGCATGGCGATGGCGGTAAAGCCCGTGGACAGCACGCAGAACAGTGAGATCGAGAAGGTGTAGCCGGTGCCGGCGACCGCGGCGGCGGTGGAGATGGCCGAAAGGTCGCCCGGCTGGATGGGCATGGATTTAAACGTGATGACGAAGAACTCGGCAATGCCCAGGACAAAGAGGGCAAAGGCCAGGACCGCGGGAGCTGCGCCGTGGCGCTGGAACAGGAAGAACAGGCCGACCATGAGCGTGGTGATGATGGCCCACTCGAGCAGGATGCACAGGGGGTAGACCCAGGTAAAGTCGTGGTTGGACGAGACCTCCATGCCCAGCAGCGCAAAGACGCCGGCGAGCAGCAGGCACAGGACGGCGGCGACGAGCGGTTTACCCACAAAGGCTCCGCGCAGGCGGGCGAGCTTGCCGGTGGGGGCGGGGGCGTCGGGCCCGGCGAACGCAAAGACGCGCGGGGCGATGCGGTCGCGGGCGATGCTGGCCCAAGCGCAGCCGGTGAGGATAGCGTTGGTCAGGATGAGCATCACAAAGGCGAGCGGCTCGTTTTGCGCGACGAGGCCAATAGCGCCCCAGACGGTCAAAAAGAGCTGGAACAGGCCAAAGGCGACGCTCCAGGCGAAGGCGCCCTTGGCAACGGTGCCCGACTGAGCGCGAATGGCCTTGGCTTCGCGCGAGACAAGGTAGACAGTCGCCGCAAGACCGACGAGCGAGATGGCGGCAGCGAACATGCTGAGACTCCTCACAAACTAAAACCTACGAAAGCGGGGGTTTACCCGATTGTTACCTAAATATGCGCTGCATTTGCGGGCTGCGCACAACAACCAGCCATATTAACGCGCATGTGCGGCGGTGTGGCGCAATGTAGCGGCGGCCTGCGCGATAATGGACGGGAATTACACGGAAACGTAAAGGCTTCTTAAAGAATTGGCGAGGATAGAGCTATGGGCGAGCAGGTTTGCAAGGCGGACATGGGCGGCGGCGGAGCTGCGGGCGTGGATGCGAACGGTTATCCGGTCGAGACGACGGGCAACGCGGTGCTGGACACGTTGGAGCACCGTTCCTCCACGCGTGCCTTCGCGCGTGATGACGACGACCGTCCCGTGGCGGTGACCGACGAGCAGCGTGCGGCGATTCTGCATGCGGCGAGTCGCGCGCCGTCGGCGGGCGCCATGATGATGTATTCCATCGTGAGTATTCGCGAGCAGGCCACGCTCGATCGCCTGGCCGACCTGTGCGACCACCAGCCCATGATCGCCAAGGCGCCCTGGGCACTAATATTTGTGGTCGATTATGCCAAGTGGATCGATCTGTTTGAGCACGTGGGCTGCTTTGAGCCCGAGTTTGTCGAGCGCACGGGCAAGTCGCCCCGTCGTGCACCGGGTCTGGGCGACTTTGCCATCGCGGCCCAGGACGCCGTGATCGCCGCCCAAAACGCCGTGGTTGCCGCCGAGGCCCTGGGGCTGGGGAGCTGCTATATCGGCGATGTCGTCGAGAATGCCGAGGAAGTTGCCGAGCTGCTCGGTCTGCCGCCCTATACCATGCCGCTGTCGATGCTCATCATCGGCACACCCCGCAAGGAGCGTCCGGCGATTGCGCATCCCGTGGTGAACCTGGTGCACGAAGAGCGCTACCGCCGCGCGGACGCTGCGACTATGGACGCGCAGGTGGCCGAGATGGACGCGATGTTTCGTCCGCATGCCCGCGAGGTGGGCGAGCGCGTGGTGGATATCTACACCCGCAAACACACGAGTCCCTTTATGGCCGAGATGAGCCGCTCCATGGAATGGTGGTTCAAAAATTGGCTCGGAAAATGACGAATGTGGCAAAGGGACAGTCCCTTTGCCACATTCCATATCGCCGCGGTGGCCTAAAGGCCGTATAAATGTTTATCTAGCTGGGAAAACGGTGCCGTGCAAGCGCAGGTCGATTACCTATAATCCCTTCGAACATTAAAGTTGGGAGGAAACCGGCTTATGGAACAAAAGGCCAAGGAGGCAGCCTCGCACGCTGCGATTCCTGTGAGCATCTCGGCGATGCTCGTCACGCTGGGCGTGGTGTACGGCGATATCGGCACCAGCCCTATGTATGTAACCAAGGCGCTCGTCGCCGGCAACGGCGGCATCGGAAGCGTCACGGAGGAGTTCGTGCTCGGCGCGCTCTCCCTTGTCGTGTGGACGGTCACGCTGCTGACCACCATCAAGTATGTGCTCATCTCGCTGCGCGCCGATAACCATGGTGAGGGCGGCATCTTTGCCCTGTACAGTCTGGTCAAGCGCTGCGGCAAGTGGCTTATCATCCCCGCCATGCTGGGTGGCGCCGCGCTGCTCGCCGACGGCATCCTGACACCTGCCGTTACCGTTACCACGGCCATCGAGGGCCTGCGCACCATCCCGGCGGTCCATGCCGTGCTGGGCGATGACCAGGGTCGCGTCGTCGCCATTACGCTCGCCATCATCATCGTGCTCTTCTTGGTACAGCGCATCGGTACGGCCAAGATCGGTCACGCCTTTGGCCCCATCATGACGCTGTGGTTCCTGTTCCTGGGCGGCACGGGTCTGTTCTTTGTCTTCCAGCACCCCGCCGTGCTGCTGTGTCTCAACCCGGTTCGCGGCATCGCCTTTTTGCTGAGCCCCAACAACCACGCGGGCATCATGATTCTGGGCAGCTGCTTCCTCGCCACCACCGGTGCCGAGGCGCTCTACTCCGACATGGGCCACGTCGGCCGCGGCAACATCTACGCTACCTGGCCGTTCGTTAAGTGCTGCCTGCTGCTTTCCTATATGGGCCAGGGCGCTTGGCTTATGAACAACGCCGCCAACCCCGAGCTCATGGGCATTGCCGATCTCAACCCGTTCTACCAGATGCTCGCCCCGGGCCTGCGCCCGTTTGCCGTCGGCCTTTCCACCGTCGCGGCCATCATTGCCTCGCAGGCGCTCATCACCGGCGCATTCTCGCTGGTGTCCGAGGCCAGCCGTCTGGACCTCATGCCGCACATGCAGGTCTTCTACCCTGCCGAGACCAAGGGCCAGCTCTACATCCCCATGGTCAACAACGTCATGCTTGTCGGCTGCGTCATCGTGGTGCTGCTGTTCCAGAACTCGGCGCATATGGAAGCCGCCTACGGCCTTGCCATCACGCTGACTATGATGTGCACCACGCTGCTGCTCTTCTTCTACCTGCACGAGGAGCGCAAGCTCAAGGTTGCTCCGTGGATCTTCGCGGCCTTCTTCCTTTTGCTCGAAGGCTTCTTCTTCGTGAGCTCGCTCACCAAGTTCTTCCACGGCGGCTACTTCACCATCCTCATGGCTGCACTCATCATGGGCATTATGGTGTGCTGGTACAACGGCACGGCGGTCGAGCAGCGCCAGTTTACGCTGCTGCCGCTGCGCAGCTACCTGCCGCAGCTCAAGCGCCTGCGTGACGACGACCGTTACGAGCGCATGAGCGACAACGTCGTGTACCTGACCAAGGACACCCATACCGACTACATCGACCGCGATATCGTCTATTCGATCTTGGACAAGCATCCCAAGCGCGCCCGCGCCTGGTGGTTTGTGAATGTCGAGACCATGGACGAGCCGCATACCTTTGCCTATTCGGTCGAGACGTTCGGCACCGACTACGTGTTCCGTGTGCATCTGTACCTGGGCTACAAGATCAACCAGCGCGTCAATGCCTACCTGCGTCAGGTTGTTCAGGACCTGGCTGCCACCGGCGAGCTGCCGCCGCAGACGCATGACTACTCGGTCTACAAGGATCCGGGTAACATCGGCACGTTCAAGTTCGTCCTGATCCGTAAGCTTCTGGCGCCCGAAAGCGATGTGGAGCCCAGCGAGCGTACGGCCATCACGCTCAAGTACATCATCCGTCGCGCCGCCGGCACGCCTGCGCGTTGGTACGGCCTGGAGAACTCCAACGTGAGCTTTGAGTACGTGCCACTGTTCACCAAGTTCAAGGCCGTGAACAAGATGCAGCGCCTGGCCCCCAATGAGCGGCCGTAGTCGACGCTCGAGGTTTGTCTGCGAACGGGCGGGTTTGTATTGACGGGGATTGAGTCCTGGGAGGAAACCATGGATGCAAAGGTGCTTGACGGTTGCGATCTTGCTGCCGAGATGGTGCGTGAGGCACGCGCCGATGCCGCCGAAGATCGGTTCTTTACGAATCGTGCCAACATGGGCATGGCCGACCGCGTGATTTCGATCGTGGTGACGGTGCTTGTCGCGGCGTGCGTGTGCGCACTGCTCGCGCACGTGCTGTTTGTCTAACGACCGCAGGTTGCAAAGGCTTTACACTTGGAACCACCACAAGGGGAAACCACCACAAAGGTGCCTGTCCCCTTTGTGGTGGTTTTTGTTTTTGAGAGAGGGGCGGGGCGCTGATGGACGTCCGTACGGACGGCGATATTGCCGATAGCTTTTGGTGGCGGCGCACAACGCTGACGCGCCGCACTCCTCTGTATGACGCCTGCGTATCGGTGGGGCTGCTGGTCGCGGCGACGATTGTGGGCGCGCTGCTCGACCATCCGGGTCTCGCGCCGAGCATCATGATCGTCTATGTGTTCGCCGTTCAGCTGTGCGCATTCTTTACCTGGAGTCGCCTGTATTGCTTGCTGAGCTCGGCTGCCGCCGTGGCGCTCTACAACTTCTTGTTTGTCGACCCGCGCTACTCGCTGTCGCTTATCGACCGCGGCTATCCCGGCATGTTCTTCATCATGTTCGTGGTTTCGCTCGTGTCGAGCTCGATTGCGTTGGCCCTGCGCCGCGCCTTGGCACAGGCTGCCGCCAGCGACCGCCGCACGCATATGGTGCTCGAGACCAACCGCATGCTGCAGCGGTGCGCCGATCAGCATCAGATCGTTCACGCCATGGCCACGCAGCTGGCGCGTCTTTCGGGCTGTCCGGTTGTGTGGTACAGCGCAGACGCCGAGGGCGATGACCTGCTGCCGCGTGCGACGTACACGGCCGTGGGCGATGCCGCCCCGGTGCACGAGCTGGCGCCGCAGATGCCGCCGCGGCTCTCGGCGTCCGCCTATGTGGGAACGCCGCTTGACGCCACGTTTGGCGGATCGGCGTTCTATGGCATCTACCTGACGGTTCGCACGGGCGACGGCTTCGTGCGCTCGGGCGACCCCGCCTCGGTGGTGGGCGTGCTGGCTATCGTTGCCGAGCCCGATGTGCTAACACACGAGGAACGGACACTTGCCGATGCCATCGTGAGCGAAGGCGAGCTGGCACTCGATCGCGCCCGCGCCATGGAGGCCCGCGAGGAGGCGGCGGTGCTCGCCAAAAACGAGCAGCTGCGCGCCAACCTGCTGCGCTCCATCTCGCACGATTTGCGCACGCCGCTCACCAGTATTTCGGGCAATGCCGACGTGCTGCTCGACCAGGGCTCGACCGGCACCGCGGTGCTCGATGCCCAGACGCGCCGCGGGCTGCTTCTATCCATTCGCTCGGATGCGCTGTGGCTCAACGCCACTGTCGAGAACCTGCTCGCCATCACCAAGCTCGAGGGCGGCGGCATGCATCTGTCGACTACGCTCGAGCTTATGGACGATATCGTCGAGGAGGCGCTGCGCCACGTAAGTCCGGCCGTGCGCGAGCACGACCTTAAGGTGGTGGCGTGCGACGAGCCGGCGCTCGTCAACGTCGACGCGCGCCTGATGGTGCAGCTGGTGGTCAATCTGGTGAACAACGCCATCACCTATACGCCCGCAGGCTCGCACATCGTGATCTCGATTGGCGTCGACGGTGGACGCGTAGTGTGCTCGGTGGCCGATGACGGCCCGGGCATTGCGCCCGAGGACCGCGAGCGAATCTTTGAGTCGTTCTACACCGCCAACCACGGTCTTGCCGACAGCCATCGCAGCGTGGGCCTGGGTCTTTCGCTCTGTCGCTCCATTGCGCTGGCGCATGGCGGTAGCATAGAGGTTGCCGCGGCGGACCCGCACGGCTCGGTCTTTACGATTGAGCTTCCCGTCGCCGATGTTTCGTTTGATAAGGAGTAGCGCTGTGCCGAACTCTGCCGTAAAACCGCTCATCTTGGTCGTTGAGGACGACCCCGCCGTTCGCAATCTTATTGTTGCCGCGCTCGAGGCGCACGGCTTGCGCCATATGGCCGTGGAGACCGCCCATGCCGCCATCGCCGCCGCCTCATCGCAGGCACCGAGCATTGTGCTGCTCGATCTGGGCCTGCCCGATATGGACGGCGTCAAGGTGGTGGAGTCGGTGCGCGCATGGTCGGGCATGCCGATCATCGTGGTCTCGGCGCGCAGCGAGGATGCGGACAAGATTCGCGCGCTCGATGCCGGTGCCGACGACTACCTGACCAAGCCGTTTTCGGTCGAGGAGCTGCTCGCGCGCATTCGTACGACACTCAGGCGCCTTTCGTATGCGCAAACGGGCGGCGTTGCCTCCGAGGGCTCGTTCGATACCGGTGAGCTGCATATCGATTTTGATGCCGGCATCGCCACGATGGATGGCGAGGAGCTGCATCTGACGCCGATCGAGTACAAACTGCTATGCCTGCTGGCGCATAACGCCGACAAGGTGCTGACGCACCAGTCTATCCTGCACGAGATTTGGGGCACGGCAACCAAGAGTGACCTGGCGAGCCTGCGTGTCTTTATGGGCACGCTGCGCAAGAAGATCGAATCCGACCCCGCGCATCCGCGCTATATCCAAACCCACGTAGGCATTGGCTACCGCCTAGTCACCCAAGGCTAGATCGCCAACCAGCATCCCACTATGAGTTGCGGTGAAATAGTTCCTGTTTGGGCCTTTACCAGGCTTTTTAGGAACTATTCCACCGCAACTTTGTCTATTTGCCCTTGGGCTTGCTGGCGTAGAACTTCTTCTTTTTGGGCTTGCCGGCGGAGGAGGGCTTGCCGTCGCCGCGCGGTCCTCGGTCGCCGGCCTGCGCGTGCGCGGGCGCTGCTGCACGAGGCTTGCGCGCCTCGGGGTTGCGCAGCTCCTCGGTTCGCTCGGCAATCTCCTCGGCGCTAAAACCGACCTCGGCCATGGCGTCCTCGATGGGCAGTCGGCGCACGATATAGCAATGATGCACCTTCTGGTTGCGTGCGAAATCCTCGGGGATGGTCTGCGCCGTAATGTCCTCCAGCACGACGCCCGCGCGTGCGAGCTTGCGCGTTTCGGGGCGAAAGCCGCGCAGGTTGCAGCTAAAGATGGCATGTCCGCCCTGTGCGAGCAGGCGAGATACGCCGGCCAAAAGCTCAACATGGTCGCGCTGGACATCCCAGGTGCGGCGGCCCATCTTGGACGAGTTCGAAAACGTGGGCGGGTCGACAAAAATCAGGTCCCAGCGGTTGCGCATCTGGCGCTGGTCGCGAATCCAGGCGAGCACGTCATCGCGCACAAAGTGATGCTGCGGGCCAACAAAGCCGTTCTGGCGCATGTTGCGCTCGGCCCAGTCCAGGTAGGTGTTGGAAAGGTCGACCGTCACGGTCTCCTCGACGCCGCCGTCTGCCGCATAGCAGGTGGCGGTGCCGGTGTAGGCAAACAGGTTGAGGAAGCGGCGCGCCTGTTTGGCGTGCTCGCGCACCAGGTTGCGGGTGACGCGGTGGTCCAGGAAGATGCCCACATCCAAATAGTCGTCAAAGTTGACGGCAAAGGTGAGTCCGCCCTCTTCGATGAGCGGCAGGCGACGGCGCGTGCTGTCGGCGCGCTCGCCCGATCCGCCCTTGCCGGCGCCCTGCTTGCCGTACTGCGAGCCGCCGCGCGAACGCATGCGGGCCTTGGCGTGCACATGCTCGGCGGGAACATCTAGGATGCGCGGCGCGATGGTCAAGATGTCGAGCATGCGGGCCTGGGCCAGCGTGGGATCGATGGTCTTGGGCGCGGCGTATTCGGCGATGACGAGCCAGCGGCCCGGCGTCTGCGGGCAACCCTCGTACAGGTCGATGGCGGCGGAGTAATCGGGCAGGTCGGCATCGTAGACGCGGTAGCAGCTCACGCCCTCGCGCTTGGCCCACTTGCGGCGCAGACGGGCATTCTTGCGCAGGCGGTTGGCGAACTGCTCGGACTCCGGGATGAGCACGGGCAGCGGCTTGCCGTCGCCCAGGTCGAGCATGGCGGCAGGCTCGGGCATGGGGGTGCCGGCGGCGTTGTCGTTGACTTCGTCGGCATCCGTGACCTCGGCCTCGGCATCCGCACTAGTCGCAGCCTCAAACGCTGCGGCGGCGTGGTCGAGCGAAGGCCAGACTTCGACGGTCGCCTCCTCGTTGTTGGGCATGACGGCGATCGAGCGCTCGGGCTCGGCGTGGAGCGCGCGGGCCAACAATCCATCGCGGGTGAGCGCGGCGACCGGCGCCGCGGCAAGCTCGGGCGCGCGGCGCAGCTCGCCGGTGCGCGTCACGGCGTCGTGCATGAGCGAAAGCGGGGTCTCGGTCGTATCCGCGACCACGGCGGCACCGGCGACAGCGCCCACATGGTCCAGCACGGTGACGGACTTGGCGGCGCAAAAATCGACAAAGCGCTTGTAGCCGGCACACTTGACCATGCGCTCAGCGGTCTTGCGGGCGGCGGGGTCGATGTCTACGGCCACGATGCGTGCCTGGCGCTCACGTGCTGCCGCCTCGCGCTCGCGTGCCTCGGCAAGCAACTGCTCCCACAGAGCGGCGTCGTGCAGCTGCCAGCCCTCAAAACCCCAGCGCTCGCGTGCAGCGCCCGGGGCGCGGTCGGTCAGAATGTTCACGGCCTCCAACAGCAGACCGCCACCGGCGCACGAGGCGTCGACCAGCGTGGGCAGGGCTTCGTTCTCGTAATCGTCGGCCGTCAGCTCGCGCTCGCACAGTGCGGTCCAGCCGACCTGCGCCAGCACTAGGGCAGCGTAGTCGGGGCGCAGCACGTGTGTGCCCTCGCCGGCACGGGTCGCCGCGGGCGGCAGGCGCTTGAACAGCGGGTCGCCCGAAAGGTCTAGGCTTATGCTCGCGCGGCGCTGGCGCAGCGAAAGCAGTAGGTGAACATCGGGGTCGGCGGCATCGACGTCGGCGCGACGGCCCGTGGTCTCGGCCAGGCGGTCGCACAATGCGTCCTTGGCGCGCAGGGCCGAGAAGCGCGTGTTGCGCAGCTGCTCGGTCACGCCGCGGGCGGTAATGGCGATGGTGGCGCCGGGGCGGACGATGCTCTCCCAGGCGATGTCGTAAACGCTATCGTACAGTTCATCGGCATCCTGCGCCTCAAAGCGCCCGAGTACCACGAACACGCGGCTCGCCAGGCGCGACCACAGACAGGCGCGGTAGCCTTCTTCGAGCTCGCCCTCAAACGTGGCGCGGCCCTTCAGCCGGCGAACATGCGAAAGCCCGAGGCGTTTAAGCTCATCGGCGAGTGCGGACTCAAAGCCCTCGGGGCAGCTTGCGTAAAATTCCATGGGTGACCTCTCTGGTTGCGTCGCTCCATTATATGATGGATGCTCCGTTTGCCCTTATCCTCGAAAGGAACCCATATGATTGATGCGTGCCCCGAATCCGCCGTGCTCTTTTTTGACGTGGACGGCACGCTGACGTCGTTCGATCCCGACGATATGACCGATAAGGACTTTTCGGCGGTTCGCCCCTCGCAGACGGTGGTTGAGGCGTTTCATGCACTGCGTGATGCGGGGCACAAGGCATTTATCTGCACGGGCCGCCCCCTGTGGCTTATCGCCGATAGCCTGCGTGCGCTTGACCCCGCGGGCATCGTTGCCATGGCGGGTGCCACGCTCGAGGTCGAGGGCCGTGTGGTACACGAGGACTGCTTTGACGAAGACGTTATCGCGGAGCTCGCGCGTCGCGTTGTGGATGCCGGCATCGAGGTTTTTTTCGAGTCCAATGCTGCGACCTTTGCGCTGGAGCCTGTGGGCGTTGAGCAGTCGTCTCTGATCGGCACTTCTGTGGTGCACAGCGCCGAGGAGATGCGCGTCGACGGCAGTCTGCGCGTGGGCAAGGTATGCCTCAGTGTGCCCAGTTTGGCTCGCGTAGCCGGCGATGACGGCTTTATCGATCGCGAGTTTGAGCTGTGCAACACCGGTGGTCAGAACCGCGAGCTGAGCCCCAAGGGCATTGACAAGGGCGTGGGCGTGGCGCGAGCACTGGCGTATCTGGGCCGCGAGGGAAATGCGCGCACTTTTGGCTTTGGCGATTCGGGCAACGACCTGGGCATGCTCGCTGCGGTCGAGACGGCTGTCGCCATGGGCAACGCCATGCCCGAGGTCAAGGCGGTCGCCGACTACGTGACCGACGATGTCGAACACGACGGCACCGTCACGGCGATGCAGCATTTCGGCCTCATCTAATGAATCCCGCGTTCTGACGTTTGCTCAAACTGCGACTCTTTGCTTTTGCATGCTCAATCGATTTATCAATCCAAACACTGAGGTGTTTATACCGTTCGCCGAGAAGATAAAAACCCGCAGCTCACGCCTTGATAAACGTAGGTAAAGTGTTTAGCAGTGCAACGCCCATGTGCAAGCGAAAGGAATCAGGCAGATGGCAATCAAGGTGTTCGCTGACGGTGCAAACCTCGAGGGCATGCTCGACATGTACGAGAACGGCAACGTTCAGGGTTTCACGACCAACCCGTCCCTTATGAAGAAGGGCGGCGTGACGGATTACCGCGCGTTTGCCAAGGAGGTCCTGGCCCACATCACCGACGTTTCCGTCTCGTTTGAGGTCTTTGCCGACGACGTCGAGACCATGGAGGTTGAGGCTCGCGAGATCGCTACCTGGGCCGAGAACGTCTACGTCAAGATCCCGTGCGTGACCACCAAGGGCGAGTCCACCGCCGAGCTGGTCCGCAAGCTTTCGGCCGACGGCATCAAGGTCAACGTCACTACCATCTTTACGCCTAAGCAGGTCGACGAGATGGTCGAGGCCGTTGACGCTGAGACGCCGTCCATCATCTCGCTCTTTGCCGGCCGCATTGCCGACACCGGCGTCGACCCCATTCCATTTATGACGGAGTCGGTCAAGAAGGCCGCCGCCAAGCCCAATTGCGAGGTCCTGTGGGCGTCCACGCGCGAGCTCATCAACATTTACCAGGCCGAGGCCTGCGGTTGCCAGATCATCACGGTGCCCAACAGCATCCTGGCCAAGCGCAAGAACATCGGCCGCGACCCGTACGAGGTCTCGCTCGATACCGTGCGCGGCTTTGCCAAGGATATCGCCTCGCTCGGCTTCCATATTCTGCCGTAAGCAAGGGTACCCCCTGCAGTGACGTGCAAAATCGCGAGTTTTCAGCATGGTAAAGACTTTTACCAGCTGGTTGAAGCACGGAACGGCCCCCGTTTTGGCTCTAGAACCGCCAAAACGGGGGCCGTTTTTGCTTTTATGGCCCTTTGAGGCGCTGCGGGGCTATCGGGAGATGCTGAAAACTCGCGATTTTGCACGCCGTGAAGAGGGGGACGTCCGCTTTGGCGGCTATTTGCCCTGCACCATGGTGAGCGAGATCTTTTTGCGGTCGCGATCGACCTTCTCGACCCACACCTTTACCGTGTCGCCGACGCGCACGACATCACTCGGGTGCTTGACGAAGCGGTTGGCCAGTTTGGAGATGTGCACGAGGCCGTCCTGGTGCACGCCCACGTCGACGAAGGCACCAAAGTCGACGACGTTGCGCACCGTGCCCTTGAGCTCCATGCCGGGCTCCAGGTCGTCGATGGAAAGTGCCGAGCGGCTAAAGACCACCTCGGGCGCGTCGTCGCGCGGGTCGCGACCGGGCTTCTTGAGCTCGTTGACAATGTCGATGAGCGTCAGGGTGCCGCAGTCCAGGTCGCTTGCCAGCGCCGAGATGCTGCCCAGACGGCGCTCAATGTCGGGCACGCCGCCGCGGCTGAGCTCGCTGGCTTTAACGCCTGCGCGTTCCAGGACGGACGTGGCCACCTCGTAGCTCTCGGGGTGGACGCTTGTCGCGTCGAGCGGGTTCTTGCCACCGCTGATGCGCAGGAAGCCCGCGGCGTTGAGATATGTCTTGGGTCCCAGCTTGGGGACCTTCTTAAGCTGGCGGCGATCGGTAAAGGCGCCGTTTTCCTCGCGGTAGGCCACGATGTTTTTGGCCACGCTCGGCGTGATGCCCGACACGTAGCCCAGCAGGCTCGCGCTCGCGGTGTTGACGTCGACGCCCACGCGGTTGACGACGTCCTCCACCACGTGGCCCAGGGTGCGCGAGAGTTCGGCCTGGTCAAGGTCGTGCTGGTACTGGCCAACGCCGATGGACTGGGGCGGAATCTTGACGAGCTCTGCCAGCGGGTCTTGCAGGCGACGGCCCAGGCTCATGGCGCCACGCACGGTGACGTCCAGGTCGGGGTATTCCTGGCTGGCGAGCTCGGAGGCGGAGTACACCGACGCGCCGGCCTCGTTGACGATGGTGTATCGCAGCCCAGGCGCCTGCTCGGCGATGAACTCCGAGACGACTTCCTCGGTCTCACGGCTGGCGGTGCCGTTGCCGATGACGATGGTGTTGACGTCGTCCTTCTTGACGAGGCGGGCGAGCTCGCGCTTAGTGCCGGCGACGTCGTGGCGCGGTTTGGTGGGGTAGACCACGCCGTGGTCGAGCAGCTTGCCGGTCTCGTCCATGACGGCGACCTTGCAGCCGGTGCGGTAGCCCGGGTCGAGCGCGAGCACGCGGGCGCCTCGCACGGGGCGTGCCGAGAGCAGACCCTCGAGATTCTTGGCAAAGACGTTGATGGCCTCGGTCTGGGCGCGAACGGTGAGTTTGGCGCGGGCCTCGCGCTCCAGCGAGGGGGCCATGAGGCGCTTGTAGCCGTCGGCGATGGCGGCATCGAAGATGGGAGCAAACACGCCCTGACGGCGGGGCCAACGGCTGCCGAGGCGTGCCGTGGCGGCAGCGCCGTCGACGTTTACGCGCACGCGGAGCTTGCCCTCGCGTTCACCGCGGTCGATAGCCAGCACGCGGTGGTTGGGTATACGGCGCAGTGGCTCATCATAGCTGTAGTACGGCTCATAGGGGGTCTTTTCGGCGGGGTCGGTAGCCTCGACGACGATATCGGCGGTGTTTTGCGTAAAGGCGCGCAGGTCGGCGACGTTCTCAGGGTCTTCGGCCATCGTCTCGGCCACGATGTCGGCGGCGCCGGCGAGCGCCTTCTCGGGCGTGTCGAAGCCGGCTTCCTCGTTGACGTATGCCGCGGCGGCGTCGAGTGCGCTGCCCTTGGCGGAAGCCTGCATGATGATCATGTTGGCAAGCGGCTCCAGGCCTGCCTCGCGGGCCTTCTGCGCGCGGGTCATGCGCTTTTTGCGGTAGGGCTTGTAGAGGTCCTCGACACGCTGGAGCTGCGTGGCCTCGCGAATCTGCTGCTCGAGCTCGGGCGTGAGTTTGCCCTGGGCGTCGATGAGCAGAATGACGTCCTCTTTGCGCTGTTCAAGATTGCGCAGGTAGGACAGGCGCTCGTCGAGTGCGCGCAGGGCGACGTCGTCCATGCCGCCCGTGGCTTCCTTGCGGTAGCGCGAGATAAAGGGGATGGTGTTGCCCTCGTCGATGAGCTTGACGGCCGCCTCGATGTTGTCAGCCTTAAGGTTGAGCTCGTGGGCGAGCTGGGCGATAAGATCCATGGGACTCCTTGCGTTTAAGGTGCGTTTGCAGCACAGGGCTACCAAGGATACCACCCGTCCCAAAAGACCGTTTTGAGGCCGCGCCACGAAAACGGCCTTTCTACTACGTTTTACCCGTAGGGACTGACTATACCTGGGTTTTCCGAAAATCGGCAAGCCGTTTACCTGCGGTTTTTATTTCGCGAAATTCGGTATGGTTGAGAGTGGTCGGTTAAACGTAGTAGATAGGCCCATTTCGTGGCGCACGAGCCAAGCTGAGGCGCAAAATAGCCCCCCGCTCCAGAAATCATCGCCAGAGGAGTCAAAAAAGCCCCGCGGGCAGGAGGCTGCTCGCGGGGCAAAGAAGAGGGGCTCATTGGTGGCGGACCAAGGCGCTCGGCGGGGAGTTTGCCGCGGCCCGCTCTTAAGGCATTACAGCTCGACGAGCTGGCCGGTCTCGGCGGCCTCCTTGATGGCGTTGAGAAGCGTGAGCGTCTTGACGTTATCGGCGGGGGTCACGACGGGCTTGACCTCGCGGCGAACGACCTTCACAAAGTGCTTGAGCTGCATCTTGTGCGGCAGTGCCGGGTCGACGGCCGGAATCTCCATCTGCAGCGGCTTGTGCCAGTTGGAGGCGCCGTCGTAGGAGAACTGGTGCAGGCGGGGCAGCGAAAGGGCACCCTTGGTGCCGCCAATAAAGTAGGCGTCGGCGTCGAAGGGGCGGTACTGCGGATCCTCGCGAGCGGTGGCCTCCCAGTTCCAGGGGCTGGCGGTGGCGTCGGAGATGGTCATGCTCGCGAGCGCGCCATCGGCAAAACGGACGTTGACCACGGCGGAGTCCTCGGTCTCAAAACCGCGGGCGGCGCTGGACTGCATACCCTGGACGGCAACGGGCTCGCCCAGCAGGTAGCGGAGCAGGTCGACGTCGTGCACCAGGTTGACCAGGATCGGTCCGGCGCCCTTCTTGCGGCGCCACTCGACATCGAAGTACTCGTCGTTCTTATAGATCATGTAGTGGAAGCTCGACACGGTGAGCTTGCCCAGCTCGCCGGACTCGATGATCTCTTTGGCCTTGTTGACGAAGGGGTTGTGGCGACGGTGCTGACCCACGAGCACAGGCACGCCGGCGGTCTCGGCCTCGGCGGCGAAGGCCTGGGCATCCTCGAGGTCGTTGGAGATCGGCTTTTCGACCAGCGGCACGATGTTGCGCTTCACAGCCTCGCGGGCAACGCCCAAGTGCAGGTCGTTGGGGGTGGCGATAATGACGGCCTCGGGCTTGACCTCGTCCATCATCTGGGCGGGATCGGTGTAAAACGGCACGCCGGCGGCCTCGGCCGTGGCGCGGGCGCCCTCAAAGGCGTCGGCGATGGCGACGAGCTCGGCCTCGGGCTCCTCGGTGACAAAGCGGATGTGGTTGCGGCCCATGGCGCCGGCGCCGATAACGGCAATGCGGACGGGGTTGAGCTCAGACATTTCGACTCCTTAATACTGGTGGCGGTGGAATGCGGCAAAGGGGCTGTCCCTTTGCCGCATCGGTAAAACTAGGCGGACTTCTTCTTGCTGTCGGAGACCATCATGTAGACGGTGAGCACGACGGCGATGGCGGCGATCACAATGGCGCCGTAGAAAGACTGCTGGTAGGCGGCACTGCCGGCCTCGGCGTGATACAGCACGGCGGTGATGGGCTGGCTGATCCAGGTGGAAGCGGCGTAGCCCAAAAACATGATGCCGTAGTTGACGCCGATGTTGCTGGTGCCAAAGGCGCCACCGGTGAGCGGCGGGTAGATGACAAGCAGGGCGCCAAAGCTAAAGCCGAGCAGGGCGAGCGCCACGAAGAACATGCTCTGTGTAAAGCTCATCGACATGATGACGAGTGCGACGATGGTGACGACAAGGCTGATGAGCAGCGACTTGTAGGCGCCGAGCTTGTCGATGATTTGGCCAAAGGACAGACGGCCGACCAAGTTGGCGCAGGTGTTGACGGAGACCACCACACCGCCGAGGGCGACGGCCGCGGCGCTCGTGGGATCGGCGAAGAGCTGGACGGCGGCGATGGAGGCAACCTTGCCCACGAGCAGTGTGCCCGCGGTGGCGGCAAAGGCGAAGGTGATGATAAGGACCCAGAAGCGCGGGGTCTTGACCATCTCGCCCGGGGTGAGGTCGCCGAAGGTGCCGGCATGTGCGCCGCCCTTAGGGGCCTCGAAGCCTTCGGGCAGCCAACCGGCCTCGGGGGCCTTCAGGAACAGGGCGGAGGCGGCGATCATCACAAAGAAGATGACGCCGAGCGCCTTAAGGGCGCCAAAGATGCCCAGGCTCGGGATGAGCAGCGAGGCGAGCACCGGGGACAGCACGGCGGGACCGGCGGTCGAAGCGGCCAGGGTGATGCCGGAGGCGAGACCCTTCTTGTCGATGAACCACTTTTGGCCGGTGGTGAGCGCCGGGTTATAGCCCAGACCGTTGCCGACGGCGGCGACGAGTGAGAACCACAGGTAGAACTGCCACGGCTCGGTGACGGTGCCGGACATGAACCAGCCCAGGCCGTAGCACACGGCGGCGGCGATCACGACGTTGCGCGGGCCGATCTTATCGGAGATGCGGCCGGCGAAGATGCCCGTCACGGCCATGATGGTCTGAAAGACCGGGAAAGCCCAGGTAAGGGCGCTGGACCACTCGGGGTAGACGGCGAGCAGGTTCTTGCTCACGACGGAATACAGCGCAATGGAGCTGATGAAGAACATGGTGACGCACGCGGCGGAAAGCACGACGGCGCGACCCTTATTGGAGTTGGTGGAAGCCATTGGACTCTTTCTAATCGATACGGGGGAGGAGCGGGCGCATCCGCGGGCCTCCCTGTTAGGTTGGTTTACTGGTCAGTCGGCTTGGCGACGCCGGACTCATCGGACCAAAGCTCGACACCTTTGTTCTTGAGGTAGTTGTCGGCATAGGCGCGACGGCCGCCGGGCTTGGCGGTGAGGTCGCCCATCATATTGGAGAAGCCGCCATCGACCTTGATGGCGTCGCCGGTGGTAAAGTCCGAGCGCTTGGACGCCAGGAACATGACGGCGTTGGCGATATCGCTGACCTCGCCGATGCGACGCGTGGCGATCAGGCGGCTGCGGCTCTTTTCGACCTCGGGGTCGGCGTAGAAGTTGGCCGACATGGGGGTCTTAACGAAGCAGGGCTCGACGCAGTTGGAGCGGACGCCGTAGGGGCCCCACTCGGCGGCGAGCATCTTGGACATCATGTTGACGCCCGCCTTGGTGGAGCTGTACACGCCCGAGAACGTCTCGGGGGAGTGGCTGGCAACGGTCGAGATGTGCACCAGGCGGCCCTGGCCGGCCTTGATCATCTCGCGACCAAAGCGCTGTGAGGTGATGAAGTAACCGGTGAGGTTGACGTTGAGCACCTGCTCCCAGTCGGAGAGCGGCAGGTCCTCCATAGCGGCAAAGCGCAGGATGCCGGCGGTGTTGACGAGGACGTCGACGCGGCCGAAGTCGGCGATGGTGGCGTCGACGGCGGCCTGAACCTCGGCCTCGTCGGTGGCGTTCATCTTGTAGCCCTCGGCGTGGATGCCAAACTCGGCGGCGAGGTCGGCGGCTGCGGCCTTGACCTTTTCCTCGTCCAGATCGAGCAGGACGACGTTGGCGCCGTTGCGGGCGAACTCGCGGCAAATCTCGACGCCCATACCGCCGAGTGCGCCGGTCACGGCGCAGACATCGCCCTCGAGCTTAAGCCAATTGCTCATAGGAACTTCCCTTCTTGTGCCTCCCGGTGGGTCGTTCCCATTAATCGACCCACGTGGTTTTCGCTGGTTATCGTATGCTTTGCATTTGCGCAGGTGAATTGCATATTTGTTAGAATGGCGTTAACCGTAGGTTTACACTGTGCATTGAGGTTTGTTCTCAATTGAGCGCGTGACCTGCGAAAGCAACCCCCTGTGGCATCATGTGGCCACAGGCGCGAAAACGGGAGATTGACGTGTACGATCGACGACTTGAGGCCATATCGGCCGCCGCGGAGCTGGGAAGCTTCTCGCGTGCGGCGGCAAAATTGCGCGTGTCGACTCCGGCGCTCGTCAAGCAGGTGTCGGGTTTCGAGGCCGAGTTCGGCATCACGCTGTTCGAACGATCGCACTCGGGCGTCAAGGTGACGCCGGCAGGCGCTCTGCTGGTGGACGACGCGCGCTCGATCATGCGGCAGTCCGAGGACGCGCTGCGCCGTGCCCGACGTGCGGCGGGAGATGGCGGTGCCGTGCGCCTGGGCGTGTCGATGATGTGCCCGGGGCGCCAAACGCTGTCGATGTGGTCGGGCATCCACGATCTGGAACCGTCGCTGCGATTTGAGATCGTGCCGGTAAGCGACCTCTATGACGAGCGCGAATCCGTCATGCGCAGCTTGGGCCGCGAGGTCGATGTGGTGCAGTCGAGTTTTTCGACCCCACGCTGGGGCGACGCCTGCCAAAAGCTCCGCATCGTCAACGTGTCGTTTTATATCGACCTGCCGCGCACGAGCTCGCTGGCGCGCAAGACACGCATTACGGTCACCGACTTGGAGGGTATGCGTCTGCGCGTACTCCGTCACGGCAACGATGCCATGGACAGCCTGCGCATCGACCTGTTGGCCGACGGTGGCGTGGACGTGATCGACGTGGATAGCTTCGACTTTGCGCTCTTTAACGAGGCGGAGGAAAAGGGCGACGCGGTGCTCACCTGCGGAGCGTGGTCGGGGGTGCATCCGGCTTTTGTGGGCGTGCCGTTCCTGTGCGGCCGCGAGGTGCCGGTCTTTCTGCACTACCCGCTCGAGCCAACCCTTCAAGTCCAAAAATTCGTCAACGCCATGGCACAGCTTCTCAAATAGCTATCGTGTCGATGATTCTTTAATCCCCGTCCTAGAAAAATCATCTGGTAGAGTTGACCCCACGTGATTTACGAGACGCTATGTGCCACCTACTCTTTTGCCATTTGGGGGAGTGAACTTGTGAATACTTCTGTCGCCAAGAAGGCCAGCCAGGCGGTGCGCCTGCTCATGATGGTGCTCACGGCAGTTCTCATCTTCTTCTTCATCAATGTTATGCTGCTCGTCTCCGATATCCAGGGCACGGCGCGCGTGGTCAACTACGCCGGTCTGGTGCGCGGTACCACGCAGCGCATCGTTAAGCTCGAGGGCGCGGGCCAGCCTCAAGATGACCTGCTCAAAGCCGTGGATTCATACATCAACGGTTTGCGTTACGGAAGTGACGACCTCAACCTCGTCCGTCTCGACGACGATGAGTATCAGGCAAAGATGACCGAGCTTGCAAATTATTTTGATGAGCTTTGCGCCGAGATCATCCGCGTGCGCGAAGTCGGCTACGAGAACACCGACATCATTTCCATGAGCGAGGAGTTCTTTGGCATTTGCGACGATGCTACGCGACTCGCAGAGGACTACTCTCAGGAGAAGGCGTCGGCGCTCAACTATCTCGAGGGCTTGGTGATCATCGACATCGTGGGCTTGGTGGCGACCTTTGCGGTCGAACTTGTTCGCGCGGTGCGAACTGCCGCGCTCAATCGCGAACTGCAGAGCAAAGTCTATCTCGACGAAGCCACGGGACTGCCCAACAAGAACAAGTGCGAGGAGATCTTGGGGCAGGAGCAGCCCGTCTCCGCGGAGGCGCCTGTTGCGGTGTGCGTCTTCGACCTTAACAATCTGCATACGGTCAATAACAGCTTTGGTCACGAGAAGGGCGACGAATACATCCGCTCTTTTGCCCGGCAGCTGGGGCGTGTGGCGTCCGAGACCTGCTTTGTGGGTCGCGACGGCGGCGATGAGTTTATCGCGGTGCTGTGGGATGCCGATCGGGCTGCCGTGGAGTCCTGTCTCGCTCGGGTTCGTGCGAACGTGAACGAGTATTCCGGGGCCCACCCCGACATGCCTATCAGCTATGCGGTGGGCTACGCGCTTTCCAGTGATTTTGATGAACCGCCTACGATGCGCGAGCTCTTTTCCCAGGCCGACAAAAACATGTACATCGACAAGAACCGCGTAAAGACAGCCGAGGCAGCCGGGTCGCAACGTGAGGAACGGTAAGCTTGTAACAGAGGGTATAGAAAAGCCTCCGCAGCTCGTGTGGCTGCGGAGGCTTTATTCGTTGCAGTGCATTGTGTTTGGGTCGTTGAGATGAGTCGATTTGCCCCGAAAGAGGAGGGCATTGACCTTAGGGCCATGCCCGACGAATGAGCGGCAAATCGGCCATCTCGGCGAGCCGAACTACTCCAGCTCAAACGCTCCGGTATAGAGCTGGTAGTAATACCCGCGCTTGGCGATCAGCTCATCGTGGTTGCCGCGCTCAATGATGCGGCCGTGGTCCAGGCAGATGATCGCGTCGGAGTTGCGCACGGTGGACAGGCGGTGCGCGATGACAAACGTCGTACGGCCCTCCATGAGCTTATCCATGCCCGCCTGCACGATGGCCTCGGTGCGGGTATCAATGCTCGACGTGGCCTCGTCCAGAATCATTGCCGGCGGATCGGCGACGGCGGCGCGTGCGATCGAGATCAGCTGGCGCTGACCCTGCGACAGCTGCGCGCCGTTGCCGGTGAGCATGGTGTCGTAGCCGTCGGGCAGGCGGGTGATAAAGTCGTCCGCACCGGCGAGCTTGGCCGCCGCGATGCACTCCTCGTCGGTGGCGTCCAGGTTGCCGTAGCGGATGTTATCCATCACGGTGCCGGTGAACAGGTTCACGTCCTGCAGCACGACGCCCAGCGAGCGGCGCAGATCGGCCTTGCGGATCTTGTTGACGTTGATGCCGTCGTAGCGGATCTTGCCGTCGGCGATGTCATAGAAGCGGTTGATGAGGTTGGTGATGGTCGTCTTACCGGCACCGGTGGCGCCGACAAACGCGACCTTCTGACCCGGCTTGGCAAACACGGACACGCCGTGCAGCACCTCGTGGTCGGGCGTGTAGCCAAAGTCGACGTTGTCCATGACTAGGTCGCCGCGCAGCGGTACGTACTCGATCTCGCCGGTTGCGCGGTGCGGATGTTTCCATGCCCACATGCCGGTGTGGTGGTCGGCCTCCTCGAACTCCCAGGTCTCGGGGTTTACCTGCGCGTTGACGAGCGTCACGTAGCCTTCGTCAGCCTCGGGCTCCTCGTCGATGAGCTCAAAGATACGGTCGGCGCCAGCGAGGCCCATGACCACGGCGTTGATCTGCTGCGAGATCTGGCCGATCTGTCCGCAGAACTGCTTGGTCATGTTAAGGAACGGCACTACGACGGCGATGGACAGCGCCATGCCCGAGATGCTCAGGTTGGGCACGCCCAGCGCCAGGAAAATGCCGCCGGCCAGTGCGACCAGCACGTAGAGCAGGTTGCCCAGGTTCATAAGGATGGGCATGAGGATGTTGGCGTACATGTTGGCCTTCTGCGAGACCTCGAAGAGCTTTTCGTTGCGCTCGTCAAAATCGGCCTCGGCGGCAGACTCGTGGCAGAATGCCTTGACGACCTTCTGGCCGTTCATGACTTCCTCGATATGGCCCTCGACCACGCCGAGCTCGGTCTGCTGCGCAATGAAGAAGCGCGCGGAGTTGGAGCCGAGCAGCTTGGTCATAAAGGTCATAAAGGCGACGCCGGCCACAATGACCAGGCACATCCACACGCTGTAGTACAGCATGATAAAGAACACCGTGACGATGACGATGGTCGTCATGAGCAGGTTGGGCAGCGACTGGCTGATCATCTGGCGCAGCGTGTCGATGTCGTTGGTGTAGTGGCTCATGATGTCGCCGCGCTGGTGCGTGTCGAAGTAGCGAATCGGCAGGTCCTGCATACGGTTGAACATCTTCTCGCGTAGCTTCTCCAGCGAGCCCTGCGTGACGATGGCCATGGCGCGGTTCCAGAACAGCGAGGACAGGATGCCGACGCCGTAGATGCAGGCGAGGGTGGTCACGAGCTGTGCGATCTTGGGCTGTGCGGCTTCCCAATCGCCCGACTGCCACGATTCGCTAATAATCTGCAGAGCGCTCTGAAGGAAGGTCGCGCCGATGGAGTTGATGATGGCGCAGAGTACCACGCCGACGACGACGAGGGGCAAAAGCACGGGGTAGAAGCCAAAGAGCGTCTTGATGAGGCGCGACATGGTGCCACCCTTGCGGTTGAGCGCGCGCTCAGCGGTCGTTGCCTTACTCATGTGCCTCGCCTCCTTCCTGGGTCTGAGCTTGCGTTACGGATGCCTCGGTGTCGGCCTCGACGGCCCCTTCGCCCTCGGCAGACATCTTGTTTTGCGAGGTAAAAGTCTCGCGGTAGATCTCGCTCGTCTTAAGCAGCTCGTCGTGGTTACCGATCTGCGCGATGCGGCCGCCCTCCATGACGATGATGCGGTCTGCGTCCTGCACGGAGCTGATGCGCTGGGCGATGATGAGCTTGGTCGTGTTGGGCAGATAGCTTGCCAACCCTGCGCGAATCTTGGCGTCGGTCTTGGTGTCGACGGCGCTGGTGGAGTCGTCCAGGATCAAGATCTTGGGGCGACGCAGCAGGGCGCGCGCAATGCACAGGCGCTGCTTCTGACCGCCGGAAACATTGGAGCCGCCCTGTTCGATCCAGGTGTCATAGCCCTTGGGGAAGCCATCGACAAACTCATCGGCGCAGGCCAGATGTGCCGCCTCGCGGACTTCCTCGTCGGTGGCGTTCGGGTCGCCCCAGCGCAGGTTTTCGGCAATGGTGCCGCTAAACAGTACGTTTTTCTGCAGCACCATGGCCACCTGGTGGCGCAGGGCGTCCAAGTCGTAGTCGCGCACGTCCATGCCGCCCACGCGCACGGTGCCCTCGGTGGCGTCGTACAGGCGGGCGATGAGGTTAACGAGCGTGGACTTGGCCGAGCCGGTACCGCCGATGATGCCGATGGTTTCGCCGCTCTTAATGTGCAGGTCGATATCGTCGAGCGCCTGGCGCTTTGCATGCGCGGAATACTTAAAGCTCACGTGGTCAAAGTCGATGGAACCGTCGGCAACCTCGAGCACGGGCTCGGCGGGATCGGCGATCGTGGGCTCGGCGGCCAGCACCTCGGTAATGCGGTGCGCCGATTCGTCGGCCATGGTCACCATGACAAAGATCATCGACAGCTGCATCAGGCTCATGAGGATCGCGAAGCCATAGGTAAAGATCGAGGAGAGCTGGCCCACGTCGAACAGCGTGCCCTGGCTCGTGATGATGAGCTTGGAGCCCAGGTAGATGATGACGACAAACGCGCCGTTGACGCAGATGTTCATCATGGGGTTGTTAAAGGCGAGCAGCTTCTCGGCGCGGGTGAAGTCCATCTGGACGTCGCGTGCGGCGGTCGCGAACTTCTCCTTCTCAAAGTCTTCGCGCACGTAGCTCTTGACCACGCGCATGCCGGTGACGTTTTCCTCGACGGACTCGTTAAGGGCATCGTATTTGTGGAACACGCGCGAGAAGATGGGGCGCACCTTAAAGATGATAAAGAACAGTCCAAAGCCCAGCAGCGGAATGATGACCAGGTAGACCATGGCAACGCTGCCGCCCATGATAAACGCCATGGTAAAGGCGAAGATCAATACCAGCGGCGCGCGCACGGCGATACGGATGATCATCATAAAGGCCTGCTGCACGTTGTTGATATCGGTGGTCAGGCGCGTGACGAGCGAGGAACTCGAGAACTCATCGATGTTGGCAAAGCTGAACGTCTGGATTTTGTAGAACAGGTCGTGACGCAGGTTCTTGGCGAACCCGCAACTCGCATGGCTGCAGGTGATGCCGGCAGCGGCGCCAAAAGCAAGCGACGTTAGCGCGATGAGCACCAAAAAGCCTGCGGTGGGAAGCATCTCGGCTACGGTGGCGCCGTCTTTGATGGCGTCGATCAGGTTGGCGGTGATAAATGGAATCAGCATCTCGCAGAGCACCTCGCCAAGCACGAGCAACGGCGTGGCAACGGTGACTTTCATATAGTCGCGGATGCTGCCCATGAGGGTTTTAATCATCCAGTTCCTCCCAGGTTACGCGGATTTTATCGAGCATTTCGGCGAGGTCCTCGCGCTCGTCGTGGGTGAGCGCGCTAAAGGCCTGCTCTCTAAAGCGAATGCGGGCTGCCTGGTCGATGCGGGCGTTTTCCCGGCCGGTTTCGGTCAGGCGAATGGTGAGCTGCCGTCGATCCTTGGGGTTACGGCTGCGCTCGATGAGGCCGTTGAGCTCGAGCTTGGACAGGATCTCGGAAAGCGACCCCGGCTTGAGGTCAAAGTGCATGCCGAGTTCCTGCTGCGACATCTCGCCGCCGGGTTGCTTGGCCAGCAGGCAGATGATGGGCGCCTTGCCGGACACGCCTCCGCCATGAAAATGCATGTAATGGCCGCAAAAACCCAGGCCGCTCAGGATGCGCTTGGCAAGCTTGTCTTCCGAGCTAACCGCTTCGGGTACATCCGCCGGCTGTGACGGGTCGCCGCCGGGCTCGTGCGAACAAAGGTTAAGAGGTTCATCGCACATGAATTAGTGTTGCTCCTTTCTTTAGTTAGGTAGTGGAATTGTTTTGTGCCTAACCAATTTAGGAGCGTGAGAAATCAATGTCAAGGTACCAAACTTATTAAGTTACGGCGTTTTGCCAAACGCCGTAACCGCTCGACGCTGCAAACGCTCCTAAGCGGCAATCTGGCGTTCAATCGTCGGGCATAGCCACAAGGCCTATGCCCTCATCTTTCACGTCACCTTGCTCGCTTAGGAACGCTTTCGCTGTCCGTCCTCAATCTGCAGCGCTGCCTCGGTTGGCATTTGAGTGATTCGTGGGGGACGGAGGATAACGGATCATTTTGGGCTGCGGTGACACCCTTCCGAAGTTGCTTTGCCCAAAACTATGCCGGATTACTACGATGAATTCGAAATCTCAGACCTCGGCATTGTTTTTCGGAAAATCACAAGCTGTCTACCTGCGGTTTTGTTGGAGTGCAATTCGTTGTGGTTGGAGACTGGCGGTTTATCGTAGTAATCCGGCATAGTTTTGGAATGGTAGTAAATAGGTGGCAGCTACTGTGCCGCTACCGTCGTGATGTGCCTCCCATTTCCGAAACCTTTCCGCAACAATGCGCTCTTCGCGACCCTAGTGACTGCTCACGACGCCTCCTGCGCTACACTTAGTCGCACTGTGGCGCTGCCGCGCCGCGCCCGAACCAAGGGGGACACTCATGAAGAACACTCAGCTGCTGCTGATTAACGATATGTGCGGCTACGGCAAGGTTGCGCTTTCCGCCATGCTGCCGGTGCTGTCGCACATGGGCTATCGCATCCACAACCTGCCGACGGCTCTCGTTTCCGATACGCTCAACTACCCCAAGTTCTACATCCACGACACCACGGAGTATGTCCGCCAAAGCCTCGCTATCTGGGAGGAGCTCGGCTTTGAGTTCGACGCCATCTCGACCGGCTTTATCGTGACCGAGGAAGAGACGCGCATCATCTCGGACTTTTGCCACCGCCGTGCGCAAAAGGGCACCAAGGTGTTCGTCGATCCCATCATGGGTGACAACGGCAAGCTCTATGCGGGCGTGCCCGAGTCCACGATTGGCCTCATGAGGCACCTGCTCGAGTGCGCCGACTACGCGGTTCCCAACTACACCGAGGCGTGTCTGCTCACCGATACGCCTATCGCCGAGCAAATTACGCCCGATGAGGCCCGCGCCCTTGTGGACGCCGTGCGCGAGCTGGGTGCCAAGTCGGTGGTCATTACGAGCGCCGTAGTCAATGGCACGAACGCGGTTATCGGTTACGACCATGTGGCGGGGGAGTACTTTACGATTCCCTTTGAACTCATTCCGGTCTATTTCCCGGGCACGGGCGACACGTTCTCGGCGGTGCTCGTCGGCCGCGTTATGGCAGGTTGGAGTCTGCAGCGCGCGACGTCCGATGCCATGCGTGTGGTGGCTGAGCTTATCGAGCGCAATGCCGACCAAGAGGACAAGTCGGCCGGCCTTCCCATCGAGGCCTGCCTGGATGTGATTGACCATGAGTAATGCTGGCGAGGGCAGCGTCAAGCCTGCGGGCGAGAACGGGCCGCTCGGTGCGCCGCGTGGCAAGCGTCCGCGTATCCGCGTGAGCTGCGTGGACCAGCTGGGTGCGTGCCGTTGTCACCATGGTCACAAGCCGGGAGACGTCTTCGACTTCGATCGAGACCGCGGCAAGATGTGCGCCATGGCCTGCCATGTGGGCTTTCCCTATATCGATATCCTGCGCTTTGGCGGAACCGTGCCTGGCAACGAGCCCGGCACGGCAAAGTTCTGCTGCCCCGAGGTCGATACGCTGAACGTCTGGCTTGCCGAGATCGTCGACGAGTAACCGAGCGTGGATAATCTTCCACCGAGATAATGAGCGTGGATTTTCTCCCGTTTGGGGGCGCCCTTGAACGCTCAAAGTGGGAGATTTTCCACGCTCATTTCTTCATGTAGGAGATTGTCCACGCTCGATGTATGCCGATGGCGCGGTTCGTGCGCCCGCAAACCTACAGCTGCTCGAGCATGGCGGTGCAGCCGTCGAGCACATCGCGGTAGGTGGCATCGAAATTGCCGGTGTACCAGGGGTCAGCCACGTCGCCGGGGCGCTCGGTCCAATCGAGCAAGCGCGAGATCTTGCCATCGGGGTCCTTGCCAAAGATACGGTACAGGCCGCGGGCGTTCTCGTCGTCCATATAGACAATGTGGTCCCAGTCGCCATACTCTGCGCGACGCACCTGACGTGCGCGATGTGCGACGACGGGAATCCCGACCTCGCGTAGTTTGGCAACGGTACCGTGGTGCGGTGGGTTGCCGATCTCCTCGGTCGAGGTCGCAGCGGAATCAATGACAAACTCGCCCGCGCGCCCGGCGCGGTGCACGAGCTCGGTAAACACCGACTCGGCCATCGTCGAGCGGCAGATATTTCCATAGCAGATAAAAAGAATGCGTTGCATGAGCGGTTTCCTTTCTAGGCGGTCGCGCAGGACTTACAGACTGCTCTTGAGGCAGTTTGCTCCAATAAAGCCCGCTGCGTACAAGGGAAGGTGCCGCAGTTCGCGCCCGTCATCGGTTTCGCTGCGGAAAAAATTGTTCTCGGACAAAATGTAGGCATATGGCGACCGGGCTTTGTCCATAAACGCCCCGAGGGTTCTTGCGCGCACATTGCGTGTGGACTTTACCTCGACGGGCACAATTTCCATACGGTCGGTCTGAAGTAGAAAATCGAGCTCGCCATTCGTCCTCCAAGACGACGGCGGCACCCAATAATACGTCTGCAAGCTATTGCCCGAAAATGCCTGCATGACCGAGTTTTCCGCTAGGGCGCCTCGGAAGTCGGAAGATAGCGCTATGGCGGAATCTTCTTTGAGGTCGAGCCAGAGCCGCGGGTTGATACCGAGTTTGTAGAACATAAGGCCCGTATCGAGAAGATAGACCTTAAAGAAACTTCCGTCTTCCTCGTCGAAGGGGACGAGGGGAGGTTCGATGCCTTCGGTCAGGTTGTTGACCGATATGATGCCGGCGCCCTCGAGCCAGTCGAGTGGCTCCGCGGGCTTGGGGCGGCGGGCGCTACCAGATCG
>UQNG01000003.1:0-62339 GCA_900542335.1 uncultured Collinsella sp.
CCAGCCGCAACCGTGTCGTCGCCCTTGGCGGCGAGAGCGCGGTCGATCAGCTTGCCGGCAGCCTCGACGGACAGGGCCTTGGAAACACCAACGGAAACCATGGGCTTACCGGCGAAACGCTCCGCCTGGACATCCTTGTCGGCTGCGACGACGACGGCCTTGGCGCCAGCGATCTCGCTCTTGGTGAGCTCGTTCTCGACACCGACCTGGCCATGGGTCTCGACCTTAATGGTCAGACCGCGCTCGGCAGCTGCCTTCTCCAGCGCCTCCTTCGCCATGAAGGTGTGCGCGATGCCGGTCGGGCAACCGGTGGCTGCGATGATGTCAAACTTAGCCATGTGTCCCTCCTTCTTGAGTACAGCGCCCGCGGGCGCTCCCCTACACGCGCTTCCATGCGCGTTTTTCCACACCTGAAAGATACCAACCCACCGCTTATATGAGAAGCAATACAGCTCATTTCTCCGGTGAAAGGTTCTTTCATTACCGTAAACGGTCGATGAAAGTTTACCATCAACTATTGAAACGGCAAGGTGTATCTTGTAATTGAAAATGCCAGTATACTACGACATTACAAAACAAGTCCGATTTTCATGCCAGCCAGGAGCCATCCCATGTCCGATAGCAGCAAGAGCGCACTCTCCCTTATTAGTATGCACAGGGGGTACAGCGAGTCCGAGCAGCGCATTGTCGACTATATCCTAGAGCACCAGTCCGAGGCCCCGCGTCTGACAGCCGCTCAGCTTTCGCGCGCCGCTGCAACCTCCGAGGCAACCGTCTCGCGCTTCTGCCGCAAACTAGGTTTTGGCAGCTTTCGCAGTTTTCAGTTTTCGCTGGCGCGCGATCTGGAAAGCCAGCGCAATGAAGGCCTCACCGACGAGGTCTCGCTCGACAATATGGAGCAGAGCCTCAAGAATATTCTCGCTGCAAAGGTAAGCGAGCTTAATGCGACTATCGATGGCATTGACCACGACACGTTGGCAGCCGTCGTGCACGCGTTTAAGAACGCAGGGGCTATCGAGTTTGCTGCCGTAGGCAACACCAACGCCGTCGCGCTCGACGCGACGTTTAAGTTTTCGCAGCTGGGCCTTCGCTGTATGGCAAGCACCATCAGCGAGACCTCGATTGGTTTTGCGCTTACGCTGCGCCCCGGAGATGTCATCGTGCTGATCTCGAACTCCGGCAAGTCGCGTCGACTGAATCGCATGGCAAAAGCGGCTCGCGGCTGTGGCGCCACCGTTGTCGTCATCAGCAGCGACAGCAAGTCCCCGCTTGCTCGCCTGGCCGACTACACCTTTAATACTGTGAACCACGAGGCACTGCTCACCACGGGCGACTTTGCGTTCTCCAAGATGAGTGCCACGATGATCATCGAGGTTATCTACAACTTCCTGCTGCCCGAGATTGAAGACGCCCGCGAGCATATCAGCTACTACGAGGAGCTCATCCAGCCGGATAAGGTCGTGGAGTAGGTTTTATCAGGGGACGTTATGTACCATTCCGATAAAACTATGCCGGTTTACTACGATGAAATCGGAATATGCGACCACATCGTGTTTTAAAAGAAAACCGCAGGGGTTCTACCTGCGGTTTTCTTTTTACAATTTTAGCTGTGCTCGAGCTACGCCGATTCATCGTAGTAAACCGACATAGTTTTTGACGGTCGGGCCAGACAAGCAAGTGGCGGTGCAACAATTGCTGATATTTTGTCCCCGTCAACACTGTCGGCTCGTTCTAACCTCGAGCCTCTTCCAGCATCTGCTTGGCGTGTGCCAGGCTTGCCTCCGATTGATCGCCGCTCAGCATGCGGGCGATCTCTGCGATGCGGGCGTCCCCGGCCACCTCATCCAGATGCGTCTGGGGAACGTCGCCGGGCTCTTTACTTACCACGTAGTGCTTATCGGCCATGACGGCGACCTGCGCCAGGTGGGTTACGACAATCACCTGATGCGTAGCGGCGAGATCTGCCAGCACGCTCGCGAGGGCACGTGCGGTAGAGCCGCCGACACCTGCATCGACCTCGTCGAACACCAGCGTATCCACGCCGTCCGCGTTACCGAGAACGACCTTGCTCGCCAGCATGACGCGGCTCAGCTCGCCGCCCGACGCAATGCGGCGCAGGGGGCGCGGCGTCAATCCGGCACCACTGCGATATAAAAGCTCATAGCTCGAAGGCCCCGCCAGCGTCCATTCGGCACGCGGAAGATCGCGCGACTCCCAAACGAGCTCGGCATCGCCCATCTCCAGGCGCGCCATCTGACGGCCAACCTCGTGGCAAAAGCGAGGGGCTGCGGTATTCCGCACGCGTTTAAGCGCCTTGGCAGCAGCAAAAAGCTCGCGTTCGGCACACCCGAGCGCCTCGCGAGCCTTCTTGATCCGCTCATCACCATCATCGACCAGCGACAACAGCTCTTGTGAGCGGTCGCGCATGGCAAAGACATCGTCCATGGTGGGTCCCCACTGACGCAGTAGGGCCTTAAGATCGGAATAGCGCTCGCGCATACGAGCCAGCTCGCGCGGATCGAAGGCGACCCCATCGCGATAGATGCGCAGCTCGTTGGCACAATCCTCAAGCGAGATACAGGCATCCGAAAGCGCATCGGCGATATCACCCAGCTTGCGATCGACGGCCGCCGTGCGGGAAAGCTCCGCCACGGCACTGTTCACGGCATCGAGCGCTCCCCCTTCAGCTGCAAGCGATGCATAGGCATCGTTGGCCGTGGCCACCAACACCTCAGCATGCTCGGAGCGCGGCAGCAGCTCCTCGAGCTCCTCATACTCACCCGGCTTGGGGTCGACCTCGGCGATGCGTTCCAGGGCGAAGCGCGCCTCCTCAACGCGACTCCCCTGCGCACGCGAGGCCTCTTCGACGCGACGGACCTCCTTGGCAGCCGCACGCGATGCCTTAAAGCAAACACGGTAGTGCTCGAGCGCCTCGAGTGCCGGGCGCCCTGCCCAGGCATCGACCATGGCAACGTGGTGCGCCGGGTCGAGCAGGCGCTGGTGCTCGTGCTGACCGCAAAGATCCATCATCACACCGACGCGCTCCGAAAGTTCGCGCACGCTGGCGATGCGGCCGTCAATTTTTACACGGCTGCGGCCCTCGGCAGAAAGGCTGCGCTGCACGGTGAAGCCCTCCGTGTCGTGCGGGCCATCAAACAGGCGCGCCTCGACGCTGGCAAGTGCCTCACCCTCGCGCACCGTCGATGAATCCGCGCGCTCACCCAAAATGAGCTTGAGTGCCGAGAGCAGTGCGGTCTTACCGGCGCCGGTTTCTCCGGTCAAAACCGTAAGGCCCGTGCTCGGAACCAACGTCGCCTCGCGAATGAGTGCAATGTTGGAAACCTGCAGCTCATCGATCATGACGCACTCCGTAGAACACGCGGCTCACCGAGTTATAGAAACTCTCGGGACCATAATCCAGCAGCAGCACATCGCCGGGACCACGGCGCACAGCCACGCTCTCGACCGTGCCATCGCAGGTAATAAACTGTCCATCGATGGCGATCGCCGGAACGCTCGGGCGATCATCGGACATAAAGATCTCCACGACATCGCTCGGCGAGGTCAAAAAGGCGCGAGCCTGAATGGTATGCGGGGCGATGGGCACGCATACCATTCCCGTGTAATCGGGGCTGACGATAGGGCCGCCGGCGGAAAGCGCGTAGCCGGTGGAGCCGGTCGCCGTCGATACGACCACGCCGTCGCCGCGCAGGCGGTCGATATGATGGCCGGACACCGTGATATCGAACTCGACCATATCGGACAGGGGCCCGCGCGTAAGCGCCATATCGTTGAGGGCAAACGTGCGCACGACATCCTTCGTGCCGTCTTCGCGCACCGAGACGATATCGGCGGCGATGGTGGCGCGGCGGCTCACATGGAGCTCGCCGGACAGGGCATCGCTCACGACCTGCAAAATGTCGCGCTCCTCGGGGCTCGCGGCCGTCAAAAAGCCCAAATGACCATAGGAAAGACCCAAAATGGGAATCTCGCGGTAGTTGAGAATACGAGCCGCGCGCAGCAGCGTACCGTCGCCGCCGAGCGTAATGACCAGGTCGGCATCGTCAACATCGGGCGCGCTCTGGATCTTGGAGCGCTGGTCGGCAGCCCATGCGACCTCGTAGCCCTGGCGCGAAAGCCAAAGCTCAAGCATCAAGCCGCTCTCGACCGCTTCTTGCTTGTAGAAATTAGGAACCAGAAAGACCTTCATAGCGTTGCAGCTTTCTCGCTCAAAACCGATACCTGGGATTGCAGCTCATCGTCGGTGCGTTCGCCGGGGGCAAACCTCGTGCCGTACAGGAAAAACTCGACGTTGCCCTTAGCGCCATGGATGGGCGACACGCACACGTCGAGCGGGAACAGACCCTTGGCAGCGAACAGCTCAATCGCCGCCACGAGCGTATCGCGGCGGACGGCAGGGTCGGTCACGATGCCGCCCTCGCCCACCAGCGCAGCCGGAGCCTCAAACTGCGGCTTTACCAGCGTGCAAAACGAACCCGAAGGCTTCAGGCACGCCAGCACGGCGTCGATGACATTCGCGATACTCGTAAACGACACATCGCACACGGCCAGGTCGATAGCGCCGCCGTAGCCGAGCTCGGGCAGCAGCGTCACGTTGGTGCGCTCATGGAGCATCACGCGCTCGTCTTGGCGCAGCGACCAATCAAACTGGGCGCGACCCACATCGACCGAAACGACCGTGGCGGCGCCGCGCTTGAGCAGGCAATCGGTAAAGCCGCCCGTGGAGCAGCCCACATCGAGGCAAGCAAGGTCCGTCGGATCAATCCCAAACGCATCGAGCGCGCCCTCGAGCTTGAGCCCGCCGCGCCCCACATAGGGAATACGACCCTTCACGTGCAACGGCAGGCCGGGCTTCACCTTAAGACCCGGCGAGGTCAAACGCTCGCCACCACTCGAGACCAAGCCGGCCATAAGAGTGCGAAGGGCATCCGCGCGATCGGCGCAGATGCCCTGTGAAATCAGTTCGTCATCGAGACGCACGCGTTTCATGAATGCCATCAACCATTCGTATCCGGAGATGCAGCCTGGCCATCCTGTGATTCGTTTGCCGCATCCTCATCGTATTCTTGCTCGAGCTTATCGGCCTCACGCGGCGTCAGCTCAAACTTGTCGACCATATCGACTGCGCGAGAGCCAAGCTCAATCGCCTCGTCAAACAGATCGAGCGAACGCTCCAAGGACGTATCCTTGGAGCGAACGGTAGCGATAATCTGGTCCAAGCGGTCCGAAATCTCGTCGAAGTTGCGGACGGAACCCTCTGGCATGGCTACTCCTCGACGGTACCGGTCTCGGCGACCTCGGCGCCCTCATCGAGAACGCCGGCCGCAGCCTGAGCGGCGGCAACCTTGGCGGCAGCCTCGGCAGCCTGGGCCTCCTCGCGGGCACGGTCCTCGGCCAGCAGCTCCTGATACAGGTCCTCGCCCGGCAGCTCCTCGCTACGAGCGATCTTGCCCAGCACGCCGTTGACAAACGACGCGGACTGGTCGGTGCCATAGGCCTTGGCAAGCTCGACTGCCTCGTTGATCACGATGGCGTCCGAGACCTCCTCGTCGGTGAGGAAGCGCATCTCATAGACGGCGATGCGCAGCAGATTGCGGTCGGCACCGGGCATACGCATAAGATCCCAGTTCTTGGCGACGGAGCGAAGGGCGCAGTCGATACGGTCGATGTGCTCGTAGGCACCGCGGCACAGCTCCAGCGCGTAGGGGTCGAGGGGACCCTTCGAGATCAGGAAATCGCCCTCGAGGACGTGCTCGAGCGGGCTGTCCGTGGCCTCGGCCTGAAACAGCAGCTGAAGCGCCTGACTGCGGGCAAGCGTACGCCCGCGATAAACCTTAAGGCTCAAAGGTTACTCCTTGGGGAAAACGAGGCCGTCGATGCAAACGTCAACGCGCTCGACCTCGACGCCCACCTGGGCGTCGATGGCGGCGACCACGGCGGCGCGAACGGCCTCGGCGAGTTTCTTGAACGGATAGCCAAAGAACACCACGACGCGCACGGTAAGCGCGAGTTTGTCGCCAATGACCTCGGCCTCGACCGCCGGCTCGGAAGCCGGGGCCTTGGACGAAAGCATCATGGAGACAAGGTTGGTGGCAAGGTCCTTGACGCCCACGGAGGCGATGCCCTCGACATCCGTGACGGCGCGCGAGACGATGGCGGTCAGAACATCGGGCGAAATGCCGATGCCGTCAATCTTGATTTCCTGGGGCATGAGTCCTCCTAGAAGAGTTGGTTGCTAGACGCGGGAGACGAACTTGCCGTCGCGGGTGTCAACCTTAATGACCTCACCCTCGTTGAGGTACATGGGGACCTGGATGACAGCGCCGGTGTCGATGGTGGCCGGCTTGGTGGAACCCTGGACGGTATCGCCCTTGAAGCCCGGGTCGGTCTGGACGATGGTGGTCTCGATGAACATCGGCGGGGTCACGCCCATGAGCTCGTCGTCGGCGAAGAGCAACTGGCAGGTGTCGTTCTCGCGCAGCCACTTGGCGTTCTCGCCCACCATATCCTCGGGAACGGGAACCTGCTCGTAAGACTCATTGTCCATGAAGATGTAGTCGGCGCCATCGTTGTAGAGGTACTGGAACTCACGGGTGGTGAGCATGACGCTCTCGAACTTGGTGCCGGCGTTGCAGGTGTTCTCGACAACGCGGCCGCTCTTGATGTCGCGGGTCTTGTAGCGCACGAAAGCACCGCCCTTGCCCGGCTTGACGTGCTGGAACTCGACGATGGTGTAGACCTTGTCCTTAATGCGGAGACCGAGGCCGTTCTTGAAGTCGGCGGTAGAGATAGTAGGCATAGCGACCTTTCTTGTTATTGGCGAGACGCACAAGCGTCCAAATTACATACGAGCGGAATTATACACTTGCAGGCGGCGCCTACGGCGTGCGCATAAAAAGAGAACGCGGGGCGCCCGAATCATGTCGGACGCCCCGCACCCAAAAAACCCAACGGGATGGTTTAGCAATCGATAATGTGCAGGTCGTGGGAGGTCTTGGTGAAGGGCTCATAGCCGTTCTCGGTAACAACGCCGTAGTCCTCCAGGCGCACGCCGCCCACGCCGGGCAGGTACACGCCGGGCTCCATGGTGATAACCGAGCCGATCTCGATGATGTTCTTGCTGCGGTTGAAGTTGGGCAGCTCGTGGATGTCGATGCCCACGCCGTGGCCCAGACCATGGTTGTAGTAATCGCCATAGCCGGCATCGCCGATGATCTTCTTGGAAAGCTTGAAAATGTCGTTGCCCTCGACGCCCGGATGGATGGCGGCGACGCACTCCTCGTGCGTGCGGCGCACGAGCGCGTACAGGTCGAGCTGCTCCTGGGTGGGCTCGCCCATCACGACGGTACGCGTCATGTCGGAGCGGTAGTCGCAGTAGCCCGCACCGTAGTCCATCAGGACAAAGTCGCCCTTCTCGATCACACGGTCGCTCGGGACGGCATGCGGGTTGGCGGTATTAGGACCGCTCGCCACGATGGAGCCAAAGGCCAGGCTGTCGGCGCCGTTGGCGAACATAAAGTTCTCGAGCTCGTTGCGAACCTGCTTCTCGGTCATACCGGGCTTAATGAAGCCGAGCATGTGCTGGAAGGAGGCATCGGTGATCGACTGCGCGTGGCGCATGAGCTCGATCTCCTCGGCATCCTTGATGGCACGCATCTTGCGGATGTCGTCATGCATCAGCGGCAGCATGCAGGCAACGGAGCGGTCCTCCAGACCACGCTGAATACCCTGGTAGAAGTTAATCTGCATGTCATCCTCGACGGCGCAGACGCGGCATTTGTTGGCCGCAATCTTGCCGGCGACCCAGCCGGGGATGGTGCCCTCGTCCATGTCGTAGACCCAGGGGCTGCCGGCGGGCGTGTTCTCCTCAAAACTGTTGAGATAGCGCGAGTCGGTGTGGAACAGGCACTGATCGGCCGTAATAAACGCGGCGTGAGGGAACTCGAAGGTGTAATCGAAGACGCCCTTCACGCCCGTGAGCCAACGGAGATTGGCCTCGTCGCGCACGACGATGGCGTCGTAGCCGCGCTCGGCCATCAGGGCACGGACGCGCACGATACGACCGGCAGGACCGGCAGCAAACTCAGACATGCAGATTCCTTTCTTGTTGTCCTCATAAAAGTGGGACGGGTCCCGATCGAAAGACGGATTCGCACGCGATCCGCAACCGATTGAAAACCCGCACCTCAACATGATACGAAAGACGATGGATGTCAATAAAACTTAGAGAAGTTCTTTGCGAGAAGCCAAGTAGGCGTGAGCATGGCGCTCAAGAACCTCGTCCTCAACGCTCGTTAGACGAATGGCGCCAAGTGCCGCGGGCAGCGGCAACATGCTGCGGTTCGAGCGGGCGAACTGCTGCTTGCGGAACTCCTCGATATATGCGGCAGGCTCCAGATCGAAGGCAAGCTCCTCGATACCAAAGTCCTCCAGGCAGTCATCAACCTCAAACACGTAGTCGATATCGAAGTCGCAGGCATCATGTGCTAGGCGCGCCTCAAAGCGCATACCTTCGGACAACAGCTGGTAGGCAGGGACCTGCGAAGCGGAATCGCCCAAGCAGGCGCGCAGGGTACGCTCCCCCGTCTTGCCAAAATCGAGCGCATGGCGGGCGCTCGGGTTCGTGGCCATCAGTACGTCCTTGCGGGCAGTCTGAGACCACTGAACGGCATTGACGAGCGCGACTTCCTCGCCAGCGAGAATCTCGGGGATGGTCTCGGTAAACTGATTCCAACGGGACTTGCTGCTCGAAAGCATGGTGCCAACAAGTACCGCATAACCGAGCTTGAGGTCCTCGGGGTCCGCTTCGCGAACAAGTTCGAGGTCACACACGACCAAGCCCGGCTCGGGACGGAACGCGATAGCGGGAAGCGCATTCGCCGACGAGGCGACGAGTGGCTTCATAGTCGTCGCGACCGTGAGCATGGCGTCGAACGTCGTCGGCAGCAAGGCGCACTCGGTGCGACCGCACCACTGATTGGCACACCAGCAAACGACCGAGCAGGTCGCCGTGTCGCCGACAGCGACAACGAGATCGTCGCAGGTAATGCCGTTAGCCGACAGGGCGCCAAAAACGGTATCGGCATCGGCCAGCGTAGCACCGGCAGGCGAAACCTCGAGGACAAGCGGCGACACGGCAAAACCGGCGTCGACCAGCGCATGCTCGACAACCTCGCCAAAACGCTCGGATGTGGCGCTGTTCCAAACCACCATCGCCCGCTTGGGTTTGCCCACAGCCGAGGCAAACATGCGCGACAGCTCCTCGAACGCGCCCAATCCGACGCGGACATCGACACTGCGGTTTTGGAAATTGATAAGTTGACGGCGAATCATAGCAGTCCACGCTCCAAAAGCATCTCGGCACAAAGGTAGGAAACGTCCTCGAAGGACTTGTTGCGAATATCAAGGGTAATATCGGCGGCCTGGCGATACAGCGGACGACGATGCTCAAACAGGCGCGCAGCATGCTCGGGCGAGCGGAAATCTGGTCGGGTATCGGAGCGGCGAATCTGGCGCAACGAATCCTCAAAGTCGCCTTCGAGGTACACGCAGGTACCCATCTCGTGCATCAGCTCAATGTTTACCGGCGTCTCGACGATGCCACCCCCGCACGATACCAACAGGCTGCGCTCGCTTTGAAGCGAACGGAGTGCCGAGGTCTCGAGCTCGCGAAAACGATCCTCGCCTTCGGTCTTAAATATCTCGGTCACCGACTTGCCGCATCGACGCACAACCAAACGATCGGTATCGATGAATCGACGCTTGAACATAGTGCCCACGTTGCGCGCAAGCGTCGACTTGCCCGCGCCCAAAAAGCCGATAAAGAAGATATGGTCACAGCCGTGTTTGATGTGCTGGGACATGGCGAAACCTATTCCTCGCAGGGAAGGTCGCGCAGGGCCCGGCGCTCAAAGATACGGAAGATCTGCGTGTACCACAGGTCCTGGGTTGCCTGCGGCTTGACCAGAATGGTATCGACGCCGGCAAAGTTACCGCTCCACACGTCCGTGTAAAGCTGATCGCCGATTAGCACGGCCTCGTTAGCCGTGGCCCCCAGGCGCTTAAGGCCCGCCTTCAAGGCAAACGGAGCGGGCTTCATGGCGTGGCTGATGGCCTCGAGCCCCAACTCGCGCGCCGATGCCATGACCTGGTCGCGATGCCAGTTGTTGGACACCATGCACAGCTTAAAGCCCTTAGCATGGGCGGCCTCGAGCCAGGCGGAAACTGCAGCGGGTACCTGCTCGGTATCACGCGGCACCAGGGTGTTGTCGCGATCGAGCAGAATGGCGCGCTTGCCGTCGGCCCAGAGGGTATCGAGGTCGATGCGATCGACCGAGGCAACATATCGTTTGGGGCTGAAAATCCTCATGTTTAATTCCAAGACTGTTGGTGCTCTTCGTAGGTCTGAGAGAAATACTCCTCGTCCTGTGTAATGTAGAAATACAAGTCATCGGAGTCGGTGGGCTCAAGGGTTGCCTTGAGCGCCTCGAGTGACGGAGAGCAGATGGGCGTGGGCGGCAGGCCCTCGTGCTTATAGGTGTTATACGGGCTATCGCTCTGCAGGTCGTCGGCGGTAACCTCGCCGCCGGTGACATACATCATGGTCGCATCGCTATTGAGGTAGCGCAGACCATCGAGCTTGCCGGCAAGACGGTTGTAGAACACCGAGGCGACATGCGCGCGCTGCTCGGCGTTGAGGCCTTCGCGCTCAACGATGGAAGCGAGATTGATGATGTCGTAATCAGACATCTCCACGCCGTAGCGCTCCTTGATTTTGGCCTCGCAACCGGCAAAATCGAGCGACTTGTACTCGGTGTTGAATTGATCGAGCATGGCGCGAATCACATCATCGGCGCTCGGGTCCTTGCCCAACGAGTAGGTCTTAGGGAACAGGAAGCCCTCGAGCGAATCGTTCGCAGCGCCTTTCAGGAACGCATAGTCGTTCACATAATTGCTGGCCTTCGCCTGGTTGAGGAAGTCCTCTTTGGAGATACTGTCGTAGGCCTGGGCCACGCGGTCGGCAACCTGGTCGACCGTCAGGCCCTCGGGGATTGTCAGCGCATCGGAGCCAGCATTGGGGCCCTCCATGAGCTGCTGAACGACCTTGGTCGCGTCCATGAGCGTGGTGAACGAGTAGGTGCCGGGCTTGAGCGACATGTCGGCGTTGAGCTTTTTGACCGCCGCGTAATAATCCTTGGGATTTTCGACGATATGGTTCTCGGAGAGAATCGAAGCGATGCTGTCACCCGAGGCACCATCGGGAATAGTGATAGTAACCTGCTGGCCAGCAGTGACTTTCGCATCCTCACCAGCAAAAAAGCCCTTGACAGCTGGCACGACAAAGAAAACGATCGCGACAAGCGCAAGCACGGCGACGACGCCACCGATAATCATAGGCACCGGGGAGCTTTTCTTTTGGGCACCACGGCGAGCGCGCGTGTTATAGCTCGAGCGCGTGGCCGGAGCAACGCCGTGCGAGCCATGAGCATGATGTGCGTGGGAGCGTGATTGCGGTGCCTGTCCCTGCGTGCGCTGGGCAGGAGCCTGCTGCTTAAAGCGGGAACCGCCCGCGGACTGGGCTGTATGGGCAGCAGACTGCTGAGCAGGACGACGAACAGGCTGCTGGCTTGGACGCTGAGTGGGCTGAGTGGGGCGAGAAGAGGGCTGCGCCGAACGTGCGGCGGGTTGGGCCGCGCGCTGAGTCGGTTGCGTCGGACGCTGACCGGACGATACAGGGCGTGGCGCAGGCTGTCGTGTACGATTCGGCTGGCGCGGATCGAAAGCGCTAGACATGCGAAACCTCCTCGTTTTTGCGATCGAGCCACGTCTGCAAGAACAGGCTGGCGGCGATCATGTCGATCTTGCCCCTCATCTGCTTTTCGTTGAGTCCCTGCTCGCGCAGGATACGCTTGGCCTCTTGCGAGGACAGGCGCTCGTCCTCAAACTCCAGCGGAAGATCGAGCTCGTCGGCGATCTTTTGCGCTACGGCGGCAACGCGCTCGGCCTGGGGGCCAGGCTCGCCGGCCATGGTCAGGGGACGCCCGCTTACCAGGATGTCGGGCTCATAGTCCTCGACCAGGTAACGGAACGTCTTAGCCATACCAGTGACCTCGGCGGCCGGGAGCACCTTGACGGGCATCGCCATCTTGCCATCACGGCTCGAGACGGCGATGCCGATCCTGGTCTCCCCTATGTCCAGCGCGAGCGCGACCACAGCGACTACTTAGGCGCCGAGCGCGGTCTTGGCGGCCGCGAGGGCATCGGCGATACCGGCAGCATTCTTACCACCGGCCTGGGCCATGTTGGGACGGCCGCCACCGCGACCGTCGAGCAGGCCCGCAATCTGCTTAATCACGTTGCCGGCGTGGAAACCGGCCTTCACGGCGTCGTCGGAACCGGCGGCGAGCAACGCAGGCGTGCCCTTCTCGGTCACGCTGGCAACGACGCAGGCGACAGGGCCGGCGACCTTCTGGTGCACAGTATCCCAGACGTTGCGCAGTTCAGCAGCCTCAAGGCCCTGGAGCTCAGCGACGACGAGCTTATAGCCGTCGAGCTCGACGGCACCCTCGATGGCGCTGGAGATAGCGTCGGAGGAGCCACCGGTCAGCGCCTTCTTGAGCTTGTTAGACGTCTCGCGCAGCTCGGCCTGCAGGTTCTCCACACGAGCGGGAACCTCGTCAACGCGGCACTTGAGCGCAGCGGCAGCGGCGTCAACGAGTGCCAGGCGGTCGGCCATGTAGTCGAGGGCGCCCTTAGAGGTAACGGCCTCGATACGGCGGACGTTCGAGCCCGTGGAGGACTCGGAGATAATCTTGAACAGGCCGATCTCGGCAGTGTTGGTAGCATGCGTACCACCGCAGAGCTCGCGGGAGAACGGCTGGTCCTCGGCGCCCACGGAAACGACGCGGACGACGTCGCCATACTTCTCGCCAAACAGGGCGACGGCGCCGGCGGCCTTGGCCTCGTCGATGCCCATGACGCGGGTCACGACCGGCTTAGATGCGAAGATCTGCTGGTTGACCAAGTCCTCAACAGCCTTGAGCTGCTCGGAGGACAGGGCCTCAAAGTGCGTGAAGTCAAAGCGCAGGTGCTCGGGCGTCACCAGCGAGCCAGCCTGGGAGACATGCTCGCCCAGGACCTGCTTAAGGGCGGCGTCGAGCAGGTGCGTGGCGGTGTGGTTGCGGCGCAGGAATCCACGGCGCTCGGCGTCGAGCGCGGCGGTCACGGTAGCACCAACGGTCAGCGTGCCCTCGGTGACGTGCGCGACGTGGGCATACAGGCCGTTGTGGTTCTTGGTATCGGAAACGGTCAGCGAAACGCCCTCGGCGGAAAGCTCGCCGGCATCGCCCTGCTGGCCGCCCATCTCGGCATAGAACGGGGTGCGGTCGAGCACGACCTCGACATCCTCGCCCGCGGCAGCGGACTCGACGGACTCGCCGTTGCACACGATGGCGACAACCTTGGCGCCCTCGATCACATCGTTGTCATAGCCGTCGAAATCGGTCGCAGCGACCTTGTCCGAAAGCTCGACCCACACGTCGTTGAAGCTGCCCCAGGCATCGCCCTTTGCGTTGGCGCGGGCGCGGGCCTTCTGGTCCTCCATGCAAGCGGTAAAGCCATCCATATCGACGTCGTGGCCAGCAGCGCCGGCGATCTCGACAGTCAGGTCGATGGGGAAACCAAAGGTGTCGTGCAGCTTAAAGGCGACATCGCCCGGAAGCACGGCGCCCTCGGCAAGAGTTGCCAGGGCCTCGTCCAGGTAGACGCGGCCGTTGTCGAGCGTCGTGGAGAAGCGCTCCTCCTCAGAGGCGACGATACCCTTGACGAGCGCGACGTTCTTGAGCAGCTCGGGGTAGGCCTCGCCCATCTGAGCGTTGACCTCGTCGATGAACTTGGTCAGGAAGGCGCCCTCGATGCCCAGCAGGCGACCGTGGAACACGGCACGGCGGAGCAGACGGCGAAGGACGTACTCACGACCCTCGTTACCGGGGAGGATGCCGTCAGAGATCATGAAGTCGACGGCGCGGGAGTGGTCGGCGATGATACGCAGCGAGCGGCTGGCACCGGAATAGTCATCGGCGTCATAGGTCTTGCCGCTGATCTCCTCACCGAGCTTGATGAGGTGCTGCATCAGATCGCCGTCGTAGTTAGCAGTCTTGTGCTGCATAATAGCGGCCATGCGCTCCAGGCCCATGCCTGTATCGAGGTTGCGATGCGGCAGCTCCGGCATGGAGCCGTCCTCCTGGCGGTCGTACTGGGTAAAGACGAGGTTCCAGAACTCCAGGAAGCGGTCGCAGTCACAGCCGGGCTTGCAGTCCGGGCTACCGCAACCGACCTCCTCGCCCATGTCAAAGTAGATCTCGGAGCACGGGCCGCAGGGGCCGGTGGGACCAGCTGCCCAGAAGTTATCGTCCTCGCCCAGGCGGGAGATGTGGTCCTCGGCAACGCCCAGAGAACGCCACACGTCGTGGGTCTCGTCGTCCTCGGTAAAGACGGTGAAGTACAGGCGATCGAGCGGCAGCTTGAACTCCTTGGTGATGAGCTCAAAGGCCCAGGCGCAAGCCTGCTGCTTGGAGACGCCGCCAAAGGAGAAGTCGCCGAGCATCTCGAAGAAGGACAGATGACGGCCGTCCTCGCCGATGCAGTCGATGTCGTTGGTGCGGACGCACTTCTGGCAGGAGATCGCGCCGATCTCCTTCATGGTCTTCTTGCCCTGGTAGTACTCCTTAAACTGGTTCATGCCGGCGTTGGCAAGCAGCAGCGAGGGGTCGTCGGGGACGAGGGACGAAGAAGGATAGAGCTTAAGACCGCGCTCCTCAAAGAAGTTGAGGAACTTGGAGCGGATCTCGGCCGTAGTCATTGACGGGTAGTCAGCACTCATAGAGGGAATCTCCTCGGTTTCACATCGAAACAGTTCAAACGTAACGATATTACCATCCCACCGCGCAAGTGCAAAAAAGAGGGCCGCCAAACAGCGACCCTCCAGCGAAAGTGCACGTTATGTAGGACTAAGCAATCCTTTGAAAAAAAATGGATTTAGTAAAATACCATATAAGAATCATCCGGAAGGAGCGATCGATGAATACCAAACGAGTCGTCTTGAATGTACTTCTGGTAGTAGCACTTTTAGCGCTCTTGGCCTTCTCCCAATGGTACGCAAACCAACCAGCATTTGGCTACGTACTGTATGCAGTGACGTCCGGCGACAACACTTATTGCCCTCTACGCGCAATTGACGTTCTCTATTTCTATGTAGCCGGCCCCTTATCAATCGCCTTGCTCGTGTTTCTTGTCTTTTACAACATCAAGAAACGCTAACAGGGCCTATTTGGAATCCGAATCGTCCATGGACCCGTCTATACCGGTTTTTATGTCGTCATTCGAGTCGGCTTCGTCATCCTTGGCGAAGGGGTTCTTAAAGAAACCTGTCGCGTCGGGCTGAAGACCCGAGAGCTTGATCCAGGGATTATCGAGCTCGGGTTTGGGCATGGCCTTTGCCTCGGGCGCGGTCTCGTTGCCGATGAGCTCAGACTCATAGATGAACGTATCGTCCCCAAGCGCATCGTAGACGGCGACCGGGTTGCCCTCGGCATCGCGATACGGTGTGCCCTTAAACACGGCGCCATCGTATGTCACGAGCTGGCGGCCGGTCTCGTTCTCAAAGTAGTAGACGAAAATGCCCTTGAGGGCCGCGCACAGCGGAATGGCGATGACCATGCCGATGGGGCCCATAAACGCCGAGCCAATGACGAGGGCCGTCAGGCTCATGATGGGATGCACCTGCACCGAGCTCTGCATGACCTTAGGCGAAATGACGTTATCGGTGACGTTTTGGGCCACCATGGTCACGATCAAGGTCCATAGCGCCAGCATCGGGCTGAACATAAAGCCGAGCACCGTGGCGATCGCCGCGCTCACCCAGGGACCGACAACCGGAACCAAGTGCATGATGCCGGTAAAGATGGCCATGAGCGCAGCGTAGGGATGACCAATGAGCGTAAAGCCGATAAAGGCGAGGATGCCACCGCAGATGGACGTCACGACCATGCCGCGCATATAACCGCCGACCGAGCGCGAAAGGATGGCAACCATAAAGCGGTACGAGGTCTCTTTTTCCTGTCCGATGATGGTGCAGACCTCGTGGTGCATGCGGGGATAGTCGCAGGCCAACCAATAGGCAAGCACCAAGCCCAGGAAGATGACGAACAGCTGCGAGGCCGTGTTGGTAATAAGCGGGAATACACCGCGACCAAGCTCGGCAGCGATTTGTGAGACATACTTGGACGCCACCGTGACGAGCGAAGAAAGGTTATCGTCCAGATACTCCTTGAGCGGCGTGTTGTTGAGCGTCTTGGCATGCGAAATCATCTCGTTGAGATCACCGCCCGCAACGCGAAGCTGCTCAGGCAGACGGCTCAGGACTTCCATAATCTGACCGAGCAAAATAGGCGATAGGATGCAGACGACACCGACGAGTACCGCCACGACGACGATCAGCGCGATAAGCGAACCGATGCCACGACCGACGCCGTGATGCTCGAGCCAGTTGGTGATCGGCGACATCACAAAAGCGATGATGGAACCGACAGCGAGAAACTCGATAACCGGCGCCAAGATACCCATAAGGTTAAAGATGACGGCGGCGATGACAATGCAGCCGACGACAGCCCAAATGCGAAGCGTCAGAATACGAGTATCGCGCAGCGTGCGGTCGGTTTGTTGGGGGTGCTCAATCATGAACGAACCATCACTCCGTCGGGGTCGATCTTGTCCTGTATCTTCTTAAGGGTACGGCGCAGCAGGCGCGAAACCTGCACCTGCGAGATACCCAACTTCTTAGCAATCTCGATCTGGGTCATGCCCTTCACAAAGCGCAGCTCGATAACCTCACGCTCACGCGGCGAGAAATCGCGGATGGCTTCCTCGATCACCAGGCGGTCATCGGTAAAATCGAGCTCGTTGTCGTCATCGGCATAGCGGTCGAGAATCGAGGGGGCATCATCGGAATCGGACGCACCAGGAGCCTCGATGGGCACCGAGGTATAGGCCGAAGACGATTCCATGGCCTCCAGCACCTCGTCGACGGTCACGCCCAGGTACTCAGCGATTTCTTCAACCTTAGGCGAGCGCTGCAACTCATTGGTGAGCTTGTCGGTGGCCTGGTTGACCTTGGCAGAAAGTTCCTGCAGACGGCGCGGCACGCGCACGCTCCAGCCCTTGTCGCGGAAGTGACGCTTGATCTCGCCCAGGATGGTAGGCGTGGCAAACGTGGTGAACTCGAGTCCGCGCTCCGGATCAAAGCGGTCGATCGCTTTAAGCAAACCCAGGTATCCGACCTGCATCAGGTCGTCGAGTGGCTCACCACGGTTCTTAAATTTGTTGGCAAGGAACCTTACCAGGTTCATATGGGACATGACGAGCTGCTCGCGTGCGTCCGGATCACCGGTCTCTTTGTAGCGACGAAACAGCTCGCGGGTTTTCTCCTTGTCCCAAGCGGTCTTACCGCTCCGGGAACGTTCGGTCATATTAGATATCCGCCTTGAGGTCGAGGGAAAGCGTTAGGGGCGCCGCAGTCTTTTCGTAGGAATCGCACACGCTCGCTAAAATGAGCTCGGCATACACGGCAGCCTGGTCATCCTCATCGAGAGTCGCCTGATCGCCAAAGGTAAAGGTCATGCCCACGTGAGATTCGTCGACATCGAATTTGATCGAGATGTCGTCGGAATCAACAGCCGTGCAGCCAAAGATAAAGGCTTCCTCGGCAGCCATACGGATGTCCTCGATGCGATCGACGGACATGGAGCACAGCGCACCGACATTAGCCGCCGTCATACGTACGAGGCGTGCCAGACGCGGATCCCCGGTAACAGTCAGCGTGATGGGGCAAGTTGCATCGCTACTCATCGCAGGACTCCTCGGAGGTCTCGGCGGGCGTGTAGGTGTAATACTGGGCTGCTTTAGCAGCAGGCTTCTGTGCATCATCGTCACCAGCAGCGGCCTCGTCCCCGGCTTCGCCAATCAGGACGCGCTCGGTCGGCTGTTCGGCTTCGGCGGCAGCGGAAAGCGTGCGCTCGGCGTCGGCCGCGGGAGCCTTCACCTTGTTAAAGAGTTTCTGAACGGCACCGGCCGCAGAGTCGGTCACGCTCGACACGGCGCTGCTGGCCTCGGCCACACTGCCCGTGACCTCGGAAATGTCGCGAACCACAGCTTCGACCTCTACGAGATTGGAGGTAAGGGCGTCGACGGCGGTCTTGCTCGACTTGAGGAGCGGCTCAACCTGAGCCAACGCGGGGGTGAGCTCATCGACAGCGCCATCGAGCTTTGCTACCACCGGCTGTGCCTCGGCGATGGTGTTGTTAAGGTCGCTCACCGTCTTGTCGAGCGAATCAACGACGGTGCGGGTCTTGCGCAGCGTGAGCGCGAGCTCGATAACAGCCCACACGCCGGCAACGGCGAGCAGCAGCAGGGCGATTTGAATGGGACTCATACAAGCCTCCCGAAGGAATCGAAATACAGACGCTTTTCATGGTACCCCAAAGAAGGGGAAAGATACCCAAAGGGAATGTGCGAGGTCCCAAGGACCTACTTGGGCGCGTTTCCGCTACGGTCGCGTTCGCTTTGCTCTACGCGCCACTCTTCCCAGCCGCGGCCGGCAGGCTGCCAAAACGCACCGCGCTCCAGCCCCTCGGGCAAATAGCGCTGATCGACCCAGCCTTCGGGATAATCATGCGGATACTTATACACACCGTATTCGTCGCTGCCCGGGCGATGACGATCGCGCAGACAACTCGGCACCTCGCGCAGCCCACTTGAATGGATATCGGCCAACGCCGCATCGATCGAAGCCTCGCACGCGTTCGATTTAGGCGCCAAGCACACATAGAGAGCAGCCTGAGCCAGATTAATACGGCACTCGGGATAGCCAATGACCTCGGCAGACTTAAACGCGGCATGTGCCACCAAAAGCGCCTGTGGGTCGGCGTTGCCAACATCCTCAGAAGCCTGAATCATAATACGACGAGCGATAAACTTAGGATCCTCCCCCGCGTCAATCATGCGCGCGAGCCAATAAATCGTGGCATCGGGGTCGCTACCGCGCATAGACTTAATAAACGCACTGATGATGTCGTAGTGCATGTCACCGTTTTTGTCGTACGAAAAGCCACGGCGCGGATTGGCAATCTTCACGTCGTCAACAGTGATGGGATAGCGCTCCCCCGCCGCCGGCGCGGGCGTTCCCTCGGTATCGGGGCGCGTGACGGCAATCTCGCTCGCAAGCTCAAGCGTCGTGAGCGCCGATCGAGCGTCACCCGCTGCCAGTGTGCAAATGGTCTTAACCGTATCCTCATCGGCCGAGAACTTACCGTTCAAACCCTGCGGCGCCTCGAGCGCACGCTCAATAAGCGTGGCGATATCCTCGTCTTTAAGATGCTCAAGTTCCACCACGCGACCGCGCGAGAGCAATGCCGAGTTGACCTCGAAGTACGGGTTCTCCGTCGTGGCGCCAATCATAATGACGGTACGGTTCTCAACTGCATGCAGCAGGGCATCCTGCTGCGACTTGGAAAAGCGATGAATCTCATCGATAAAAAGAATGGTGCGGCGGTCGTACGTATTCAGACGCGTCTTAGCCTCGTCAATCACGCGACGAAGATCCTTTACGGTGCCCGTCACAGCGCTGACCTCGACAAACTCGCTCTTGGTATGGTTGGCGATAATGTGGGCCAGCGTCGTCTTGCCCGTACCGGCCGGCCCGTACAGAATCACACTCGACAGCACATCGTGCTCAATTGCGGCACGCAACCACGAGCCCTTGCCGACGGCCTTTTGCTGACCCACATACTCGTCGAGCGAATTGGGCCGCATGCGCACCGCAAGCGGCGCATTCATAAAAGAACGCTCGCGCGTCGAAGCAGAAAAAAGGTCGTCCATAGCCATCCCGTGCGTCAATCAAAAACGTTTTCCACCAACAGTATACCGAATAAATACGAACTACCGTTCGTTAATATAGGTACGCTGCGGAAACTTCAATCCCGGGAACAGCTTGCTCGTGAGCTCGCAGAAATAGCCGTCTGTCATGCTCGCGATGTAATCCACCACAGCTTGATCCTTGTCGTCCTGCCAGGCATAGGTGCGATCGTAGTAGAAAAGCTGCCGCTCAATGCGAGAAATGTGGTGCTTAAAGATATACGAAGACTCGTCGCCTTCGTTTATATCCCGCAGGCAACGGTCGTAGAGCTTTTCGAAGGCCTCGCGCAGCTCCGCTTCGGAGTCACCTTCAATGCCGCCCTTGCTATAGATCTTCTCGTAGTTCTCGCGCTTGGCTCGGCGGATCTCCTCAAACAGGTCCTCGCTCATCTCGATGCGTGGCTTACCATAGCTGTGCTCGACGATATCGATGGAGGCATGCGTAAGGATCCAGCTGTTGTATGCCCCGCCCAGGTCATCGTCAAAGGCGTCGGGTGACAGCAGACCCGCCGAAATGGCGTCTTGGCGATCGCGCCCCACGTAGGCAAGGATATCCGAGATGCGAACCACGCAGCCCTCGAGCGTCATGGGGCGCAGGTGCTCAATTGCGCTGTAACCTGTGGCAATGCAATCCTCAACCGTAAGGTCGAACTGGTCAAAGGAGCTCATGTCCGAAAGCTCAAACACACGCTGTTCGTACTCACCGTTGTGGCATAGCACGCCGTCGAGCGTCTGGAGCGACACGTTGCGGCCGTACAGCGCGTCGAGCACGCGGACCGACTGCACGTTATGGAAAAAATAACGACCCGTGCGCTCGTGATAGATATCGTTGAGGAAGCGTTCACCGGCATGGCCAAAGGGCGTGTGGCCCAAGTCGTGGCCTAAGCCAATCGCCTCGATCAGGTCGCAGTTGAGCCCCAGGGCACGTCCGATATCGCGCGCGATGCGCGAAACAAGCTGCACGTGCAGGCCGCGACGCGACAGGTCGTCGTTGCTGCGAAAACTAAAGACCTGCGTTTTGCCTGCATAACGGGTGTATGCGGGCAGATGCAAAATCTTTTCGGTATCGCGCATGAAGGCCGGACGCATGAGCGTGCCCTCGTCTGCAGCCCGATCGACACGTCGGATGACCTGGTCGTCACCGCATCGATAGGGATTAACGACACCCGAGGCGCGGTCGGCGGCGATACGCTCGACCAGCTCGGGCGACAACGCCGCGGGAATGCGATCCATACGTGCCTTGATGGCGGCTGTCTGTTGAATGATTGCCATGGCATGCTCCTTAAAAAGGGCGCGCAACGATTACAACGTACTACCCACGACCTCGATTATGGCAAATATCGGCACTAAAAACGGCAGCAATGGCAAGGAGCGCGATTTTGTGATGAGACAGGCGGCGGCAAGGGTCAGAAGCGCAACCCCAAACGCGACGACACCACCCAAGGGATCGAGGGTACAAAGGGCAAAGAGCGCCTTGGCGTCCCCCATGCCAATGCCGGGAGCATGGCGAATACGACGCCAGAGCGACTCAGTAAGCACAAGGGCAAGGTAGACGATAACCGCAAGACCGGCGTGGTCAAGCGCCGTGTTAACACCCTTGTCGAGCCAAACGCCCGCAAACGCCGCCACCGCACACGCACCGGCAAGTTCATTGGGAAACCGCCGCTCACGGGCATCAATCGCCGCGCCAACAAAGATGCAAATCCAAAACGGGATATAGATTATCGAACACCTCCTTGGGCAGCAGCTCAAACGCAAAAACCACCACAAAGGTACTGTCCATTTGTGGTGGTTTTGATCGTAGTTATTTGGCGCCTTGCATGACCTCGTCGAGGGTAACGCTTACGGCGTGCTGCGTCGGCACCCAGTCGACCTTCAGGAACAGAGCAGCCACCGTGATGGGGATATAGCTGAACATAAAGATCGGGAAGGTAAACAGGTTGGTCACCAGACGCCACTTTTGCGCACAGTGAATGTGCTTGTACTCAAAGATGGTCGTGAGCAGCGCCAGGATAAAGAAGGTCTGATACATCATGGCGAAGGTCATAATGAGCGAAGCGGCGCACGCCTGCATCTCGACTTCGGTAGCCAGGAAGCCGTGCGAAAGACCGCCCACGACGAGAAACGTGGCATTGGCGAGCATCGAGATCAGCGATAGCAGCATACCCGGGGCGATCGTCATAAACATGTCGTAGGCGGCAAAGCGATGATAGCGGAAGGTCGATTTGACAAGATGCTTACCGTACGTAAAGAACACCTGGTAGAAGCCCTTGGTCCAGCGCATACGCTGCTTCCAGGAAGCCTTAAACGTCACGGGCTGTTCGTCAAAGAACTCCGCCGGTGCATAGCCAATGCGAATGCCGTGAATGGCGCAGAACGTGGTGAACTGAATATCCTCGGTCAGCGTATGGAACTGCCAACCGTGCATGCCCTCGATCACGCTCGCCGAGATAAGGTAACCCGAACCCGAGACAGCGCAGGACGTCTTGCAGATATTACGCGCGTTGTTGAGAAAGCGCGCCTCTCGCAGATACCACGTAGCATTAGCCGCCGAGATCCACGAGCTGCCGAAGTTCTTGGAGTTGCGATAGCTCGTGACCACATGGAAGCCCTGATCAAAGGCATCGTTCATCTTGGAGACGTAATCGCGGGCGATGACGTTATCGGCATCGAAGATAAAGTAGCCTTCAAACGTATCGGGATACTCGTTAAGGATGCGGTCGAAGCCAAAGTCCATGACCCAGCTCTTGCCCTTGCGGGCAAGGTCATTGCGCTCATAAACGACAGCGCCCGCCTCGCGCGCGAGCTGCGCCGTGTTGTCGGTGCAGGCGTCGGCGACCACAAAGACCTCGATAAGCTCGGACGGATAGTCCTGATCCTTGATGGAGCGAACGAGGTTGGCGATCACGGCCTCCTCGTTATGCGCCGCGATAAAGAAGGCATAACGGTGGAGTTTTTTGGCCTTGGGAGGCGCGACCTCGCCACGAAGAGCGCCAATGACAAAGAAGACCACCTGGTACAGGAAGCAGACCGTGAGCAGCGTGACGACAATCTGGTTGAAGATCACGATGGGTGTGTTGGTTTGTAAAAAGGCGAGCATGCAGGCTCCCAGCAACGCGTTACGTAAACAATCGTATATCTTACCGCAGGCTTACCGAGTTCAAGAAACCACCTAATACTGGCTAGGCTTCGAGCAGACCGAGCTGCGGGACAATTTCGTCACCGGCGGCAGTGCGGCCGAGCGAACGCGGGGCCAGGTCATCCAGAACCGCGGCAAGGTCCCACGGCAGCTCATCACGGCACTCAATGCGCTCTCCCGTCACGGGATGGTCGAACGCCACACGCCAGGAATGAAGGAACTGCCTGGTCAGACCCTGATCGGCGCGCGCGTCGCACTTGCCGTAGAGCGGATCGCCCACGCAGGCGTGGTTGATATGGCGCATGTGCACGCGAATCTGATGCGTGCGGCCCGTAAACAAGTGGCACTCGACGAGCGTATAGCCGTCGTCAAAACGCGTGGAATCAAAGCGCTCGAGCACCTTGAAGGTCGTGATGGCCTGGCGCGCAAAGGGGTCATCGGAAACCGCCATCTTCACGCGGTCGCGCGTCGATCGGGCAATACCAGTGTTGATAGTGCCCTCATCCATGGCGATGTGCCCGTGAACGAGCGTGATATAGCGACGGTCGAGCGTGCGCGTGCGGATGAGATTTTGAAGCGCGCGCTGGGTGTCGTCGTCTTTTGCCGCGAGCATAAGGCCCGAGGTATCGCGATCCAGGCGATGCACGATGCCGGGGCGGTCCTCACCCTGCACGGTACCAAGATGATCGATGCCGCAGTGGTAGACCAGAGCGTTCGCAAGGGTGCCGCTCTCGTGGCCGTGGGCGGGATGGCACACCAGGCCGCGCTGCTTGGAGAGCACGATGAGGTAGTCGTCCTCGTAGCGGATATCGAGGGGAATGGCCTCGGGAATCACGTCGGTCGGATCGTGCGGCTCGGGCAAGTCGACCGAGATGCGGTCGCCGGCGCGCACAGCATACTTTTTTGACAGGCAGGTCTCGCCGTTGACGGCAACGGCGCCTCCCTCGATCAGATGCGCGCAGGCAGAGCGTGTGGGACAGCCATCGTTGGCGCCCAGATAGGCGTCAAGACGCTGACCAGCGGAATCGTCGGCAACAAGAATATGAATGTCGGCCATTAGCGCTCATTCCTTTCGCGAATCTTGCGGGCACGCTCCCCACGCTGCTTGGCTTTGCGTTTGGCGCGAGCCTCATCACGAGCGTTGAGTTCGGCGGTCGCATCGACCTCGCGAGCGGCGGGGCTCAAAAACATGTAACCGATGAGCGCCAGCACGACGCCGACCGTAATGCCGATATCGGCTACATTAAAAACGGGGAAGTCGATGAAGGTGGTGGCAATAAAATCGGTCACGAAGCCCATGGTCAGGCGATCGATAGCGTTGCCGACGGCGCCGCCCGCAACCATGGCCATGCCCACAACCTCAAGATGGGCGAGCTGGGGTGCACGAACGAGGTACACGGCAATAGCGATAATGACTGCCAACGCCAGCACGGCAAACGCGATGCCATGCCCCTCGCCCATGCTAAAGGCGGCTCCGATATTGCGAACAAACAGAAAATCGATCACGCCGGGGATAACGGTCACATGCAGAGCATCGCCCACGGCACGAACCGCAAGCTTGGTCAGCTGGTCAACAAGCAACACAACGAGCGCTACCCCACCAGCAACACCTAACCGCCAACGCAAAGGCGGCGTCATATCCGCACCACGACCCAAAGAAATCCCCTACCCTCAAGAACAATCGAATTCCGTTTAACGCAGTAGATAATCATACATTGACGCAAGCAAGAAGCGACAAATCTCCCAAGAACGGAAACACCGCAGGTAGAGCATAAATGAGCGAGCAGGTCGCATTTGAGACAAGGTGACGTGAAATGAAAGGGCGCTGACCTTTCGGTCGCGCCCTTGAAATTGAACGTCAGATTGTCCAAATGCGGCCCGCGCAGCGTCGGTAGGTTACGGCGTTCTACGAACGCCGTAACCTACAAAGCGTCAGCGCAGCGCTTGCAGATATGCGCGTGGCCGTTGTACTCGCCGACAGTGGTGCGATAGTTCCAGCAACGGTCGCAGCACTCGCCCTCGGCAGCCTCAATAGCAACGGAAAGCTCCTCGCCCTGGGTCAGCTCAACATCGGAGACGATGTAGAACTCGGCCAGGTCGACGGCTTTGTCGCCGGTCAACAGCGCATACATCTCGGCGGGAACGACCGCCTTGACGCGAACCTGCTGGCTCTTGGTGAAGGTGCCGGCAGAACGGGCATCCTCAAGGGCCTTGGTCACGGCGCTACGGAGCTCGAGCGAAGCCTCGAGCACGCCCTCAAACTCATTGGCCTCGTCGACCGTGATAGGCGACTTGTACCAATCGAGCAGCGCGGCGTACTTCTGGTGATCGACGCAGCCGGCGGGCGCATAGGCCATGGCCTCGTCGACGGTGTAGGACAAGATCGGCTGCAGATCGCGCATGAGCATCGAGAAGAGCTCGGCGAGCACGGTCTGAGCGCTGCGGCGCTCGAGCGAGCCGGGCTTCTCGCAGTACAGACGATCCTTCAGGGCGTCGAGGTACACGTTGGAGAGCTCGGTAACCACAAAGTCGTAAAGCGCACGGTAGGCGCGCGGGAACTCGTAGCAGGAGTAAGCGTCGTCGACCTCGGCCTGGACCTGGGTCAGGCGGGCAACCATGAGCTTGTCGAGCGGCAGCAGGTCGGCAAAGGCGACACCGTCAGTCTCGGGCTCAAACTGACCCTCGAGCTCGGAGAGCAGGAAGCGCAGCGTGTTGCGGAAACGGCGGTAGGCATCGGAAGTACGAGCGAGAATCTCGTGGTCGATGGAAACGTCGGAGCTGGTGTCGACCGAGGCGACCCACAGGCGGATGATGTCGGCGCCCATCTCGTCGCAGACCTTGTTGGGGTCGATGACGTTGCCGAGCGACTTGGACATCTTGCGGCCCTGACCGTCGAGCGTGAAGCCCTGCGAGACGACTGCCTTGTACGGAGCATGGCCGTTGGCGCCCACAGAGGTGAGCAGCGAGCTCTGGAACCAACCGCGGTGCTGGTCGGAGCCCTCGAGATACACGTCAGCCGGGTACTCAAGCTCGGGGCGATACTCGCAGACGGCCTTCCAGGAGACGCCGGAATCCCACCACACGTCGAGGATGTCCTTATCGGCCTTGAGGTGATGGCCGCCGCACTTGGGGCAGACGCAGGCCTCACCCAGGTAGCTCTCGGGAGCGTCGGTGAACCAGGCGTCGGAGCCCTTCTCGTGGAAGAGCTTGATGACGGCGTCGAGCGTGGCATCATTCATGACCTTCTCGCCGCAGTCGGCGCAGGTGTAGCTGGGGATAGGCACGCCCCAGTTGCGCTGACGGCTGATGCACCAGTCGGGACGCTGCTCGACCATGGCACCGATGCGGTTGGCCGCGTGGGCCGGATACCACTTGACGTTCTCGCGGACCTCTTTGCCAGCCTGCTCGCGCAAACCGGTCTTGTCCATCGAGACAAACCACTGGTCAGTAGCACGGAAGAGCACCGGGTGCTTGCAGCGCCAGCAGTGCGGATAGCTGTGCGTGATCTTCTTCTCGAGAACCAGGGTGCCGCGCTCGCGCAGGAACTCGATGATATGCGGGTTGGCCTCATCGGTATCCATACCGCTGAAGGGACCACCGGTGCCAAACCCCTCGCCGGTGTAGAACTTGCCGTCGTCATCGACCGGCATGCAGATGTCGGTGATGCCCTCCTTGAGGCAGGCGAAGTAGTCGTCGACGCCGTGGCCAGGCGAGTTGTGGACGATACCGGTACCGTCGTCGACACCGACGTAATCGGCCAGCAGCGCCACGCCCTCAACACCGTCAAAGATCGGCTGCTTGTAGTGGATGTGGTGGAAGGTCTCAGCGGGAACCACATAGGGCTTGCCGGCGACCATAACCGGGGTGTACTCCCAGCCAAACTCCTCGCAGCACTTGGGAGCCAGGTCCTCGAGCATGACCTCGGCACGGCCATCGTGCTCAACGGCGACATAGGCGGCGCCGGGCTTAAGGGAAACGGCCTGGTCAGAGGGGATGGTCCACGGCGTGGTCGTCCAGATGATAAAGTCGACCGGACCGTCGAAGTTCTCGAGGCCGGCGGGCTTGGAGGTCATCTCAAAGCGCACGAAGATGGAGGGGCTCGTCTCGTCGGAGTACTCAATCTCGGCCTCGGCCAGCGCGGTGTGGCAGTGCTTGCACCAGTGAACCGGCTTGTGGCCGCGATAGATCATGCCCTTATCGAACATGGCCTTGAAGACCTCGATGTCGGCGGCATCGTGCTGGTGATAGAGCGTCAGATAGGGGTTATCCCAGTCGCCGAGCACGCCCAGACGACGGAAACCGGCCTTCTGCAGCTCGATGTTCTCAACAGCGAACTCGTTGCAGAGCTCACGAATCTTGGCCGTGGGGGTCTGGTTGAACTTCTCGGTGCCGAGCTTCTCCTCGACCTTGTGCTCGATCGGCTGACCATGGCAGTCCCAACCGGGGACATAGGGAACCTCATAGCCCTGCATCATCCAGTAGCGGTTGATCATGTCCTTGGAGATCTTGTTCATGGCGTGGCCGATGTGGATCGGGCCGTTGGCGTACGGAGGACCGTCGTGCAGCACGAACTTCTTGTGACCCTCGTTCTTCTTCAGAACCTGCTCGTAGACCTTGTTGTCCTGCCAGTCCTTGAGTCGCTTGGGCTCGGACTTGGAAAGACCGGCACGCATGGGAAAACCGGTCTTGGGCAGATTCATCGTCTGCTTGTACTCGTTTGCCACGGTACCCCTTTCATGTCGTGGGCGCGCACGCCCTCTGGGCACCAAAAAAGCGCCCGTCCCTGCAAGCTGGGACGAAGCGCCACAAAACGGGCTGTGCGCCCGCAAAAGCTCTTCGCTTAACCACCCAGCTTAGATGCCCTCGCCCGCTTCTAGCGCGCTCGCATCCGTTACTCGGCTGGCCTGTATCGACGACCATCTCGGCGATATCTACTAAGACGTGCCTGTGCGGCACGTCCGTTGGGACCGCAGCTCCGGGGTGATTTTCATCGGTCGCATGCACGGGTTCTCAGCGCTCCCCGCTCTCTGTAGCATGCGGATGGCCGACTACTCGTCCCCATCAACGCTTATGCGGAGTATGCTAGCACGTTCCGCGCCGGCGAAAAACCCTCAACATTGGTTTTATACGTTCGAAATTTCTTGCGGCCATGGACCTTCTCTTGGAGCAAAATACCTGTAAGCACTTTATCGAGCGAAAGAAGGCTGCCATGCGCACAATCGGAATGAGTGATTACACCGTCGGCGAAGACTGCTTTGACGAGCTGCCCGGAGCACTGGCCGAGTACGGAGCGACCAAGGTCGCCATTATTGGCGGCAAACGTGCACTAGCCGCAGCCCTTCCCGGAATCGAAGCCGCGCTGGCAGGCACCGACGTCGAGATTCTGGAGACGCGCGTCTACGGCACCAACAGCACGCGGGCCAATATCGCCAAGGTCGTGAACTCCCCCGCTTGCCAGCAGGCAGACGTGCTTATCGCCTGTGGCGGCGGCAAGGCACTCGACACCGTCAAGACGGCGGCCATCGAGCTCAAGAAGATCGTCTTTACCGTGCCGACGATTTGCTCTAACTGCTCGGCCGCGACCGCCATTGCCGTTGTCTACAACGACGATGGATCGCTCGAGGGCTATTCGTACCCCAACCGACCGGCGCACATCTTCATCAATCCCAAGATCATAGCCGAGGCTCCGGCAGAGTACTTTTGGGCCGGCGTGGGCGACGCCCTGTCCAAGCAGCCCGAGGTCGAGTACGCCACGAGCGCCGGCAACCTGGAGCACACCGCCGGCCTTGGCCTGGCTCTTGCCCACACCTGCTCCGAGCCGCTGTTTACCTACGGTGTTCAGGGTCTTGAGGACGTTCGTCAGAATCTGTCGAGCGAGGCCGTCAAGCAGATCGCGCTCGACATCGTGGTCAACACGGGCTATGTCTCGAACCTGACCAACCAGAACGATTACTACTACAACTCGAGCGTGGCGCACGCGTTCTACAACGCCACCTGCAGCATTCCGCGTGAGGGCACCTACCTGCACGGCGAAGTCGTAAGCCTGGGCGTGCTGGTGTTGTTCGCCTACACGGGCGACACCGAGAACCTTGAGCGCTACGCCGCCTTTAACAAGCAGATGGGGCTACCCGTGACGCTTGAGCAGGTCGGTCTTTCCGAGGCCGATATCCCTGCCCTGTGCGAGTACGCGCACGCCACCAACGAGTGGAAGCAAGGCAACCCGGAGCCCTTCACCGACGAGAAATTCGCCGCCGCCATCAAAGCCGCCAACGCCTACGGACACACGCTCTAGCTCTAACCCAAAACCACCACAAAGGGGACAGGCACCTTTGTGGTGGTTTTTTATTGCTCAAGTATTTTGGGGTCGAACTCGCTAGCCGGAATGACGCGGTAGCCGTGACGCAGCAACAGATCGACGAAAACGCCGTTGCCCGCCGTGAGCTTACCGCTAAAGGTGCCATCGTAGATGCGACCTGCGCCGCACGAGGGGCTGCGGTCCTGAAGGATGCACGCGACTATCTCTTCCGGTCCGCCTGCCTGCTCGCACATATCGAGCGCACGTTGAGCGCCCAGACGAAATTCGCGATCGACCGAGATGCCCTCGCAGGTACGAACTTCTCCGTTCACAATCTCGGACGGCTTGCGCGGCGTGGGCAGGCCCCCAAAGACCTCAGGGCACACGAGGAGGACCTCGGTCCCCGTGCGCTCGCAAGCCTCGACCAACGCGCGGTGGTAGTTATCGAGCCCGTTATACTTGCAGCTCTCGCCCATCAAGCAGGCGCTCACCACGATCTTCAATTCCATCCCTCTCAAGCAAAACGCCCCATTTGAGAAAGCTGCTCAAATGGGGCGTCGGCGTTTACTGGATCGGCCGCGGCGTTACTGCTGCTTGGGCATCAGCGGATTCTCGCGCGTGAGGAGGTTCATGAACTCCTCGCCCGTGATGGTCTCCTTCTTATACAGATAACGAGCCAGCTCGTGGAGCTTAAACTTGTTCTCCTTCAGAATCTGCAAAGCGCGGTCGTGCGCATCCTCGATCAGCTTGGCGACAATCGCGTCCACGCGCTCGGCCGTACCGGGAGCGCAGGTGAGCGACGTATCCTGGTTGAGGTACGCATTTTGGACAGTACCGAGCGCCATCATGCCAAACTCATCGGACATACCAAAGCGTGTCACCATGTTGCGGGCGAGCTTGGTTGCTTGCTCGATATCGTTGGCTGCGCCGGTCGTCATCTCGCCAAAGATGAGCTCCTCGGCGGCACGTCCGCCGCAGTAGACAGCGAGCTTGTCCAGCACCTCCTGGCGCGTGGTCAGGAAGCGCTCATCCTCCTCGACCTGCATGGTGTAGCCCAGAGCACCGCTCGTGCGCGGCACGATGGTGATCTTGGTGACCGGCGCAGAGCCCTTCTGGCGGGCTGCGACGATAGCATGGCCGATCTCGTGGTAGGAAACGACCTGCTTCTCGTGGTCGGACAGCACCGTGGACTTACGCTGCTGACCAGCAATGACGACCTCCACCGACTCCTCAAAGTCGTCCTGGGTCGCTCGCTTGCGACCTTCGCGGACCGCGCGCAGGGCGCCCTCATTGATGATGTTGGCCAGGTCGGCACCCGAGGCGCCGGGCGTGGCGCGGGCAATCGCGGTCAGGTCAATCGGCGGCTCCGTCTTCACGCTCTTGGCATGCAGTTCAAGAATGTTCTTGCGGCCGGTCAGATCGGGCAGCTCAACGGGGATGCGGCGATCAAAACGACCGGGGCGCAGCAGGGCGGGATCGAGGCTGTCGGGACGATTGGTGGCAGCGAGGACGACGATACCCTTGTGGTTATCGAAGCCGTCCATCTCGGTCAGCAGCTGGTTGAGCGTCTGCTCGCGCTCGTCGTTGCCGCTAAAGCCGCCGCCATCGCGCTTTTTGCCGATGGTATCGATCTCGTCGATAAAGACGATGCACGGGGCCTTTTCCTTGGCCTGCTTAAACAGATCGCGGACCTTGGCGGCGCCACGGCCGACGAACATCTCGACGAACTCAGAACCCGAAATGCTAAAGAACGGCACGCCCGCCTCGCCGGCAACAGCCTTGGCGAGCAGGGTCTTACCGGTACCCGGAGGGCCAACAAGGAGAGCACCGCGCGGCAGCTTGGCGCCAATTTCCTCGTAGCGCTGCGGCTTCTCCAGAAAGTCAACGACCTCCTTGAGGGATTCCTTGGCCTCTTCCTGGCCAGCGACATCCTTAAAGGTCACGCCCACATCCTTGGAGGCGATCACGCGCGCGCCGGACTTACCCAGTCCACCGCCGCCAAAGCCACCGCCGCCAAAGTTCATCGACGGGCCGTCATCGCCCATAGCCTTCTTCATACGGCGGTTGAGCCACCAACCGATCAGGAAGAAGATGGCCATGGGAAGAATAAGCGTAAGCAGGTAGTAGGTCATCAGACCCGAGTTTTTATCGGGAACGACCGACTCCAGGGACGCACCGGATTCAAGCACACGATCGGTAAAGCCCGCGTCATTCGGCACACCGGTCGTCTTGTAGGCGATGTTCTCGTCCTCGCCCTTCTTGGTGTAATAAATGGTGTAATCGTCGGTATTGTACTCGACCTTGTCGACACTCTTCTTATCGAGCGCTTTGACAAACGTCGAGTAATCGGTCTTCGTAATCTGCTGCGTGTGACCGATGTTGGGGAACAGAACGGTCGAGAGCACGAGGTAGACGACGAAGGCGATGAGCACGTAGAGGATCATATTCCGTCTACGTTTGTTGTCATCCATCTCCATCTGCTTGAACTCCATCTACTGGGGTTGATAATGCTATCTAGAATACCCAACCCGGACGGCGATAAACCGACGCCGGGCACGAAAGGACAGAGATGACATCACTGGAAGTCGGCAAGGTTCAGATCTACACGGGCGACGGCAAGGGCAAAACCACGGCTGCGCTGGGACTGGCGATGCGCGCCACGGGTTATGGACTCGACGTACTCATGCTGCAGTTTGCCAAGAAGCTGCACTGCGCCGAACACGATGCCGCGCCGCGCCTGGGACTGCGCATTATACAGGCCGATCGCAACACGCCCGAGGCTTGCGCCGAGCAGATCATGGAACTTGCACGCGAACAGATCTCGCAGGTCGACGTGCTCATTTTGGACGAACTCGGCGAGGCCATGCGCCGCGACTTTGTGACGCGCGAGGATGTCGAAGCGCTGATCGCGATAAAGCCCGCCACTACGGAGCTCGTGCTCACCGGCCGGGGCCTGCTGCCCCTCGCAGACCTCGCGGACCTGGTCACCGAAATGCTTCCCATCAAACATTACTTCGACGAAGGCCTCCTAGCCCGCCAAGGCATCGAATACTAATTGATCCGAAGAGGACGGAGGGAAACGGATCATTTCGCCTTATCGCCGGGCCAATGATCCGTTTTCCTCCGTCCCCAAGGAATCATTAGGCAGTGGCGCGGCCTAACCAGTTGCCGCTGTGGTGGTAGATGGTAAACATCGTGGCCGTGATGAGCCAGGTTACGGGGTAAACCAGCAGCAGGTGCTCAAGCGACGGATCGAACGGCATAATCGCAAACACCCAGATCACCCTGAGCACGACGGTGCCAAAAATCGTGAGCAGCATGGGCTGCAAGCTCACGCCGGCGCCGCGGATAGAGCCCGACGCGTTCTCGATAATCGAGAAGATTGCGTAGAACGGCGCGATGAAATGAAGAATCGTCGTGGTGTACGCCGCAATCGAAGCATCGTCGACAAACAGACGCGACAGAGGACCCGAGAACACCAGCAGCACGGCAGACAGGCCACCAATGAGCATAAACGACAGCACGAGCGACGTATGGTAGCCCTTGCGCATGCGCTCGTAGTTGCGCGCGCCAAAGTTCTGTGCCGAGAACGTGGTGATCGACACGCCAAGCGCCTCGGTAACCAGCCAGACAATGCCATCCAAACGGCCCGAAAGACCCCAAGCCGTGGTGACATCGGCGCCAAACGAGTTGACCGACACCTGAATCAAAACGTTGGAAATCGAATACGCAGCAGACTGAAAGCCAAGCGGTAGACCACACGAGATCATGCTCTTACAAATGCCAGGATCAATGCCGAGTCTGGACAGTGAAAGCCGCCACGCACCCGGTGCGTGCATCATGCGAATCACGATCATCGTGGCGTTGGAACAAATGGTCAGCGCCACCGCGATGCCGCACCCCAGAGCCTCCATATGAAGCACGGCAACGAAGATAACATCCAGCACCGCATTAACAAGGCAGCCGGAAGCGATGATCACAGCAGGCCCGCGCGTGTCGCCCACGGCGCGCAGCAGTGCCGTTCCCATATTGAGCAGCAGCGCCGCAACCATGGCGGCAAAATAGCAACGAGCATAGGCCACGCCCTCAGCCAATAGCTCATGCGGCGTGTTCATAAGCACCAGCATGGGCTCAACGAACACTATGCCAAGAATCGAGAAAACGATACCGCCCACCAGCGCGAGGGTCATGGCCGTATGGACCGAACGGCTCAGGCGCTCGTCATCGTGCTGACCAAAAAACTGACCGGTAATAACGGCACATCCAGCACCCACACCGACGCAAAAACCAATGCAGAGCTCCGTAAGCACCATCGTGGCCTGAATGCCACCCAGCGCGAGCTTGCCGCCAAACTGACCGACGATATAGGTACCGATAAGCGTGTATGCCTGCTGAAAGAACGAACTAAAGAAGATGGGGACGCACAGCGACAGCAGCTGCTGCCAAATAACGCCCTGCGTTACATCGATAGCCGTAGATTTCTTAGCCACACGCCCTCCCCGCTAGCGTACGTCATACAACAAAACATCAATTGAACGGCAAAGCCATTATCAGCTTAACACCAACCGAAGACAGCAGAAACGCCCTTGGCGGCAAAGCTCGAGAGCACCCCGCTAGTGATACAGCCCCGGCTGGTAGTGGTACTCGTTGCTCACATGCGGGCACAGCTGCCAAAAGGCGACAGCACTTGCCGCGGCCACGTTGAGCGAATCGACCCCATGCGCCATCGGAATGCGCACGGCCCGGTCGCAGCCCGCGATGGTCTTGGCGCCCAGGCCAGCACCCTCGGTGCCCATAAAGATCGCCAGACGGTCAATCTCCTGCAGCGCGGGATCGTCCAACGACGCCGAATCATCCGTCAACGCCATGGCGGCACACGAAAAGCCGGCATCGTGCAGCGCCGCCAGCCCATCATGCGGCCATACGCGCGCCTCGCTGCCAATGCGCGTCCAGGGCACCTGGAAAACCGTGCCCATGCTCACGCGGGCCGAGCGACGGTACAGCGGGTCACAGCAAGTGGGGCTCACCAAAATGCCATCGACATTGAGCGCGGCGGCCGAGCGGAAAATCGCGCCGACGTTGGTGTGGTCGACAATACCCTCGAGCACGCACACGCGCACCGGGCGCTCCCCCGCCGCCTCGACGACGCCGCCCAAGAACTCATCAACCGGAATCTGACGCGGACGACGGAACGCCGCGAGCGCACCGCGCGTCACGTTAAAGCCCGTCAGCTGCTCCATGAGTTCCATGGAAGCCACGAACACAGGAACCGGACCTGCGCCCTCGCGCACAACCAGGCGCTCAAACAGCGGCGTCATCTGGTCGAGCCAGCGTTCGCCCAAAAGAAAGCTCACCGGCTCGTATCTGGCACGCACCGCGCGCTCAATAACCTTGGCACTCTCGGCGATAAAGATGCCCTTTTGCGGCTCCAGCACGCAGCGCAGCTCGCGCTCGGTCAGTCGCACGTAGGCATCGAGCCGCTCGTCCTCGAGCGAATCAATTCGCAGAACCTCAACGGCATCAGTCATAGCAGCCTGCCCGCACCCTTCTTTACAGCACATCTATACCAAACGAGGCGACGCTAAGCGCCGCCCCATGCATTCAATCAACCCGATGATACCGTTCGCGCCAGGCGATTTACGCCCCAACGCGACGATACGTCACGAACTCATAATCGACACCTTCGTCGCCCTCACCCGCGGCAATCGTGGCAACCCCGCCAGCCCGCGAAACTTCCCATGCAGGATCGGCATCCAAATTGGGAAAATACGTGTCCACGGGATGGACGCAGTGGTTATGCGTGACCTCGGCCTCCACGCAGTACGGCAAAAATTGCCGATAGACATCGCCGCCGCCGATCACCCACGCAACGGGCTCATCGGCAACCGCAGCGAGCGCCTCGTCGATGCTATGCACCACGTCGACGCCCTCGGGAGCAAAGCTCTCGTCGCGGGTGAGCACGATATTGCGGCGGTTCTTGAGCGGACGCCCACCGGGAAAACTCAGCAGGGTCTTGCGCCCCATAATGACCGGGCAACCTTTGGTGCACGCCACAAAATGGCGCATGTCTGCGCGATTGGACACCACCATATCGCCCTCGCACCCAATGCCCCAGTCGTCACACACGGCGACGATGGCAGATAGCTTACACGTCATGAGCGCCACCTACACCGCAATGGGAATGTTCTTGACCTGCGGGCCGTGCTCGTAGCCCTCGACGATGAGGTCATCTGTCGTAAACGCGTAGAAATCGTGCACGTCGGGGTTAAGCGTTACCTTGGGCGCCGCAAACTGCGGACGCTCGATAAGTTCGCGGACGATATCGACATGACGGTCGTAAATGTGGGCATCGGCAATCACATGCAACAGCTCGCCAGCGATCATATCGACCGACTGCGCGACCATCATCAGCAAAATAGCGTACTGGCACACATTCCAGTTGTTGGCGGCTAAAATATCCTGACTGCGCTGGTTGAGAATCATGTTGAGCGTCGGTTTGTCGTCCTGTGGGCGCTGCGTAACGTTATAGGTCACGCTGTACGCGCACGGATACAGGTGCATCTCGGACAGGTCGCTAAACACATAGGTGTTCGTCATGATGCGGCGGCTGTACGGCGTGTTCTTAAGGTCGTACAGCACGCGGTCCATCTGGTCGAAATCGCCCTCGGCATAATGGCTCTTCTGGCCAATCTGATACCCATAGGCCTTGCCGATGGAACCGGTCTCGTCGGCCCACTCGTCCCAAATATGGCTGTTGAGGTCATGGACGTTATTTGACTTCTTTTGATAGATCCACAGGATCTCGTCCATGGCAGACTTAAGCGCCGTGCGACGCAGGGTGAGCGCGGGGAACTCCTCACGCAGGTCGTAACGTGCCGTAACGCCAAAGTTTTTAATGGTATAGGCAGGGGTGCCATCCTCCCACACCGGTCGGACCTTTTGCCCCTCGGTGGTGGTGCCATGGTCCAAAATATCGCGGCACATGGCTACAAACTGTTGATCAGCCTTGCTCATTGACCCTCCTGTCAGTCGCCTATAAGCGAGGTTCATTGTAGCCCAGGCGCACGCGGCCCCACAGCCCAAACATAAGCCCTCACTTTCTGACATATGCCAGAAATTCCTTGCGCAAATCCCCACGTTCGCTATTCTATTGTTGACATATGTCAGATTTGGAGAGTGCATGGCAGGAAGACGCGAAAAACTGCGCCGCGTCGGGATCATCCCCGAATATCGCGGCTTTACCCCCGATGGCCTTGCCAGCGGAGACGCTATCGACATGACGGTCGACGAACTCGAGGTGCTGCGCCTCTGCGACCTGGAAGGCCTCAATCAGGAGGCCGTAGCCCAGCAGATGGGCATCGCCCGCACCACGGTGGCGGCCATCTGCAGCCGCGCGCATCGCAAGGTGGCAAACGCGCTGGTCAACGGTCGAGCACTCATCATCGAGGGCGGCAATATCGCGTACTCCCCCATCACCACGACGACGGCCGCATGGCCAACAAAGGAGGTCGGTACCATGAGGGTGGCAACGACGTACGACAACGGCAATATCTTTATGCACTTTGGCCGCAGCGAGCAGTTCAAGATCTATGACATCCAGGATGGCAAGGTGCTCAACGAGCAGGTCGTAGGCACCGGCGGCACCGGTCACGGCGCCCTGGCGGGTCTGCTTGCCAACGGTGGCGTTGACACGCTCATTTGCGGCGGCATCGGCGGCGGGGCCATCAACGCGCTCACGCAGGCCGGCATCACGGTCTATGCGGGCGCCCAGGGCAGCTGCGATGCCTGCGTCGAGGCCCTCATTGCCGGCACGCTCGCTCAGACCGGCGAGGCAACCTGCGACTGCCATGGTCATGACCACGAGCACACCCATGAGCATGGCGAGTCCTGCGGCTGCCACGGCCATCACGAGCACGAGGGCCACAAGGGCTGCGGCTGCCACTAACGGCACGGCACCGCAAGCTCGGGGCGCGACGCTGAACGCAACCCAACAATCAAAGCCAACAACAAAGGCCACCCGGTATCTTCCGAGTGGCCTTTGCCATATCAAGCTAGAATTACAGCCCTATTTCTTATTGCGCATCTGAGCTTCCATCTGGCGCAGCAGGTCCATATCGGACTTAGGACCGCCCGTTCCCAGGCCGCCCAGGCCGCCCATGCCGCCCAGACCCATGGCATCCAGACCGGGAATATTGGGCATGCGCATCTTTTTGCCCTTCTTACCCTTCTTGCCCTTCTTGCCACCAGCCTGTGCCTGATTGGCCATCGAGCGCATGCGGCCCATCATCTTGTTCATCTCGCCCCACTGCTTCATAAGGCTATTGACCTCGGTGGGAGTCACGCCGGCGCCCTTGGCGATACGGGCGCGGCGCTGGCCGTTGATGATGGAGGGACGCAGGCGCTCCTCCTTGGTCATCGACATGATGATGGCCTCGTTCTTGTCGAAGATGCCCTCGTCCAGGTTGCCGCCCATCTGGTTGAGCGCGCGCTGGCCGCCGGGGAGCATACCCAGGATGCCCTTCATACCGCCCATCTTCTTGACGGCCTTCATCTGGTCGAGCATATCGTTCATGGTAAAGCCCTCGCGCAGCATACGCTCGGCAGCCTCGAGCTGCTCAGCGTCGGCCGCCTCCTGGGCTTTCTCGATGATGCCGACAACATCGCCCATACCCAGAATGCGCTTGGCCATGCGATCGGGATAGAACGGCTCCAGCGAATCGGGTTTCTCGCCCATACTCACGAACTTGATGGGCTTGCCGGTCACCTGGCGCACGGAAAGCGCACCGCCGCCACGGGCATCGCCGTCGAGCTTAGAGATGATCACGCCGTCAAAGTCAGTGCGCTCGGCGAAGGTCGAGACGACGTTGACGATATCCTGGCCGGTCATGGCATCGACGACCATCAGCACCTGATCGGGCTTGACGGCCTTCTTAATATCCACGGCCTCCTGCATCATCTGCTCGTCGATCTGCAGGCGGCCGGCGGTATCGACAATGACCACGTCACGCAGGTGGTCGACTGCCTCCTGGATGGCACCCTTGGCGATATCGACCGGGTGCTCGCCGTCGCCGCGGAAGACCGGAACGCCGATCTCTCCACCGAGCGTGGCCAGCTGATCGGCAGCGGCGGGGCGGTAGACGTCGCACGCGGCGAGCAACGGCGAGCGACCCTGCTTCTTGAGCAGATAGGCCAGCTTAACGGCCGCCGTAGTCTTACCGGAACCCTGCAGGCCCACGAGCATGATGACATTGGGAATGCGGTTGCTAAAGACGAGCTTGCTCTCGGTGGAGCCGAGCATCTCGGTGAGCTCGTCGAGCACGATCTTGACGACGTTTTGTGCCGGCGACAGCGACTCCATGACCTCGGCGGTCATGCAACGCTCCTTGGTCTTGGCGACGAACTCCTTGACGACCTTGAAGTTGACGTCGGCCTCGAGCAGCGCCATGCGAATGTCGCGCATGGCCGAGGTGATGTCGGCCTCGGTCAGCTTACCCTTGCCACGCAGGCGGTCAAATGTGTCGTTGAGGCGATCGCTCAGGGAATCAAACACTGGTTACTCCTTAGTTGGACTCGCCCACCAGGGCGCGGCAGAAATCTTTGGCATTGAACTCCTGCAGGTCATCGACCTGCTCGCCCACGCCGATGCGCAGGATCGGAAGCTTGAGCTTCTCGGCCACGGCCATGGCGATACCGCCCTTTGCCGTGCCGTCGAGCTTTGTCATGATAATACCGTCCAGACCCAGCGCCTCGTTAAACTCGAGCGCCTGGTTCAGGCCGTTTTGGCCCGTCGCGGCATCGATCACGAGGACAACCGAGACCGGCATGGGACCGGCGGCCATATTGGCGGCGCGCTTGCGCGTCACGTTGACCACCTTGGCAAGCTCGCGCATGAGCTCGGGGCTCGTGTGCAGACGGCCGGCAGTGTCGATAAGCACCAGGTCGCTGCCGCGCTTGTCGGCCTCATCGAGCACGTCATAGCACACGCTCGCCGGATCGGAGCCGCGGTCGCGCTTGATGACGGGAACGCCGGCGCGCTGGCCCCACACATCGAGCTGCTCGATGGCGGCGGCGCGGAAGGTATCGGCCGAACCGATCACGACGTTCTTGCCGCGGGCAGCCATAGCGCTCGCGATCTTGCCGACCGTCGTGGTCTTGCCGGCACCGTTAATACCCACAAACAGCACGCAGCTCGGCGTGTCGGAGAACGGATCGCGCTCGGCGGGCACAAAATGCTGCTCGAGCTGCTCGGCCAGGGCGCGACGGAGCTGCGGGGCGGTCTTAAGGTTCTTCTTGGCCGCGGCATCGCGCAGGTCATCGGACACCTGGATCGCAACCTCGGCACCCATGTCACCCATGACGAGGGTGTCCTCTAGGTCCTCCCAAAAATCCTCATCGACCTCGCCGCCAAAATAAAAGACCTCGTTGAGGGCCTCGCGGCTGCGCTCAAGTCCGCGCGAGAGAGCATCGAAGAATCCCATTATGCATTCACGACCTTTCCGGTTTCGCGATCGAGTTTTTGCGAGACGACGCGACTGACGCCGTCGGCTTGCATCGAGACGCCGTAGAGAACGTCAGCGTCCTCCATAGTACGGCGCTGGTGCGAGATAACCAAGAGCTGCGTATCGGAACGCAACACATCGAGCGCGCCGATGAGCTTGGACAGGTTGGCGTCGTCGAGCGCCGCCTCGACCTCGTCCAGCACATAGAACGGCACCGTACGCGTGCGATACACGGCAAAGAGCAGAGCGAGCGCCGTCAGGCTCTTCTCGCCGCCCGACATGAGCATCATCTTGGTGATGCGCTTGCCGCGCGGCTGTGCCACGACCTCGATGCCCGTCTCAGCCGGATGCTCGGGGTCGGTCATCTCCAGATGTGCCTGGCCTCCCGGGAACAGCATGGCGAAGATCTCGCGGAAGTTAGCATCGACCTTCTCAAAGGTCACCAGGAAGGCCTTACGCATCTTGCGGTCGATGGCCACAGTGATCTTGGTGAGCGCCTTGCGCGCGCTCTCCAGATCGGCCAGCTGCTCCTCGATGTAATCGGCGCGGCGCTTGAGCTGCTCGTACTCCTCCATGGCAACCTGGTTCACAGGGCCCAGGTTGTTGATCTGGCGCACGAGCTGGTTGAGCTCGCGCTCGGCGGCGTCGCGGTCGGTAGGCGCAGGAAGCATGAGCGCTTCCTCGAGCACCGTGGTGCCATCGGCGGTAATGGCCTTGATGGCCGCCTCTACCTGCACCTCGAGCTTGCCGCGTGCGACCTTGAACTCGTTTTGCGTCGCGGTGGCGGCATCGACCCGCTCCTTGGCGCGGGAGACCTCGGCCTTGGCATCCTCGATGGTCTTCTTGAGCGAAGCCGAGTCCGCCTCCTCGAGCGAAGCCTGGTCACGCAGACGCGCGGCCCAATCCGATGCGCGCTCCAGCAGAGCAGAATAGCGCTCGTGCATGGGATCGACGCGCAGGCGCAGCAACTCGAGTGAGCGCGAGGCCTGGCGTGTTCCGCGGATACGGCGGTCGATGCCCTCCAGGCGATGCTCCAGGTCGGGCACACGGCCCTTCAGCGAACGCAGACGCTCGCTCGTCTGAGCCAGGCGGACCTTGGCATCGGCGAGCTTGCCGGCGGCCTCGGAATCGTCACGGCGCACGCGATCGAGCTCGTCGTTGGCTTCGGCAATCTGGAGACCCAGATCGCTTGCCTGCGCACGGGCCTCGTCGCGCGAACGGGTGAGCTCGTCAACTCGCGGACGCGCAGCACGAACGGCCTCGGCGGCCTGCTCGCGGCGCTTGGAGATGCGTACGCGCTCGACCTCGGCATTGTTGGCGCTTTGCTCCAAGCGGCCGATCTCGGAGAGCAGCGAGCGGCGCTCGCCCTCAAGACGAGCAATCTCGCCGGCGGCATCGCCCTCGGCGGCACGCGCCTCCTCGACGGCCGCATTGGCCTCGACGACCTGATCCGACACATGCTCAAACACGGAAGCCAGATCAGGCTCCAGGCCCTCCAACTCACGAATACGACGTTTGCGCTCCAGAGCACCCGAAGCCTCGCCGGCATCGAGTCCCACGCGCACCAGGCCGCCACAGCTCACGCGGGCGCCATCGGGCGTCACGTAGGTCACACCGTCAACGACTGCTGCCGTCAGCGCGGTAGCCAAGTCATCGACCACGTAATAGCCGCCGAGCAGGGCCTCGACAACCGGACCATAACCGGCGCGCACGGACAGGCGATCGACCAGACGCGAACCGGCAGCGCCCTCGGCAGCAGCAGAGCCGCTCACGCCGCGCGCCATCAGCAGCGCCTCGCCCGAAGCCTTCTTTTGGTCCAGTGCCGCACGACCGGCACGCTCAAGCGTGGCGGCGTCATCAAACAGCAGGGCATCGATATCGCCGGCAAGCAGCTGCTCGACCAAGCCCTCAAGCTCACGAGGGGCCTCGAGCACATCTCCCAGGCGACCCGAGACATCATCGCCAAGTGCGCCCATCAGACGGCTCACCAGCGGCGAGCTGTCGGCCATGCGGGCATCGAGCTTCTTTTGGCTCGCGAGCTCAGAACGAACCTCGGACAGTTTATTGCGCGCCTCACTCTCGCGATTACGCAAGTCCTTCAACGCCGCACGGGCGACCTCGGTGGCCTCGCGAGCATCAATCTGGACCTGGCGGGCCTGATCGAGCGCACCGTCAAGTTCCTCAGCGCGGTCGCGACGGCTCTCGAGCGAGGCCGTAACCTCCTCGAGCTGCTCGTCGATCTGCTCCAGGCGCGAGGCGTACATGTTGTCCTCGACCTCGGCGTTGCTCAGCGAGTCCTTCACCTTGGCGAGTTCGAGCGCGGCGTTATCGGCCACACGCTGGACATCGCGCTGCTCGCGCGTGAACTGCGAAATCTGATTGTCGAGCGCAACGCGGCGCTCGTGGAGCTCGGCGGCGGCAGGACCGGCGGCGTCAACGTCGTCCTGGGCCTGCATGTGCGCACCGGTCACTTCCTCAAGCTGGGCACGCGCATCCTCGAGCTCCTCGACAACGCGACGACGCTGATGCTCAGAGCTCGAGATCTGGCCGCGCATGTCGGACAGGCGCGACACCATGTTGTGGCCCTTTTCCTCGAGTAGGCGCATGTCGGAGTTGATGCGGCCGACCACGTCTTGCATATGACGGCGCTGCTCGCCCAGATCACCCACAAACAGGCCCTTTTCCTCGAGCATGACCTGGAGCTTCTCGAGCTCGCGCTCCTTTTCGCCCAAGCGGTATTGCGCAAGCTCAAGCTCGGCAGCGCCCTCCTTGGAGCGGCTCTCCAGGTCGTTCCACTGCGACTGCAGCGAACGAAGCTCGTCGACGGCCAGCATCTGCGTAAGCTCGTTCGCACGCGAGGACAGCTCTTTGTACTTGCGCGCGCGATCGACCTGACGCTCCAGCGGCCGCAGCTGGCGGGCGATCTCCTTATTGATGTCGCGGGCACGGGTCAGGTGCTCGTCCATCGATTTAATCTTTTTGAGCGCACGCTCCTTGCGGCGCTTGTGCTTGGAGATGCCGGCAGCCTCCTCGATCAGGGCGCGGCGCTCCTCGGGGCGGCTCTGCAAAATGGCGTCGAGCTTGCCCTGGCTGATGATGGAATGTGTATCCTTGCCCAGGCCCGAATCGTGCAGGATGTCCTGAATGTCCATCAGGCGGCACGGGCTCGAGTTGATGAGGTACTCGCTTTCGCCCGAGCGGTACATGCGACGGGTAATGGCGACCTCGTCAAAGTCGACGGGCAGCATATGGTCCGAGTTATCGAGCACCAGCGTGACCTCGGCGACACCCACCGGCTTGCGAGCCGACGAGCCCGAGAAGATGACGTCCTCCATGGCCTGGCCGCGCAGCTGCTTGGCGCTCTGCTCGCCCAGGACCCACAGAATCGAGTCGGAGATGTTCGATTTTCCCGAGCCGTTGGGACCGACGATGACGGTCAGGCCCGGCTCAAATGACATATGGGCGCGGTCGGCAAACGACTTGAACCCTTTGAGCGTGAGGGACTTGAGATACACGGTTCCTCGCTTAGACAGGCTTCTTGTTGAGAATCACGCCGTTGGTGGTGTAGCCCATGCGGTCGAGCGCCTCGAGTGCAGCGGCCCCCTCGGCCTCCTTCTTGGAGGAACCGGTGCCGCGGCCCTGGCGAATACCGTCGATGAGCACCACAGCGGTAAAGGTGGGTGCATGCGCGGGGCCCTCGGAGCCAACAAGCTTATACGCGGGAGGCTCGTGGCCGTCCGCCTGCACGCACTCCTGCAAGAACGATTTGGGGTTCGCGGGGTGCTCGGCACGCTCGGTAGCCAGGTGCGGCTTAAGCGTGCGGTGAATAAACTCCGCTGCCGCATCCCAGCCGGCATCCAGATACAGCGCGCCCACGAGCGACTCGTAGACGTTCTCGAGCGCCGAGTGCAGGCCGCGGGCGCCGGTACCGGTCTCGGAGGCACCAAAGATGATGATGTCGTCGATACCCAGCTCGTGCGACACCTCGGACAGCGTAGCGCCCGAGACAAGGGACACCTTCAGGCGCGTGAGCTTGCCCTCGTCAAACTCGGGATAGGACTCAAAGAGCGAACGGGCCACCACGGCGCCCAAAATGGAATCGCCCAAAAACTCAAGGCGCTCATAGCTGGCAGAGACCGGCTGACCCTCGACGGCCGAGGGATGCGTGAGCGCCGCGCGCAGCAGCACCTTGTTATTGAACTCATGGCCCAGAATCTCCTGGGCGCGCGTGAGTCGTTCAGACAAAGCCAAGACTTAGGCCTCCTTGGCGTTTTCGATCGCGTCGACAGCGTCGGCGACAGAGTTGAGCGACAGCAGGGTCTCGTCATCGATCTCGAGGTCGAACTCGTCCTCGATGGCCGTCACCAGCTGCAGACGCTCGAGCGAATCGGCATCGAGATCGTCAAAAGTGGTCTCGTCGCTAATGTCGGCGACATCGACGCCCAGCACGTCAGCAGCGACTTCGGCGATCTTATCGAAGATTTCGGAGCGATCCATAGCGCTTCCTCTCGTATGTCATGGAACACAACACAACACGGCAATCGGAGCCGCATCGCAATACGGCTCCGATTCTACCCCACGCGGTACAGGTTGAGCCACATAACGCGGCCTTTATAAAACGATACCGTCCATGGAATTGGCAACGTCCTGGACAAGCCCGGCACGTACGGCCTGGACCGCGGCAAGCGTACCGTTCTTGACGGCCTCGACCGACGTGGCACCGTGGCCGATCAACACGACACCGCGCAGGCCCAGCAGGATCGCGCCGCCCTTGGCGTCGCCAGAAAGCTTGGCTTTGATCTCGCGCATCTGCTTTTTGATGAGCAGCGCGGCGATCTTGGTGCCGAGCGAAGACATAAAGGCACCCTTGAGCTCCTGCAGCAAAAACTTGGCAGCGCCCTCGGTGGCCTTAAGCGCGATGTTGCCCGACATGCCATCGGCGACCACGACGTCAAAATTACCCGACGTAAGATCGGTACCCTCGCAGTTGCCCACAAAGCCGGGAACCGCGGCCTTCATGGCCGGGAAGCACGACTTGGTAAAGTTGGAGCCCTTCTCGTCCTCGGTACCGTTGGCAAGCAGACCCACACGCGGATGCTCAATACCCAAAACCACGCGGGCATAGGCAGCACCCATCTGGGCGAAGCGCACCATATCGTCCACCGCGACATCGGGATTGGCACCCATATCGCACAGCACCGTCAGGCCGCCGGCGCGATTAGGCAGTGCGTTAGTCAGGCACGGACGGACCGGCTGCTTCTTGCCCTCTGCCAAATACCTAAACGGCGTGACGTAGGCCGTGGCGGCAGCAGTCATGGCACCGGTCGAGCCGGCCGAGAAAAACGCGTCCGCATTGCCCTTCTTAATGGCACGGCATGCAAGCACGATCGAGGACTTGCGCTTGGTCATCACGGCGCGGATGGGATCGTCCTCCATGCTGATGACGTCGGGGGCCTCCAAGGCCTCCACGCGGGCATGCGCCGCGGCAAAGGGGTTGACGATTTCGGCGGGACCGACGGCCAAGACCTCAATCTCGGGATCTGCCGCAAGCGCAGCCTCGATACCGTCGAGGACAACCTGGGGCTTCTCGTCTCCGCCCACAACGTCTACACAAACGCGAACGTTACTCATTTCATATACTCCTTATACAAAAATGGCCGACTCATTGAGCCGGCCATTGTGGTTCCAGTTGGAACGGCATCGCATCCAGAGTATACAGTTACTCGGTAACGATAACCTCACGGTCCTTGTAGAAACCGCAGCTGGGGCACACGTGGTGCGGGAGTTTAACAGCGCCGCAACGAGGGCACGTGGACTGAGCCGCAGCCGAGATCTTCATGTTGGCGGAACGACGGGTATGGGTGCGGATACGACCCTGCTTTTGTTTAGGTACGGGCATAGTGACCTTCCTTATGAACTATCCAGTGTGGCGATTACGCGCAAGTAGCGATACTACCACAGTTTTACTCGTCAAGCTTGAGATTCTTTAATGCAGCAAATGGATTTTCCGTGGCAGCGGCCCATTCGGCCTCCGCCTTGGCGGCGCAATCGCATTGCTCGACGTTGAGATTGATGCCGCAGGTGGGGCAAAGGCCGCGGCAATCGGGCTTGCACAGGACAACGAACGGCGTGTCCATGACGACCGCGTCGTTGATGGGCTCGCCCAGATCGACAATGCGATCCTCGCCCAGCAACTCGTAGCCGTCTTCGTAGGCCTCGGGGTCCTCGGGCTCCTCAAAGAGGTAGAACTCCTCGATCTCGCCTGCGATATCAAACGAAGCGGGCTCCAGGCAGCGATCGCACTCGCCGGTGGCGTGAGCGCGGACCATGCCCGAAAGCAGAACACCGGTACCGGCGTTGGTAAAGACCACGTCGTAGGAAATGCCGTCCTGCAGCTGGTACTCCTTCTCGCCCACCGTGTAGGTGGCGACATCGACCTTGCCGGTCAGCGGATATGAGTCTCCAGGAAACTCGAGCTGCTCGGAAAGATCAACGGTAACGCTCGGGAACTCAGCCATTACCACTGACCGTTCTGCTGGGCGGCACCCTCATTGAGCTGCTGACGGCAACGGGTGACGGTGCCGGTCAGGCTCTTAAGGTTCTCCTCGAGGTGCGTAAAGACCTGCTCGGCGTAATCCTCGGCGGCATAGCGCGTCTCGCGCTCATACTGCTGGGCACGGTCGCGGATGTCGTCGGCCTGCTGCTGGGCTAAGCGGACGATCTCCTGCTCACCGGCAATGGTGAGCGCCTGCTGCTGAGCATCGGCAATGATGGAATCGGCCTGAGCGGCGGCGGAGGCCATAAGCTCCTCGCGCTCTTTGAGGATACGGCGGGACTTCTGCCACTCCTCGGGATAGCTCATGCGGATCTCATCGAGGATGTTAAAGAAGACGTCGGCGTCGATAACCTTCATCTGGGCGTTCTTGCCGAACGGCGTCTTAGCCTCTTCGATGAGCCCCTCGAGCTCGTCGACAAGACTCACGATCCTGTCGCCAGGAAAATTCTCGCCCGGCATCCGGTCTCCTTTCATAGGTAACATATCATCGTGTTAGTTTACCACATGCCACCAGGCAATAAAAAACGTCACGAAAAGCGATGTTTGAGTGCTTCGACCACGTTGGGCGGCACAAACGTCGACACGTCGCTGCCAAGCGACGCGATCTGACGCACCACCGAACTCGAGATATAGCCGTACTGCGGAGCACTCATGACAAAGATGGACTCCAGCTCGCTATCCAGGCGATAGTTGAGGTCGGCCTGCTGCAACTCGTACTCAAAGTCGGTCATGGCGCGCAGACCCTTAACGACGGCACCCGCCCTCTGTTCACGTGCAAAGTCGACCAGCAGGCCGGTGAAGGGCAGTACCTCGACGCCGTCCAAATCACCGAGGGCCTCGCGGGCCAGCGCCACGCGCTCGTCGAGCATAAAGGTGGTACCCACGCCGTTTTTACCCTGCGATTCGGCCACGGCGACGATCACGCTGGGAAAGATACGGCGAGCTCGGCGGATCACGTCGATATGGCCAAAGGTGATGGGATCGAAGGTGCCCGGGACGATTACGCGGTTGATGGTGTCATTCATGGGTGTCCTCCGAAGGCACATCCTCGTCATTTTCGTTCTCGTCAGCATGGCCGTTCTCGTCCTCGGCCACCCAGCGCAGCAAGTCAACCGAGGTAATGCCGTAGCGCTTCTCTCGCACGGTCTTAAAACAAGCCGGATGAGCACCTGCATCGGCTGCAGCATGCTCAAAAAGGGCAAAGGCCCCGGGCGCCAGCAGTCCCTGCTGGGAAAGATTTTGCAGCAGCTCCTCGACCGGCTCGGCGCCAAAGGCATAGGGCGGGTCGAGCAAGATCAGGCCAAAGGGACCACCCGGCACACGGCCGCGCGAGGCGCTCGCCAACACATCACCGGTAACGACACGCCAACGCGAGCGGTCGCGGCACAGCGACTCGATATTCTTGGTGATCAGACGGGCGGCATTGCGATCGATCTCGAACGTGGTGAGCGAGCGGGCGCCACGCGAGAGCATCTCGATTCCCAGGGCGCCGGAGCCGCCAAAGGCGTCCAGCACGCGGACCTCGTCCAGATCGAAGTCGAACGCCGACATGACCATGGACGCGCATGCCTCGCGCACGCGATCGGTCGTGGGACGGGTGACATCGCGTCCACGCGGCTCTTCGATCTTGCGGCCGCGCCATTCACCGCCGATGATTCTCATCCTCCGCTGACCTCCTTAAAGATATGTCGATAACGCATGGCGACCGCGTCGCGCAAGGGGCGCGTCGCCACGGAGTCAAGGTTGCAAGCATACCGCAAGAGCTCGACCGCGTCCAAATGGGCCCATTCGATAAGATCCTCGTCGGCGTCCAGGTCAACAAAGCGCAGGGTCACGCCGCCGTGCTGGCGGTAGCCCAGGATCTCGCCCTCGTGGCGCAGGCGCAGGTCCATCTGGGCGAGCGCAAAGCCGTCAGAGGTCTTTTCGAGCGACTGGAGACGGTCTTGTGCCGCCGACGCGCCACCGTTGCCCTTGGAGTGCGTCATGACCAGGCAAGTGCCCGACACGCTGCCGCGGCCCACGCGGCCGCGCAGCTGGTGCAGGGCCGCCAAGCCAAAGCGCTCACCGTTCTCGATGACCATGACGGTGGCGTTGGGCACGTCGACGCCTACCTCGACCACCGTGGTCGAGACGAGCACGTCGATCTCGCCGTGCTTGAAGGCATCGATCACGCGGTCCTTCTCCCCCGCCGACATGCGGCCGTGAAGGCGCTCAATGGTAAGTCCCGGCAGGGCCAGACGCAGTCGTTCGAGCTCGGTTGCCGTATCGTGCAGCGGTACAGGCACGGTCACGCGGCCCTCGTCGTCGCGGGCGATACCGGGTACGTCTTCCAGCTCATCGGTCGAGTCACTCGGCTCCACAAGCGGGCAGATCACGTAAGCCTGCTGGCCCTTTTCGTGAGCCTCGCGAATTGCGCCGTAGGCAAGGTCACGGCTCGACTCGGTAAGCACGCGCGTCGTAACGCCCGCCCCCGGAACAGGCCGATGGCGGATGATGCTCGTGTCCAGGTCGCCGTAGACCGAGAGCGCCAACGTGCGCGGGATCGGCGTGGCCGTCATAACGAGCAGGTCGGCACCCGGCCCCTTGGCACGCAGGGCATTGCGCTGGCCCACACCGAAGCGGTGCTGCTCGTCGATGACGACAAGCGACAGGTGCTTAAACGCCACGTCATCCGAAAGGACTGCGTGGGTTCCAAAGAGGACGTCGAGCTCGCCCGATTCCAGCTGCGTATGGATCTGCTCGCGCTCGGCCGTCGGCGTGGCACCCGTCAGGAGCGCCCAAGACACGCCAGCCTGGGAGAGCAAGGGGCCGGTCTTATCGGCATATTGGCGCGCCAGCACGCCCGTAGGCGCCATAACGCAGGACTGAGTGCCCGAATCGGCCGCGACAGCCAGCGCGCAGGCGGCGACGGCCGTCTTGCCGGTACCGACGTCGCCCAGAAGCAGGCGGTTCATCACGCGCCCGCCATCACACATATCGTTCAGGATGTCTTGGAACGCGCCCTCCTGCTCGTCGCTCAGCGAAAACGGCAGGGCTTCCCTGAGCGCCGCCAGGTGCTCGCCCGCGGTATGGGCGTAGGGAGCGACTTCGACCAAGCCGCCGTCGTTGCGCAGGCGCAGCGCCAGCTGAAGGCAGAGGCACTCCTCATAGGCAAGGCGACGACGCGCGATATCGCGCTCGGCCATGCTCGAGGGAAAGTGAATTGAGCGCAGCGCACGGGCATTGCTCATCAGGCGGCGCTTGACGCGCAAGCGTGCGGGAATCGGGTCGAAGGGATTGCCGACGGCCTCGAGCGCGCCGCTAACGATGCGGCGCATCCACGCCTGGCTCACCCCATCGCTCACATAATGGACCGGCAGGATAGTGCCCGCGGCACGCCCGCCCTCGAGCTTTTCGAAATGCGGCGAGGCCATCTGCTTAAAGCCGTAGGCAAACTCGACCTTACCCATCACGGCCAGGCGGTCGCCCTGCTTAAACTGCTGGGCAATCCAGGGCTGACGGAAAAAGGCGACTTGCAGCACGCCCGTCTCGTCCACCAGCGAGACTTCGGTCACCTGCATACGCGGACGAGGCTGCTTTTGAACAATGCGATCGACCGTGGCGACAATCGTGCACACGGTCCCGATGGGAGCCATCTCGATGGACCAGGAGCGCGTAAAGTCGAGATAGCGGTGAGGGATATGGAGAAGGAGGTCCCCCACCGTCCGAATTCCCAGACGGCGAAGGGCCTCCTCACGTTTACCCGAAACATATTTGAGTCGCGCGATATCCTCGTCGAGCGCATTGCTCTGGGCAAAGCGCTCCGAGACGCGCGGCACGGAGCACAGCTCGGACATGGGCAGATGCCTACTCGATCGAGAAGATCACGGGGTAGAGCGGCTGCTCGCCACGATGGGCATCAATCTCCAGGTCGGGTTGAGCCTCCTCGATGGCGTCGACGATCTCCTGGAAGGCCTCATCGGACAACTCCTCGCCGGCCAGAATCGTCAGCGCGTCGCCCTCCTCTTCCTCCTGCATGCGGTTGATGCAGTCGAGCGTGACCTGCTTCACGTCGGAGCCGACCACGTCGATGGAACCGGCAATGATACCCATGACATCACCGGAGTGAATCGGAGAGCCATCAGAGGCGCTGGAATCGCGCACGGCACGGGTGACCTCGCCATCGCGGACCTCGCTGATGGCGTCGACCATGGCGGCGACGGCGTCCTCGAGCTCGGAATCGGGCAGGACCGCGAACAGCGCGGAGAACGCCTGCGGGACAGTCTTGGTGGGAACGACGGCGACCTTCTTGTCGGTGCAGGCAGAGGCGGCGGCCTCGGCAGCCATGCGGATGTTGCCGTTATTGGGCAGGATAATGACCGAGGTCGCGTTGACCTGGTCCACCGCGCCCAGCAGGTCGGCGGTCGAGGGGTTCATGGTCTGGCCACCCGAGACGATCACGTCAACGCCGAGGGACTTGAGGATGTCGGCCTCGCCCGAACCAGCGGCAACGGCGACAAAGCCCAACGCCTTGGCGGGCTCGGCGGCCTTCTCCTGGTCCTCATGAATCTTGGCGGTACGGTCGTGGGCCTCCATCTCCATGTTGTGAATAAAGACCTCGTAGATCTGACCGAGCTGCAGCATGTGCTCGAGCACCAGGTTGGGGGTGTTGGAGTGCACGTGGATCTTGTAGTCGGGGTAGGCACCCACGAGCAGCTCGCAGTCGCCCATGGAGCCCAGGAACTTAAGGCACTCGTCCTCGTCAAACGGGGCGTCGGCCTTAAAGAGAAACTCGTTGCAGTAGCGGAACTCCGAGCCCTCCCAGTCGTCGTTGGCCTCGATCTCAACGCGACCAAGGGCCGCGTCGCGGGCAGAGCCGGCAGAATCAAACGTGGCGGAGAAATCCTCGACAACGGTGCTGCGGCCAAGCGCGGCGGCAACAAAGTTCTCCAGGAAGATGGCAAAGCCAAAGGCGCCGGAGTCGACCACGCCGTTCTCCTTCAGAACGGGCAGCAGGTCGGGCGTGCGAGCGACGGACTGGTAGGCCTCGACGACGATGGCGTCGAGCGCGTCCTCGGCCGAGAACTTCTTCTTTTCGCACTCGTCGGCCTTGGTCGAGACATCGCGCAGCACCGTGAGGATCGTGCCCTCGATGGGCTTGCGGACGGCCTGGAAGGCGACCTTGACGGCGCGACGGAAGGCGAAGGCGATGTTGGCGGACGTGATGGGCTCATCGGCGGAGACGAGACCCTCGGCCACGCCACGCAGGATCTGCGAGGTGATGACGCCGGAGTTGCCGCGGGCACCCATCAGGGAGCCGTGGGTGATGGCGCCGGCGATGGCCTCCATATCGGCATCGGCGGGAAGGGCGGAAAGCTCCTTGGTCACCGAGGCGAGCGTGAGCGACATGTTGGTGCCGGTGTCGCCGTCGGGTACGGGGAAGACGTTGAGCTTGTTGATCTCCTCGGCCTTGTCGGAAACGGCAGCCGCAGCGATCGGAAAACAGGTGCGAATGGTCTTTGCAATCATGGGTATTTGAATCTCCGTTTTCGGATGCTAGTTCAGACGGCTCTTGAGCGCGTCGATGTGGATGCCGATCTTAAGGCTGGCGGGATCGATCTGGGCGATTTCCTGCAGGGTGAAGGCAACGGAGCTCGAAAGATTGTGGCAGACGGACTTCATGTTGACGCCGTTCTCGAGCACGACGTGAAGATCGACCGTAAGGCCGTTCTCGTCGGCGGAGACAAGCACGCCCTTGCGGAGGCGCTGGCCGGCAAGCAGGCGCACGCTCTCGGCGCCCTGGAGCTGTTCGGCCATACCGACGACGCCATAGCACGTCATCGCGGCATAACCGGCAATATCGGCAATTACGTCGTTCGAGACGCTCAGGCTGCCGTTAATGGTCTCAGACACAAGAATCTCCTTATCTGGTGCTCACGGCACCATCTCGTGGGAGCAATCATTGCAATATTCTACAACGACCGCGCCATGTTGAGGTGGTGGGTCACGGGATTATATCCTCGACACGAAATGTTGATATGGCAACGTTCGCGCCAGGCGATCGCGGCATGAAAAAACCCGCCGCATAAGCGACGGGTTTTACAACCTGGCTCCCCGGGTAGGACTCGAACCTACAACAGCGCGGTTAACAGCCGCGTGCTCTACCATTGAGCTACCGAGGAATTTAAAGCCCAACGGAATGGGCTGAAAAATCTGGCTCCCCGGGTAGGACTCGAACCTACAACAGCGCGGTTAACAGCCGCGTGCTCTACCATTGAGCTACCGAGGAATAGGTGCGTGCTCTCAAGCAACGAAGTTTATTATACGGACGAATCAGCTCAGGGCAAGAACTTTTTTGAGAATTTTTCCGACCTAGTCATTGGGGACGTCCCCAACGACTACATGAAAGCGCCCCGAGCGGATGTGCTTGAGGGCGCTTCTTGCTTGACTAGCTTTCGATGTAGTCCTTGAGCTTGCTGGAACGGCTCGGGTGGCGGAGCTTGGCCAGGGTCTTGGACTCGATCTGGCGGATGCGCTCACGCGTGACACCAAACTCGCGGCCGACCTCCTCGAGCGTACGGGGATGTCCGTCGACAAGGCCAAAGCGCAGCTCGATAACCTTGCGCTCACGATCGGCAAGTGAGTCGAGCACCTGGGTGAGCTGCTCCTGCAGCATGGAGAAGCTGGCGGCATCGGGCGGAACGATAGCCTGGGAGTCCTCGATGAAGTCGCCCAGCTGGGAATCCTCTTCCTCGCCGATGGGAGTCTCGAGCGACACGGGCTCCTGCGAAATCTTCTGGATCTCGCGGACACGGTCGGCACTCATGTCCATCTCGGCACCGATCTCCTCGGGGGTCGGGTCGCGACCCAGGTCCTGAAGAAGCTGGCGCTGCACGCGGACGAGCTTGTTGATGGTCTCGACCATGTGCACGGGAATACGGATGGTACGGGCCTGGTCGGCGATAGCACGCGTGATAGCCTGACGGATCCACCACGTGGCGTACGTGGAGAACTTAAAGCCCTTCTGGTAGTCGAACTTCTCGACGGCGCGGATCAGGCCGAGGTTGCCCTCCTGGATCAAGTCCAGGAACAGCATGCCGCGACCAACGTAGCGCTTGGCGATGGAGACGACCAGACGCAGGTTGGCGCTGATGAGCGCTTGCTTGGCCTCGAGACCGACGTTCTCGATACGGGTCAGGCGACGCATCTCGGCGCGGGTGAGCTCGATCTCGCCCGCCTCGGCGGCCTCGAGCTTCTCGGTGGCCTCGAGACCGGCCTCGATCTTCATAGCCAGATCGACCTCTTCGGAAGCGGTCAGCAGGTCGACCTTGCCGATCTCCTTAAGGTACATACGAACCGGGTCGCCGGTCAGCATTACCGTGGAGGCATCGATACCGCGCACGCGCGAGCGCGAACGGGACGTGCGCACGGTGCGCTTCTTCTTGTTCTTAGAAGAACCCATCTCGGCGTCGGCCTGACGGGCCATCTTAAGCTCGTGATCGTCGAGCGAACCGGAATCGTGCTCGTCGTCATCGAAATCGTCGGTATCGCTATCGTTATCGTCATCGTCGACGTCCATGGGGGCGTCGTCGTTTCCGCTCGCGGAGATAATCTGGATGCCACTGTTGCGCAGCGCGGAATACACCGCGTTGAGCTGCTCGTCAGACACATCGATATCCTTCAGGGCGACCTGAATCTCGTCCTCGGTTACCGAAGTCCTGTTTGAGCCGTTGCCCATGAGCTTTGCAACGTAGGATTCCAGCCCAGTACCCGTGCTCTCACTCTTTTTTGGCACAGATTCTCCCTTCATAGTCCACAGGACTCATTACTTTAGCACACACATTGACGTCTATACCCAAAAATCAGACTGGATATAGGCGCAAATACGCTGGTTGACCACAACATCTAGGCCTGATCGGCGCCCGCTGTCTCCAAACCGATCAAACGGAACGGGTCAGCCACGCCGCCGATCGACTTTTGGAGCTCGCGCTGGCGCTGAGAATCTTGCATCGCCTGCATCGTCAGCACACGGCGCGCCTCATCGTCGAGTGACCGGTCCTGACGAAGCTTTGCCTGCGCGGCGCGCATGCGGCGCTTGATGGTGTAGAGCTCGAGGGTATCGAGCATAAACACGATGTTCGTCTCGGTGGGGTGCTTACTCGTCGATGAAATGCGCCCGGCGCTGACAAGCGACGCCGCCTCGGGACACACCGCGCGCGCCGCATCCATACACGCCGTGGGGTCGGTGCCCGGCGGCGTCGCGAGCACGGCCCACGCGATGGACTCGTGGCGCGGATCCACCCACTCGATCGAACAGATGCGGTCGGCATACGTGCGGAACAGGTCGGGATAGCTCGTGAGCATCGTCAGCAGCTCGCGCTCCCCCGCCAAAGACTTTCGTTCCAGGTCGGTCAGCACGATCGGCATCGTCGGTGCCACAGACGCGTCCGTTGCACCGGCAACCGGCGCCGCGCCATCCATGCCAACCGGCACATCGATCGGAGGCATGTCGTCGACGACCTCGACCGGCGCGGCCCCATAGGCCTCGAGCGGCACATAGTCGTACGGCTCTTCCTCGACCGGTGTGGACACCGGCGGCGTCGCACCCGACGCCCAGGCACCGCGAGACGCCCCCTGCGAACCTGACGCCCGAACGCCCGCGCCGCCTACACGCTCGGCCTGCGCCCGCTGGCGCTCGTAGTTCTGCTCGCGACGACGCTCGGCATCCTCGCGCTTGGCAACATCGCGAAACACGCGGCCCGAGCTCGAACGCACCGTGTCCAAGTCCAACCCCAGCAGGTCGGCAATCTGGATAAAGTACGTATCGATCATGTAGCTATCGCGCAGCGGATAGATGAGCGTCAGCGCGTCCTCAAGCGCTTTGGCACGACCGCCCGGCGTGGTAATGTCGCTCGACTCCTGCAGTGAGCGGTACACAAAGTCCATGAGGGGTTCGGCGGCGTCGATACGTACCTGCAGTGCCTCGCCGCCATGCGCCGTGATGAACTCCATGGGGTCGTTGCCGTCGGGAAGCACCACGCAGCGCAGGTCCATCGAATCCTGCTCGATAAACTGAATCGCGCGGCGCGCGGCCTTTTGACCGGCCGCGTCGCCATCGAACATATATACAATGCGCTTGGCAAAGCGGGTGAGCGTCTTAACATGATGTTCCGTCAGCGCCGTGCCCAGCGTGGCGACGACGTTTTTAATCCCCGCCTCCCAGCAGGCGATGCAGTCGGTATATCCCTCCACCACAATGGCGGTATCCTGCGCGACGATAAACTCCTTGGCCCAGTTAAAGCCGTAGAGGTTTCGCTTTTTATGGAACACGCTCGTCTCGGCGGTGTTGAGGTACTTAGGCTGTCCGTCGCCCATAATGCGCCCGCCAAAGGCGATGTTATGACCCTGCTCGTCAAAGATGGGAAACATCACGCGGTCGTAAAAACGGTCGGCAAGCTGCCCGCGCCCACGGCTCACGGCCACGTTGGCGTCGATCATCTCCTGCGGGGTAAAGCCCGCCTGCGACAGATGCGACACCAGCGCGTTGCGACCCGGAGCAAAGCCCAGGCAGTAGCGGCGGCAGACGTCGCCGCCCATGCCGCGGCTGGCGAAATACTCGCGCGGACGGCTGTCCTTACCGCGCATGAGCATGGTGTGGTAGAACTGGGCGGTCTCGGCGCACAGGTCATAGATGCGGGCACGCTTGGTGCCGTGCTCGCGATAGGCGCCGGTATCGTGCAGCTCAATGCCGGCACGGTCGGCCAGGTAGCGAATCGACTCGGGAAAGCTCAGGTTCTCGCGCTTCATGATGTAGGTGAAGACGTCGCCGCCCTCACCACAGCCAAAGCAGTGCCACACCTGCGTGGCGGGGATAATATGAAATGACGGGGTCTTTTCGCCATGGAAGGGGCAGCAACCCCAAAACTCATGGCCACGGGGCTTGAGCTCAACCGTTTCCTGCACGATGGCAACCAGGTCGGACGCAGCACGCACCTGGTCTTTTTCCTCATCGCTAATCACGGATGCTCACCCCCTGCTCACCCAAATGATGACGGATATCGTCAATATTACCCTCGACGGTCGCAATAAGCTCGTCCAGCGAATTGAACACGCGCGACGGGCGCAGCCAGCGCGTAAACGCCAGCGAAACCGAGGCGCCGTACAGGTCGCCCGCATACCCGATCAAGTTGGCCTCGAGATGCGCCGAAGCAGCATCGTCGGCATACGTCGGCGGCAGGCCCACGTTGACGGCAGCGGGCCATACGGTATCATCGACCAGCACCAGGCCCTCGTAGACGCCATCGGCAGGAACCTGGATGCCCTCGGGCACCTGGATGTTTGCCGTGGGAAAACCCATGTCGGAACCCTGGTGACGACCGCCGGCAACAATACCGCGCAGCATGTACGGGCGGCCGAGCAGCTCGGCGGCAAGCTCAACATGACCCTGGCGCAGCTCATGGCGAATACGGGTGGCGCAGATCGTCTGCCCATCGACGCACAGCAGCTCGTGGCCATAGACGTCAACGCCGCGCTCGGCTCCCCAAGCCTGCATCTCGGCAACACCCGAGGCACCGCCGCGGCCTAACCTAAAGTCGCTACCCACACGGATCGAGCGGATATCGACGACGCGCGACAGCAGCTTAAGAAAGCCCGCATGGTCGAGAGCCGCCACCGCGGGCGTAAAGGGAACGGCTACGACCGCATCGACCCCGGTGAGAGCCAGGGCATGCAGGCGGTCGGCCGTCGTCATCAGTTTTTGAGCGGGCGAGGGGCTCACCACTACGTCCGGGTCGGGATCGAAGGTGACCACGACCGCCTTGCAGCCGTGGTTACGCGCATCGCGAACGACCGCGTCGATCAGTTCGCGATGCCCCCGATGCACACCATCGAACACGCCGATGGCGATCGACGCGGCGCCCAGGCACGCGCAATCATCAAATGCATCGGCGACGACGATGCGGGCCTCATCCGACTCGCCCGCGAAAAAGATACGCGCGAGCTCGTGGGAGGTCAGCATCATCGAACACCGCCGATCGCCTGCGGAAAGACGTGCTCCATAACAAAGTGACCGCCCTCGATACGGGCGAGCGCCTTGAGCCCGCCATCAAGCACCAGCGCAAACGGCGCCTTCGACGCATCGAAGCCCACAAGCGCGCGCTCGATAGGAATACGACGTCCGCACAGCAGATCATCGGCAAGATCGCCCGGCAAGTCGACGCGCGTGGCGCCCAGTGCCGCAATGGGATCCAAGGCAAAGCCGGCAGCGGACTCGGCAGAAAGTTCCTCGACCGCATGGCAGGCGCCGATGGAAACAACGCCGGAGGCCGTACGGCGCAGCGCGGAAATATGTGCCGCATTGTCGCAGGCACGACCCAGATCGCGAGCGAGCGCACGGATATAGGTGCCCTTGCTCACCGAAAACGCCACGGTCCAAACGCACGCATCACCCTCGCCGCTCACGGCAATCAGGTCGGCGGAATATACCTCGACCGGACGCGGGGGCAACTCAACGGCATTGCCCTCGCGCGCAGACTTATAGGCGCGCACGCCGTTGACAGAAATGGCCGAAAACGCCGGCGGCACCTGCATCTGCGGGCCCAACATGGCGCACAGGCGCTCGCGGGCATAGGCCGGATCGCGCAGGTCGGCGGCAATGGGCACCGTGCGGACGGCCTCGCCCTCCGCATCATCGGTATTGGTCTCGACGCCAAACGAGATGTCGGCGACGTAGCTTTTGGTATCGAGCGTGAGCATGCCCAGCAGACGCGTTGCCTGGCCCACGCCCACCACCATGACACCCGAGGCCATGGGGTCGAGCGTACCGGCATGGCCGACGCGTCGCTCATGGAGGGCGCGTCGGCACTGCGATACCACGTCGTGGGACGTACAGCCCACCGGCTTATCGACGGCGAGCAGCATATTGAGTTGAGAAGGTGTACGACGAGCCATGTACCATCCAAAAAGTTAGAGCTCGACGGTCACCGAAGCGGGATCCTCCCCTACCAGCTCGGCCAGCATGGGAAGTGCCGCGGTGAGCGTCTCGGAAATCGTTCCGGCGTTGGTAAAGCCGGCGGCAGCGTGGTGCCCACCTCCGCCAAAGTTGGCCGCAATCTCGGAAACATCAAGATCGCCCTTGGAGCGCAGGTTGCCGCGCACCTTGGTATCGCCCTCGATGCCCTTAAGGAACAGGCAGACCTCGACGCCCATCACCGCGCGCACCACATCGACCAGGCCGTCGCACTCGTCCGAGGTGACGCCGCATTCCTTAAGGTCGCTCTCGTACGCATAGCTATACGCGACGCGCCCGTGCGCAACCGTCTTGATGCGACCCATGACGATGGACTTAAGGTGCAGGAACTCGACACGCATGCTCTGATAGACCTCGAGCGCGACGCGCGCCGGATCGGCACCGTGCGCCACCAGACGCGAAGCAGCATGAAACGCTGCGGCGTCGGCGTTCTGATACTGAAAACGACCGGTGTCGGTGACCAGGCCACACAGCAGGCAGGTCGCGATGCTGTCGCTTGCGGTGATGCCGCAATCGGCCAAAAAGCGGTCGATAATCATGGCGCAAGCAGCGGCATTGACACACCTAAGGCTGACCTCGGCAAACTCCTCGCGCGCCGGGTGGTGGTCAAAGCACGCCACGTGGGCCGAACGACGCAACACCTCGGCGGAATTATTGAGGCGCTCGACGACCGGCACGTCTACCGAAATGAACAGGTCCGGGTTGCCGGTGTAGGTAGATGCCGGCACCAGCAGATCGGCGCCCTCCATAAAACGGTAGATGCGAGGAACGGGATCGTCGTCTGCCAGTAGCAGGGCGATGTCCTTGTCGGGGAACACCTTCATAAGCGAGAGGCCCAGGCCCAACACGGAGCCCAGGGCATCGCCGTCGGGAGAGGTGTGACCCGAGATCGCAATGGAGGACGCACCCTCGATGAGCTCGAGGATGCGTCGTTTAATATCTGCAGACTCGCACGAGGCGAGGTCGGCGGAATTAGTCATCTAAAGCTGCCTCCTGGGCGGCATCCTCTATGGGGTAGCCGTCCTCGTCCTTTTCGATCGCAAGCGTGGCGGGAACGTTTTCCAGCGCGCGCGTGATGCGCTCGGCCTCATCGGTCGAGCGATCGATGCGAAAATCGAGCTCGGGCGTGACGCGCCAATCGAGCGAGCGAGCCAACAGGCTGCGAATACGGCCCTTGGCGCTGGCAAGCGCCTCCATGACCTCATCGTAGCGGCTCGCATCGCACGACACGTACACGCGTGCGAACGAACGGTCCACCGCGACCTCGACCGCAGTCAGGGTGACCAGGTCGAGACGCGGATCGGAAACCTCAAAGAGCAGGATATAACCAAGCTTCTCGCGAAGCTGCTCGCCCAAACGGCGGGTTGCCTGCGTTTGCTTCATAGCGCTACCCCCTACTCGGTGCGGGCAACTTGGTCGATGCGGTAACCCTCGATCTGGTCGCCGGGCTTGATGTCCTGGAAGTTCTCCAGGCCAATGCCGCCCTCGGAACCGCTCTTGAGGCTCTTGGCCTCGTCCTTGTAGTGGCGCATCGAGGCAATCTTGCCGTTGAAGACCACAATGCCGTCACGCACCAGGCGCACGGAATCGGTCGCGGCGATCTCGCCCTCCTCGACGCGGACACCGGCGGCGATGCCGACTTTGGGCACCTTGAAGGTGTCCAGGACGGTCGCGGTACCCGTGGAGACCTCGACCTCGGTGGGCTTGAGCATGCCGATGCGGGCAGCGTCGAGCTCCTCGAGGCACTTGTAGATAACGTCGTAGCAACGAATCTCGACGCCCTCGCGCTCGGCGGCGGAGCGGGCCTTGCCGTCGGGACGCACGCCAAAGCCGATGATGATGGCGTTGGAGGCGTCGGCCAGGACGACGTCGGTCTCGTTGATAGCACCGACAGCGGAGTGGATCGTGTTGATGCGGACCTCGGACTGATCCATCTTGTCGAGCGAGTCCTGAAGGGCCTCGATGGAACCCTGGACGTCGGCCTTGATGATCAGGTTGAGCTCCTTGACCTCGGCGTCGGCGATGGTCTCGAAGAGGTTCTCGAGCGTGACGTGCTTCACGCGGCTCTGCTCCTCGATACGGGCCTTGAGCGAACGCTCATCGGCCAGGGCGCGAGCCTCGCGCTCGTCCTCGAACACGCGGAACTCGTCACCGGCGTTGGGCACGGACTGCAGGCCCAGGATCTCGACGGCGTCGGAGGGGCCGGCCTCGGTGACGGCGTTGCCCTTGGGATCGAGCATGGCGCGGACGCGGCCGTAGGTAAGACCGGCGACCAGCGTATCGCCCACGTGCAGGGTACCGCGGGTCACGAGCACCGTGGCAACCGAGCCGCGGCCCTTGTCGAGCTTGGCCTCGAGGACGTTACCGGAGGCAAAAGTGTCGGGGTTGGCCTTGAGCTCGAGCACGTCGGCCTGGAGCAGCACGGTCTCGAGCAGGTCGTCGATACCGATCTTCTGCTTGGCCGAGATGTTGACGAACATGTTCTGTCCGCCCCACTCCTCGGGGATGATGCCGTACTCGGTGAGCTCCTGGCGCACGCGGTCGGGGTTGGCGCCCGGCTTATCGATCTTGTTGACGGCAACGACGATGGGTACGCCGGCGGCCTTGGCGTGGTTGATCGACTCGATGGTCTGAGGCATGACGCCGTCGTCGGCAGCCACGATCAGGATGACGATGTCGGTCACCTTGGCGCCGCGGGCACGCATAGCCGTAAAGGTAGCGTGGCCCGGGGTATCGATGAAGGTGATCTTGCGATCGTTGATCATGACCTGCGAAGCGCCGATGGCCTGGGTAATGCCGCCCGCCTCGCCGGCAGCGACGCCGGTGTGACGGATGGCGTCGAGCAGGCTCGTCTTGCCGTGGTCGACGTGACCCATGACGGTGACGACCGGGGCGCGGGGCTTAAGGTCGGCGGGATCGTCGTAGAACGAGAAGGTGTTCTCCTCCTCGGGGGTGATGATCTTGATCTGACGGCCAAGGTCGTCGGCAACGAGCTCGACGAGGTCGTCGGACATGGACTGCGTCATGGTGAGCGGCGTGCCTAGCAGGAACAGGCGCTTGATGATGTCGTTGGCCGGAACGTCGAGCGCCTCGGCGAGCTCCTGGACGGTAACGCCCTGGGAGACCTTGATGGCGTCGAGTTCCTCGGGGTTCACGCCCTGGGCCAGCGCCTCCTCAATCTTGCGCTCCTCCTGAGCCTTAGCAGCCTCGCGCTCGCGCTTCTCCTTGCGCTTCTTGCGGCGACCGGTGGACTCGCGAGAGGCCTCCTCGACGGCGGCGCGGGCCTCCTCGAGCACCTTCTCGCGGCTGTACTCCTCGGCCTCACGCGCCATGCGGCTGTAGTGGTCCTCATCGTTGCCGTGACCGCCCTTGCGCTTCTTGCCCTTGCCCTGCTTGTCGGGGTTGGGGAAGTCCATGCCGGCAGCGACGTTGTTGCTGGCGTTGGTGCGATGGCTGTGCGGACGGCTCTCGGAGGCGTTGCGATCGGAGTTGTTGTCGGAGGCGTTGCGATCGTTACGACGGCCACCGCGACGGTCGTTGTTGCCGCCACGACGGTTGCCGCGCTCGGAGGCGCGCTCGGCCTTGGCCTTCGCCTCGGCGTCCTTCTTCTCCTTGAGCACGGTCTCCTGTGCGGCGATCTGGTCGAGCAGCGAGCGGAAGCGCGAACCGGAGTCGGAAGCGGGGACGGCGCGGCGCTGGGCCTCGCGGGCAGCCTCCTCCTTCTCGCGGGCAAGGCGCTCCTGCTCGGCCTTCTTCTTGGCCTCGGCCTCGGCACGGGCGGCCTCCTCGGCAGCCTGGGCGGCGGCGAACTGGCGGCGCTCCTCCTCGCGTGCCTTCTCGGCGGCGATGCGCTC
>UQNG01000004.1:0-56457 GCA_900542335.1 uncultured Collinsella sp.
GGCGGAGCCACTAAATTTATATCAGCTCTCAGAACATGTTTGAGAACGGTGCCTGGAGTACGTGGACGTAGGGCCGGAACGGGGTCGGCTTCCCAACGCATTCCGCAGGGGGCGGTACATTTTGTAGCGCGAAGCGCGAATCAAAATGTACCGCATGCCCGAGGACGCGTTGGGAAGCCGACCCCGTTCCGGCCCGAACATAAGCGTCTACCAGTGCATTTACAAATTCGTAAACTTTTTTCAAAAAAGTGCTTGCGCAGTTCTCGAAACATAGGTTATTATCTTCCTCGTTGAACGCGCGGGTCCAACAAAACGAACCGCTAATCAACAACATAGCATGTCGGAGTGGCGGAATTGGCAGACGCGCTAGCTTGAGGTGCTAGTGACCGCTTTTTGGTCATGCGGGTTCAAGTCCCGCCTCCGACACCATCGCATTTGAGAAGCCTCTTCGGAGGCTTTTTTGTTACCGATAGACGGTGGGGTCCACGATGGAAACGCTTGAGCGCAACGAGTGGGCAGACGTTGCCCAACTGGTCGAGATCACGAGCGATGCTGTCATCATCTGTGAGCTCGACGGAACCATTCTGCATGTGAATAATCGTTTGCTCGACCTGATGTGCGAGGAACGCGCTGACGTCATCGGCGGTGATGTCAAAGACGTTCTGTACTCGTCGGCTTTTGAACGCGCGACAGAGCATCGGCTTCCTTTTGAGACCAATGGAACAAAGAGCGAGTTGATGCTCAAGTTAAGTGACGGATCGTTTATTCCCGTCCTGGTTTGTGCCGGCTCGGTTACGCCGCCTCGAATCTTTGGCCGCCGTGCGCCGCGCGTTCTGGTGGCACTCCATAGCATCGAAGAACAGTATTCGCACGACCGTCAGCTCAAGCGTGCGCTTTCGGAGCTTAGAGTGGCGAATAAGCGCCTTTCGGGCACTTTGTCGGTCATTATGAGCACGGTGGGCTCCGATGAGCTGCCCAGTTTGTTAGATACCGTTTTGAACCAGCTTGTAGGAACGCTCGATGCTTCGGGTGCCGCTATCTATTTTTCTGAGAGCGGCGGCTTTAAGCTCCGCGGTGTTTCCAAGGAGCTGCACGACAGCTACCTGCCCGAGTTTTTGCCATATGGCGCTGGCATTCCGACATATGTTCTTCGCGAGTCGCGCGCCTGTCGCTTGTCGATTCAACAGGACCTTGAGGGTGATAGGGCCGCCTCCGGTATGTTCATGGACCTGGACAATCGTTCTAAGCACCTGCTGCGCGTGCAGGATATGCCTCCGTACCGCAGCGAAATCTGTCTTCCCGTGTTTTACGGTACGCAGATCCTTGGCGTGCTGGAAGTTGGTTGGAAGCGCCCTCAGGCACCGCTCGCCTATGACGTTAATGTACTCGAGGTCATTTGCGATTACCTGTCTATCCAGCTGGTCGGCATGGCATCGAGCCTTCGCTCTCGTCGCACGGCCGAGCTTGGCCGCTCGCTCAATGTCTTACGTGATGAGTTGTTTACCTTTCTAGACGATTCCGCCGCGGCTACCCAGGCTATATCGTCCGAGATTTGCAATATGCTCAACTGTCATTTTTGCCCTGTTGAGTATGACGCCAGTCTAGGCTCCTATGTCATAGATTTTGAAGGCGGCAGTCGCGTTGCTTTGCCGGACGATCCCGAGAAACTTTTCTTTTCCACGACGGCGCCAGCGGCACGTTTGGGGGTTGGCTCTGATGGCTTTGAGGCGTCTGTTTTGGGCGGCACGAGTGCCGAGGATCTTAAACACGTCCGTATAACTCGCGTTGACGAATCGATGCCTATGGGAGGCTGGCTTAGGGCGCATGGTCTGCCTTGCCAGGGTCTCTACGTCGACACCGGCATCGAGGCGGGGCGCCCGCGCTCTGAGGGTGATGGCAAACATAGCAACGACGCGATCGTTCCTGCTTCTGTTGCGAAAGACCCGACGACGCGCGCGCTTCTGCTTCGTGACGGTAGTCAAGAGCCGATTGATGACCTTGAATATGACTACTTGGTGCACTTGGCGCATGACTTTGAACTGATCTACGAGGGCGAATCTCAAAAGCGCGAGGAGCGCCATATCGCTCAGACCCTCCAGATTGGCATGAGAAATTCGCTTGGTGACGTTCCGGGTATCGCGACCGATTCGGTATACCTTTCGGCAACGAATTCGGCGTTGGTTGGCGGCGACTTCTATACTCTTGTCCGTCTTCCCGACGATTGCGCCGTTATGATTTTGGGCGATGTATCCGGCAAAGGAATCGAGGCGGCGTCGATGTCAGCGCTCGTCAAGACGGCGCTGACGGCCTATGCCTGGGAGGGTGCTGGGCCCGCCCGTATGGCCCGCTCGCTCAATAGCATGCTCATGGGCTTTTCGAGGGTCGAGACGTTCGTGACGGCGTTTATCGCCAAGATTGATCTTAAAGCGGGTCGCGCTACCTATTGCTCTGCGGGACATCCTCCCACTATGGTCATTAGGCCGTCGTCGACGCCGCTTGGCGGCGGAGAAACCCGAGGGGGAGAAGTGGAGCTCCTTGGGTGCCAATCGGGCGTGATCGGTGCCTTCGAGAGCATGGTGTACGAGACGGGCGTGTTTACGTTCGCTCCTGGTGACATGCTATTTATGTATACCGACGGGACAATCGAAGCACGTGATCGCTCGGGTGTTTTCTTTGGCGAGCAGCGCCTTCGTGACCTTCTGCTCTCTGTCTCGGGTGAGGGTGTATCGGGAATCTGCGGTAAGGTCTTGGGAGAGCTTGACCGCTTTACCGAGTCGGCGCTGGACGATGACATTGCGCTGGTTTCCCTTGAGTTTTTACGGGGTCGATCGTAGACCGCGATACTTGACGGGCAAAATCTGCGCAGCTGCAGATATGTATGCATCGAGCGAGCTCTTTTGGGGAACCATGGTCGTATGAATGAGTGGAATGACATAGCGGTTTTGACGCCACCGGGTGATGTCGACATCGCCTCGGTGTCCGTGCTGCGTCCACGGTTGGATAATCTGATCGACCGGGGCGTGCGTCGCGTTGTCATCAATTGCCAGGCCGTGGGCTTTATCGACTCGACGGGTTTGGCGTTTTTGCTTACACGTGCCAGAGAGCTCATGAGGCGAGAGGGCCTGCTTTCGCTCGTTAACGCCTCCGATGAGGTCATTCGCTTTTTGGAGATTACCCGACTTGTCGACATCCTTCATGTTGCGGGTCCGGCGCGTGAGTCGATTCCCGCTATTCCGGTGGGAGAGTTGCCACGATGGAGCAAGAGCGTCGAGGTCCGACAGGGTATCGAGAATCTTCCATACTATCGACATCGCATCGCCGAACTCCTTGAATCGCTTCCGTTGCGCCGCGACGAGCGCTACGATGTCGCGTTGGCGTCGGGGGAGGCGCTGGGTAATGCCTATGACCATGCGGGCGGTATCGGGTGCGTCCTGACGGTTCAGGCCTATGGCGATCGCGTCGTGGTTGAGGTGCTTGATCGGGGTGCCGGCTATTCTATCGATGGAGCGAGCGAACCGGTCGCATCTGAGGAACGCGGCCGTGGTATCAAGCTTATGCGTATGCTCGTCGATAACGTGGAGGTTGCTCGTCGCACAGACGGCACCGGCACGCGCGTGCAGATGGTGAAGCTATTTAGCGGAGCACTGGAATCGCGTGCCTAGCCAATCGCTTTAGCGCGTTTAGCCACCAAGAACACGCGGCCGGCAACTTTTTTGAAAAAAGTACTTGCGTCTTTTGGATAACTCGCGTAAATTAATAACCCGCAAGCGGACATGGCTCAGTTGGTAGAGCACAACCTTGCCAAGGTTGGGGTCGCGGGTTCGAGCCCCGTTGTCCGCTCCATTGCATTTCCGGACCGTTTAGGCGGTCCTTTTTCGGCGAAGTGGCCAAGTGGTAAGGCAGAGGCCTGCAAAGCCTTTACCCCCGGTTCGAATCCGGGCTTCGCCTCCAGGCAACATCCGGGCGCTCCGGCGCCCGTTTTGTTTTACATATGCGGACATGGCTCAGTTGGTAGAGCACAACCTTGCCAAGGTTGGGGTCGCGGGTTCGAGCCCCGTTGTCCGCTCCAACTATCTTACGCGGTTCTAACGAACCGCGTTTTTTGTTGACGCTGCGCGAGCCCCGGGCACCCCATCTTGCCCCCTCAATCGTCGGTCGCGTACATAAAGTACGCTTCCCTCCTCTTTCGCGGCAACCTGGGGCGCCCGGAGCCCGCTCGCTGTTGTGGCCGGGGGAGTGAGTCTTCCGTTCTTTTCACTAATCGATCGATTCGTCCCAGGAGGCTCGAGCCCGAGAGGGAGCGAGCGTTTTGGGGTGTGGCTGTGGCGTTGTTTGCCTCGAATGACAGCTTTGGGCGTATCATCGTGGGCATCTCGCAAAACCTCGTTGCAAGGGAGGCTCACCCCATGGCTGCAGAAAAGTCCTCTTCGCGCTCATGGATGTCCGATGCCGCGATCTATCAGATCTACCCGCGTTCGTTTAAGGATTCGACCGGTTCGGGTCTGGGCGATATCGCGGGCATTGCCCAGCAGATGGACTATCTTGAGCGGCTGGGCATCGAGGCCATCTGGCTGAGCCCGTTTTACCCTTCGCCTCTTGTCGATGGCGGCTATGATGTGGCGGACTACTGCGATGTCGACCCACGTCTCGGCTCGCTTGACGATTTCGATGACATGATCGCTGCGGCTCACGCGCGCGGCATCAAGGTCATCGTCGATATCGTGCCCAACCATTCATCCAACCAGCACCCCTGGTTCAAAGCCGCTCTTGCCGCCGGCCCCGGATCGCCCGAGCGCGCCCGTTATATCTTCCGCGATGGTCGCGGCGAGCATGGCGAGCTGCCTCCCACCAATTGGAATGCCAACTTTGGCGGCCCCGCCTGGACGCGTGTTGCGGACGGTCAATGGTATCTGCACATGTTTACGCCCGAGCAGCCGGACTTTGACTGGTCATGCCCCGAGGTTCACGCGTTCTTTTGCGACGTCCTGGCGTTTTGGAGCGATCGAGGCGTCGATGGCTTTCGCATCGATGTGGCGCACGGTCTCGCCAAGGATCTCGACCGCGATGACCTCGACCGGTGGCATCTCGCCGAGGGCGATGACATGGTTGACGACGGCACCCATCCGCTGTGGGACCGCAACGAGGTCCACGAGATCTATCGCGAGTGGCGCCGCGTGTTCGACCGCTATAATCCGCCGCGCAGCGCCGTTGCCGAGGCGTGGGTGCTGCCTGAGCGCCAGTATCTCTATGCGCGTCCCAGCGAGCTTGGCCAGACATTCAACTTTGAGTTTGCCAAGGCCACTTGGACCTATGATGACATGCACGCTGCAATCGAGGAGGGCTTGAAGGCAGCTATCGAATCCGATTCCGCCTCGACCTGGGTACTCTCCAACCACGACGTGCCGCGCGTGGCGACGCGCTATGCCCTGCCGCAAATCAAGGCGACGCGCTACCACCAGATTGCGCTCGACTGGCTCTTACGCGACGGGTCGTCTTATGACGAGGACCGTGAACTCGGCGAGCGCCGCGCGCGGGCGGCCCTTTTGCTTGAACTGGCGCTTCCGGGCTCGGCATACGTGTATCAGGGTGAGGAGCTCGGTCTTTTTGAGGTGGCTGATATCCCGTGGACTGCACTCGAAGATCCCAGTGCAACCAATACGCGCGGACCGAAGCGCGAGAAGGGGCGCGACGGCTGTCGTGTGCCCCTGCCGTGGGTGGCGGCGGACGATCCCGCGCAGGGCGGATCGTTTGGGTTTTCGCCGGCGGACGCTGATGCGGCGCCCCATCTGCCGCAGCCTGCATGGTTTTCCGATTATGCTGCCGATAGGGAAGAAGCGGACCCGACATCGATGCTTGCGCTCTATCGTGACGCCCTCTGGCTGCGGCGCAAGCTGCGCGGGTGCGCCAACGATCTTGCGTGGCTCGATCTTGACGGGCGCACCGGTCTTGCGGATGGTGCCGAGGGCGCTGAGGGCGGCGTCATCGCCTATCGCCGCGAGAACGGCTGGGCGTGTGTGACGAACTTCGGTGCAGCACCCGTGGAGCTGCCGGCGGGCAGGGTCCTGCTCACCTCATCAGCGCTTGCAGACGGCAGGCTCGCGCAGGACAGCTCTGCCTGGATCATGCTCGGCGAGATGTAAGGGCCTCTTGCGGCGAGTTTGCGTTTGCCTGCGCCTTCCTTGGTGGCTGATGTCTTCGCGAGGTTCGCGAGGGCGTCGCAAAACTTTTTAAAAAAAGTTCTTGCATAGGATGCGGGCATCACGTAAGATTAATCCTCGTAAGCGGACATGGCTCAGTTGGTAGAGCACAACCTTGCCAAGGTTGGGGTCGCGGGTTCGAGCCCCGTTGTCCGCTCCATTTGGGCGTTTAGCTCAGGGGGAGAGCGCTTCCCTGACACGGAAGAGGTCAGAAGTTCAAATCTTCTAACGCCCACCAAATGTTCGCAGCCCAGAGGCTATGTCCTCTGGGCTGTTTTGTTTTTTGCCACCAAGCGCGCCGCCAAATAAGTCATCAAATATTGATCCAAGGTCCGTACGCGATGGTCTTTGTATCCCGTAGGGGTGCCGGCAGATTGCATGTGTCCTGGCCCATCATGACCGCAACATGTTGGTCAAGCATAATCTTTTGGATTCTTTTGGCGCGAGCAGCTTGGTTTTGGTGCTATTTGGCGGCGGCACGGTTGAGGGGGTTTCAAAACTGCTGTGCAGGTAGTTGGGTTGATAACGTTTTAGCAGTCTGCCAAGAGGCCTTCATTTATAATGCGTCTGCAAATTGACCAATTGCTTTGACCTGCTGAAACACTATATGTTGTGTTTGACCTAAAAAAAGAATACAGGATATAGATGCCTCTTTGTCGTATGATAGATGGCGGACAGAGAACGAGAACCTTATTCGCCCCATTATTTGGATGGATCTTTGAGCCCCTTGATTGGCTGCGAGGATTGTCCGCATGAGGGCCTATGGTTATCGAAAACACAGATTGCGCGACGGCGCCGCAAGACAGGGTAAGCCCTGCCGGGCATCGTTTGGCTCTGAAGCGCAATGAGGCTACGATGCGAAAGAGGCAAGAGGATGAAGATCATCAAGCGCAGCGGCACCGAGGTTACCTTTGACATCGATAAGATCGTCAATGCGATCCGCGCCGCAAACTTGGAGGTCGAGGAAGGCTCTCGCCTTACCGACCGCCAGGTGATCTATGCGGCACAAAACGTCGCCGAGGCATGTGAGAAGGCCGGCCACACCGTATCGGTCGAGGAGATCCAGGATCTGGTCGAGGACGAGATTATGCGTCTCGACTGCTACGAGGTCGCTCGCCACTACATCATCTACCGCTATGTTCAGAGCCTGAAGCGCCAAAAGAACACGACCGATGACAAGATTCTGTCGCTGATTGAGTGCAATAACGAAGAGGTCAAGCAGGAGAACTCCAACAAGAACCCGACCGTCAACTCCGTTCAGCGCGACTACATGGCCGGCGAGATTTCCAAGGACCTGACGCAGCGCGTGCTGCTGCCCCAGGAGATCGTGGATGCCCACAACGAGGGCCTGATTCACTTCCACGATTCGGACTACTTCGCCCAGCACATGCATAACTGTGACCTGGTGAACCTGGAGGATATGCTCCAGAACGGCACCGTTATCTCGGGCACGCTGATCGAGAAGCCGCACAGCTTCTCGACTGCTTGCAATATCGCGACGCAGATTATCGCCCAGGTCGCCTCTTCCCAGTATGGCGGTCAGTCGATTTCGCTGACCCACCTGGCTCCGTTTGTCGAGGTGAGCCGTCAGAAGATTCGCGGCGAGGTTGCCCGCGAGCTCGAGGAGCTTGGCGTCTCTGCGTCTGCCGAGAAGGTCCGTGAGGTCGTTGAGGACCGTCTGCGTGACGAGATCCGTCGCGGCGTCCAGACGATTCAGTATCAGGTCGTGACCCTTATGACCACGAATGGCCAGGCGCCGTTCGTGACGGTCTTTATGTATCTCAACGAGGCCCGTACGCCTCAGGAGAAGCACGACCTTGCCATGATCGTGGAGGAGACGCTTCGCCAGCGCTACGAGGGCGTTAAGAACGAGGCCGGCGTGTGGATTACCCCGGCATTCCCCAAGCTTATCTACGTGCTCGAGGACGATAACGTTCACGAGAATTCCCCGTACTTCTACCTGACCCAGCTGGCTGCCAAGTGCACCGCCAAGCGCATGGTGCCCGACTACATCTCTGAGAAGAAGATGCGTGAGCTCAAGCTGTCTAAGGGTGAGACCGCCGGCAATGGCGATTGCTACACCTGCATGGGTTGCCGCAGCTTCCTGACGCCCGACCGTTCGGGCAACGGCTTTAACAATGTTGCCAACGCGCTGAACTATGACCCGACCAAACCTAAGTACTATGGCCGCTTTAACCAGGGTGTTGTGACCATCAACCTGCCCGATGTCGCACTGAGCTCGCATCAGGACATGGACAAGTTCTGGAAGATCTTCGACGAGCGCCTTGAGCTGTGCCATCGTGCCCTGCTGTGCCGTCATGAGCGCCTGATGGGCACGCTTTCGGATGCCGCACCGATTCTGTGGCAGTACGGCGCCCTGGCGCGCCTTAAGAAGGGCGAGACGATCGACAAACTGCTCGTGGGCGGCTATTCCACCATCAGCCTGGGGTATGCCGGTCTGTATGAGTGCGTCAAGTACATGACGGGCCACAGCCACACCGAGAAGGAAGGCACGCCGTTTGCCATGGCCGTCATGCAGCACATGAACGACAAATGCGCCGAGTGGAAGGCCGAAAGCGATATCGACTTCTCGCTGTACGGCACCCCGCTTGAGTCGACGACCTACAAGTTCGCCAAGTGCCTGCAGCGTCGTTTTGGCATTATTCCGGGTGTGACGGACAAGGGCTACATTACCAACAGCTACCACGTCCATGTGTCCGAGGAGATTGATGCTTTCGATAAGCTCAAGTTTGAGGGCATGTTCCAGCAGCTTTCGCCGGGCGGTGCCATCTCCTACGTCGAGGTTCCTAACATGCAGGACAACCTTAAGGCTGTCATTCGCGTGATGCAGTACATCTACGACAACATCATGTATGCCGAGCTCAACACCAAGAGCGATTACTGCCAGGTGTGCGGCTACGACGGCGAGATCAAGATTGTCGAGGATGATGGCAAACTGGTGTGGGAGTGCCCCAACTGCGGCAACCGCGATCAGGAGAAGATGAACGTCGCCCGCCGTACGTGCGGCTACATCGGTACCCAGTTCTGGAACCAGGGTCGAACCGAGGAGATCCGCGACCGCGTGCTGCATCTCTAATAACCATCCCAAGCTGCCCCGTAGCGAGGCCCCGGACCTTTACTCGCTATTTCGGACAGTCCTGGCTCACGACGGAGGCGCCACTGGCGCCTCCTGTTCGTGCGGAACTCATATCGAGCAAAGGTCCGGGGCCTCGCTACGGGGCAGCCAAGTTGACGTAGTTGAGATGCAGCATGCGGTCTGCTCACTCCTCGAAGTTCTTAGCGGAAATGAGTTGACTTGCAACAACGTTTTGCTTGCGATGACGGTTGAGCTGCAACAAAGTTTTTATTAGACCTCGAACCCTATACTCGATGTTCGCTTCGTTCATTGAGTTAGCTTTTGCATGAGGCCGGGACATATCGTCCCGCCCGCAGTTTCGCAGGCCGCAGGCCGAGAATGTTTGAGGACGGGATGATATGTCCCGGCCTCCCAGGAGAGTTACCTATGAACTACGCGAACATTAAGTATTTCGACATTGCTGATGGGGAAGGTGTTCGTACTTCTCTGTTTGTGAGTGGGTGCCGTCGTGGGTGCAAGAATTGCTTTAACTCCGTCGCGTGGGACTTTGCCGCGGGTGAACCGTTCGACCGTGCCGTCGAGGACAAGATTATCGAGAGTCTCGACCATCCCTTTATTGATGGCCTGACGATTCTGGGTGGCGAGCCCATGGAACCCGAGAACCAGGCGGGTCTCGTTGACTTTATCGAACGCGTGCGTGCGGCCTACCCTGTGGAGTCGGGGAAGACCATTTGGTGCTTTACCGGTGACGTGCTCGAGGAACTTATGCCGGACGGTCGTCATCATACCGAGGTGACGGACCGTATCCTTGCCTGCCTCGACATGTTGGTGGACGGTCCGTTCGTTCAAGACTTGTACGATATCTCGTTGCGTTTTAGGGGCTCGAGTAATCAGCGCGTGATCGACATGAACGCCACGCGCGCTCGTGCTGCGCGTGAGGGCGTTGCGCTTTGCGATGCTGTGGAGCTTTGGCGAGACGATCCGGTCTATTCGACCCATACTATGTAGCTTGCGGCCGATGCCGGAGGGCGTGGTACCATAGTGCGAACGCAAAATCGGAAAAGTGAGGCCCAGATGGTCGATCAGGAAAAAGTCGAGGCCGCCATAAGGCTGTTGCTTGAGGGCATAGGCGAGGATCCAACTCGTGAGGGCCTGCTGGAGACGCCGGCACGCGTTGCCCGTATGTATGGCGAGATTGCCGGCGGCATGGACCAGAGCGCCGAGGAGCACCTGTCCAAAACTTTTGCCGTCGCTTCGAACGATTTGGTTATCGAGCGCAACATTACGTTTTACTCGCTGTGCGAGCACCATCTGCTGCCGTTTTATGGCAAGGCTGCGATCGGCTATATCCCTAACGGTCGCGTGGCGGGTCTGTCTAAGCTTGCTCGCACGGTTGAGGTCTATGCCCGTCGTCTGCAGCTGCAGGAGCAGCTGTGTGCACAGGTTGTCGATGCCCTCATGGAGTATCTTGCTCCCCAAGGAGCGATCGTACTGATGGAAGCCGAGCATATGTGCATGACCATGCGCGGCGTGCAAAAACCCGGTACCAAGACCGTGACGCTTGCTCGTCGCGGTGTCTTTGAGACCGATTCGTCGCTCGAGGAGCGATTCTTTAGGATGCTGGGTCGCTAGCCATGAGAGTCGTCAACGACTTTACATCGAAGACCGATGAAGGAACGTCGCGTCGCGGCTTTATGGCTTCGGGCCTGGCCCCCTTTGGTGCCATGTCTCGCATTGATTACATTTGTGCCAACGGGCTGTTCCGGCGGCACCTGGGCAACATTGCACAGTTAGAATCGGGGCGCATCTTCTGCCGCCACGGTATTGACCATCTGCTCGATGTCGCGCGCATTATGTGGATTAAGAATCTTGAGGAGAAGCTCGGATTTGACCGCGAGGTCATCTATGCCACGGCACTTCTTCACGATATCGGCAAAGATGAACAGTATGAATCGGGTATATCTCATGATGTTGCAAGCGAACGCGTCGCTGATGCGATTCTCGGCGGCATGCCCGAAGACGTGGCGTTTGAGCCGGCAGATGTCGCAGCCATTAAGACGGCCATTCTGGGCCATCGAAAGCTGCGCGTGAACAGCCAGCCGCTCGAGCGCCTGCTCTATGCAGCCGACAAAGCGTCGCGCGCCTGCTTTGCATGCCCCGCGCGCAATGCTTGCAACTGGAGCGATGATAAAAAGAACCTTTCGATTCGCGTGTAGTCGGTATGCGCGGTCGGGGTTCTGAACGAAGGAGACGATCGCGATGACTAACAAAAAGCTGCCCGAGAATGCAACCAAGACCGAGGGTGCCGAGCTTGCCCGTCGTGGCAGGGGCGAGATTTCCGCCGCAACGGCGGTGCCCCATGTGAGCTATGACGACCTGCGCCATGCCGACCGCATTGCTATCGACGGTCTCGAGGTCTTTGCCAACCACGGTGTGTATCCCGAGGAGAACGCGCTGGGCCAGAAGTTCATCGTGTCCTTGGTGCTCTATGCCGACCTGCGCGCGGCGGGGGAGCACGACAACCTGGATGCCTCGATTGATTACGGCTCGGTGTGTCATGATGTCGACGGATATCTGCGCGAGCATACGTTTAAGCTCATCGAGGCTGCAGCCGAGGGTGTGGCCCAGATGCTGCTACGTCGTTATCCCTTGCTGCTTGGCGTGCGTGTTAAGCTCGATAAGCCTTGGGCGCCCGTCGGTCTTCCCCTGGCAAGCTGTGGCGTCGAGATCGAGCGCGTGCGCTAGCTGACGCTAAAGCTCGTTGGCGGGCGGTTTTTTGAGTCGCTGCGACAGAGCTCTATTGTTGGGGCAGTACGTGTCGAGCAGGGCGTGAAACCGCTGATTGTGGCTTGGCTCGAGCAAGTGGACGAGCTCGTGGGCGACAACCATGTCGAGGCATTCGACGGGGTAGCCGGCAAGTTCTCGTGCGATGCGAATGGCGCCGGATTTGGGCGTGCACGAGCCCCAACGCGTTTTCATGCTGCGTACGGAAACGCGGGAAACGGAGACGCCCATTGCGATTTCGTACGCGTGCAAAATATCGCGCAGCGCCGATGTGACCTCGGACGTATAGAGCTGGTCGATGTGGGCTTGGAGCTCGTCGGACGTTAGACCGTCGAGGATTGCGAGCCGCTTGACCTGTGGGCGTTCGTTCGACTTGTCGGCACCCATAAAACTTGCGAAGGTGGCCTGCTGGGGTCGCGGTGCGGGTGACGCAAAGTTGTGGTCGAGTGCGTCCTGTACCGTGATGGGCATGCCCCAAAGCGCAATGATGGACGAGGGGCTGAGTGGCTCTCGTGACGTTGCCTGACGTTGCTCGCGCTGGGCAAGTCGGCTGATAATCCAAGCGCTGTTGCGCTTCACAAACGCTTCGATACGCTCGCGGCTGGCGCCGAGCGGTGCGCTGGCGTGGACCTCACCGCTCGATGTGACGCGTAGGTTGAAGTTCTTGATGCGCTTTTTGGTAACGACGACGGGGATGGGCATCCCATCCGGTCGGGGTAGGAAAATCGTAAACTGCTGCGTCAAAAGCGGTCCTTCAGATTGGGGACGGGCCGGCATGTCGACCGTTCGGTATGCCGGCCCGCTCAAGGGATGTGAAATTAATAACGCTCGAAGAAGGCAAGGGCGTTATCGCTGCAGAGCTTCTGCATCACGGTCTTGCCAAAGTGCTTGGAGAGCATGTTCTGGAATTCGGGCATCTTGCTGGCATCGGAGAGGAAAGCGGGCACCTTGGCGCCGTCCCAGTCGCCGCCGAGTGCGATGACATCTTCGCCGCCCAGGTCGAGCCAGTGCTCGATATGTGCCGCTAGCTGGTCGAAGGTGACGTCTGCGGTGGTCTTGTCGGTCGCATCGTTGGATAGGAACTCGCTGCAGTAGTTGAGGCCGACGATGCCGCCCATGTCGCGAATGGTGCGGAACTGGTCGTCGGTGAGGTTGCGCTTGACGCCGCAAACCGCACGGGAGTTGGAGTGGCTGGCGACGAAGGGGCGCGTGGCGTGGGCGACAACCTCGTCAAAGCACTCATCGTTGAGGTGGGAGACGTCGAGTATCATGCCGGCGTGCTCCATCTGCGTAAGTGCCTCGATGCCGGCGGCGGTGAGGCCGGCGTGGGTGTCGTGGCCGCTCGCGAGCGGTCCCTGCGCGTTCCAGCTGAGTGACGACATAAGCACGCCCAAGCTCTTGAGCACCTCGATCAGCGCGGGGTCCTCGGCAAAGAACGTGGCGTTTTCGATGGTGTGGATGCAGGCGACCTTGCCGTCTTTGAGCGCAGGGCGAATATCAGCGGCGCTGCGCACGTTGACCATGCGGTCGTGGTTGAGCATTGCCTGGCCGCTCATATGCGCCATGATCTGCGCCTGGAAGCGCGCGGCGTGGGCGGTGGGAATCTCGTCGGGGACAAACGTAGCGAAGCACTGCGCCCACGGCGTGTTGCCGATCTTTGCGAGCGAGATGGCGCAGGCGTTGCCCTCGATAAGGTCGAAATCCTGCGGATGCGTTTCGTCGCCGGGGAAATAACCGTCGGTGCCGGCGGTAAAGCGCAGGTCAAGATCGAGTGTGGCCCAGCCGATACGGTCGGCGGTGTCGCAGTGTAGGTCAAATACGGGATATGCCATGGTTCCTCCGGTTGCAGCGTTTCTTTGCAAACTGTCAATGAATTGTATGACTAGGGTATAGTTAGCGCCATATGTTCACGGCGGCCCGCGTTGTGCGCCGCCCTTATCACGGAGGTTACCATGTCCAACCAGGGCAAGAAGGTCAAGACCCATTATCGTGGCACGCTCGATGACGGCACGCAGTTCGATAGCTCCTACGATCGCGGTGAGCCGCTGGAGTTCACCTGCGGTGCCGGTCAGATGATCAAGGGCTTCGACGCCGCCGTTATCGATATGCAGGTGGGCGAGAAGAAGTCCGTGCACATTCCTGCTGCCGATGCCTACGGCGAGCACAACCCCGAGATGGTCCTGACCTTCCCGGCCGAGCAGGTTCCCAACATCGAGCAGATCGAGAAGGGCATGAAGCTCTTCCTGTCCACGCCGAGCGGCATGCCTGTCCCCGCTGTCGTCATCGATGTGACGTCCGAGGCCGTGACGCTCGATGCCAACCACGAGCTTGCCGGCAAGGATCTCAACTTTGATATCGAGCTCGTCGAGGTCGAGGACTAGTTGATGTCCGTGGACCTGGTAGCTACGGAGCGCTTGGGAAATCTCAACGACCCGTCCTATGAACTCCTGCTTCGTCGGGAGCTGGGTGGCGTCTTTGAGGTTGACGAGCTGCTACTCGATTGGGACCAGGCTGATGCGCGCCTGTTTGTGGGCGTGACGGAGCTGGAGCGCACGGTGAATGCCCGGCTGGATGCCACTGATGGCGAGCGTCTTGCCGACGGTGACGTGCTCGCTGTCGACCGCACGGGCACGGTGCCCGTAGCGGTTGTCGTACGCCTGCGCAGCGCCGAGGTCTATTTGGTCGAAGTCGACCGCATGGATCCGATTGTGCTCGCACATGCGTGCTGGGAGATCGGCAACATGCATGCGCCGCTCTTCCGGGGTGACTCGGACGAGCATACCGTGCGCATGTATACGCCGGTGCAACCGGTTTTGGGTCGTATGCTCCGGGGCATTGGGGGCGTTCGGCTCTCGGTGGTCGCACGCGAGCTCGATGTCAGTCGACGCTTTGCATCGATCGCGGCGGATGTTGTTGTGAGCATGGCTTCAGACTTTACGATCGTAAAAAAGACGCGCGGCTAAGCGCGCGTATGCGCAAGACGGGCTTTGAGGGATTGCCATTCAAAGTCCGTCTTGCTGTTGATGAGAGGCTTTGGGGGAAGCATATGGGTCTTGAGGGAATCAAGCTGATCGCCTGCGATTTGGATGGTACGTTGCTGCATCCGGGGGAGCGCGAGCCGCGTCCCGAGGCCTTTGAGCTCATTAATGAGCTGCATCGTCGCGGTATTGTGTTTATGCCGGCGAGCGGCCGTCAATATGCGAGCTTGCGCTATCTGTTTGCCCCGGTGGCCGATGAGCTCGCCTATGTATGCGAAAACGGAGCCCTGGTGATGAGCGAGGGGCGCGCCGTTGTCAAACGTTCCATGGAACGTAGCCTTGCTATGGATATCGCGAATGCCGTGCTCGCCTACCCCCATGCCGACGTAACCCTTTCCTGCGAGGGGCACCTCTACACCATAAGCGGTAACGATGCATTCATCGACCATTTGCGTTACGAGGTCCACTGCGATGTGACGGTGGTCGACCGTCCCGAGGACATTGACGAGGATGTCATTAAGATTGCGTTTCAAACGCCCGAGACAGAGCAGCCGGCGGCGTTGGAGTATTTTGCGCGTCGCTTTAGCGACCGGGTCGATGTGATGACGTCGGGAACCGAATGGACCGACTTTATCGGCTTTGATTCAGGCAAGGGGTCCGCGCTTGCCGATTATGGTCGCGCACTGGGGATCTCACCTAACGAAATGATGGCGTTTGGCGATAACGAAAACGATCGCGACATGCTCAACGTGGTGGGCCATCCCTATCTGATGGAGAGCTGCAATCCCAGCATGCGCGGTGTCAATGACCGTGTCCGCTACGTGCGCACGGTCGAAGAAGAGCTGCGTCGTCTACTTGCTGAGTAGGCATGTCCCAAAATCTACCTACAGTTGGGGCAGAGGCCCTCGAAGATGGTGTAGTGCGACGTGACGTTCCAGCCGATTTGCTCGGACGCCTTTGCGTCGAGCTGGGCGTCGAAGGGGAGCGGCACATCGATGACGCGGCTGCACGAGGTGCAGATGATATGCGCATGCGGCTCGATCGTGCGATCGAAGCGGCTGCCGCCCGGCGTCTTGATTGAGAGGATCTCGCCGGCGTCGGCCAAGAGATTGAGGTTGCGGTAGACCGTACCGCGGCTGATTTTGTCATCCTGCGCGCGCACGACGTTGTAGATTTCGTCAGCGGTGGGATGGTTATAGCTTTGGCGCACGGCGTCAAGAACCAGCTTTCGCTGCCTGGTATTCCTTCTTTGCACCGCCATGCGCCTCGCCTCTTTTCTATTAACGGTCGTAGGTAAATGATACCTTATTTAGCACACAATACTAATAATGAGGACTGAAGCCGTCTTCATTGGCAAGTGGGGCTCGGACCTGGGCGTCTACGAGGCGAAAACGCGTTCCCATGCGCTCGTAGGAGGCATGAAGCGCCTCGAGATGAGATAGGATGTTTGCCGGAGCTCCCTGTATCTCCATCTCGACTGAGCCGTCTTCCATGTTACGCACCCAGCCGGTGAGTGCGCGTGCCTGCGCGAGGTTGGTGTTGGTAAAGCGAAAACCAACGCCTTGGACTTGCCCCGCCCAGCGCAGGAAATAGCGCAGGGGAGTGTCTTGAGTGGCCTCGTCGCTTGCGAGTACGGTAAGCCTGCGTCGCAGCTCGAGCTCAACGCCAGACGGTTTTTGAGGCTCTCGATTGATGCCGGAGAAGAACTTGTCAAAAAAGCCCATCGCTAGGCCTGCTTGACTGAATCGGCGGGGAAGGTAATGCCGGCCTGCTGACGCACGGCATCCATGATGCGCAGCGAGACGAGCGTGACATCGCGGTAGTGGCCGAGATCATGGCGTCCCGCCGGGGTCTCCCAGATCTCTTCCTTAACGTTATCGATGCCTCCGATGGCGGTGATAAAGTCTGCGAGTTCGTATTCCATGGTGTTGCTTGACTTGGGAAGGTCGAGCGCGCGGCCGTTGTCGTCCTGTTCGCGCGGCGCCTCGGTCGCCGAGCCGCGTACGACGTCGCCGCGATAGTCGATGCGGACGTTGCGGGGCGTGGACAGATGGTCGATCTGGATAGTGCCACGCTCGCCTTCGATCTGCGAGGGCAGCAGGTCATTCGTAATTTTGGAGTGCGCGAGCTCGACGGAGATACGGCCACCGCCATAGCTGGCGAGAATGGAACCGCAACCGTCGATGGGGCCATGGGTGAGCTCTTGCGTTGAGGGGTCGAGCAGCGTGGCCATGCTGGTGAGACCGGAGGGCATGCCGAAGATCTCGACCATGGGCTCGACGGTATAGACGCCGATGTCCATGAGGGAACCCGATGCCATATTGCAATCGAAGATATTGGTGGTGCGTCCAGCGAGGATTTCGTTGTAGCGCGAGGAATACTTGCCAAAGCGCAGCGAGGCGCGACGAATGGGCGCAATCTCGCCCAGGGCGTCCTCGACGGCGTGGAAAGCGGGGTCATGGAGCGGGCGCATGGCCTCGAGGGCCACGAAACCTGCTGCCTCGGCAGCACGGAAGACCTCGAACGCCTGGGCCTCGGTGGCGCAGAAGGGCTTCTCGACGATGACGTGCTTGCCACCGGCGATGCAGGCGAGCGCCTGCTCGTGATGGAGCGCGTTGGGGCTGCCGATGTAGACGGCGTCGACGTCGTCGGCGGACGCAAGCTCGTCAAGTGCGGTGAAGTTGCGTTCGCCGCTGTGTTCGGCGGTAAAGGCGGCGCCACGATCTGCGTCGCGCGAGAGCGTGCCTACGAATGTAGCCTGGTCGTTGGCGTTGACGACCTGGATAAAGTCGTCGGTGATCATGGATGTGCCGATGGTTGCGATGCGCAGCATGTGTCCCCCTTGCGTTGTTTGGCCTACAGGACGAGTGTAGCGCGGGAGGACATAAAAGCGTGCGAAAACGCCGTTACAGGTCGCTCTCGCTAAAGCCGGTGTCGATATCGAGGTTGGCTCCGTCGGCCGCGGTGGTGGCGAGCTCGTCGCAGCGCTCATTGAGCTCGTGGCCGGCATGCCCCTTAACCCAGATGAACTCCACCTTATGCTTGCTCTTTGCGGCAAGCAGACGCTCCCACAGGTCGCGGTTCTTGACGGGCTGCTTGTTGGCAGTTTTCCACCCGCGCTTTTTCCAGCCGTCGATCCAGTGCTTGTTGAAGGCGTTGACGACGTATTGCGAATCGGAATGGACCTCGACCTCGCAGGGGCGGTTAAGTGCCTCGAGCGCCACGATGACCGCCATGAGCTCCATGCGGTTGTTAGTGGTCTTGGCGTAGCCACGCGAAAGCTCGGAGGTGAAGGTCTTGCCGGCGGGGTTGGTGTACTTGAGCACGGCGCCGTAGCCGCCGCGTCCCGGATTTGATCGGGCCGAGCCGTCGGTATAGATGATGACCTTCACATGGTTCCTTTCGTTGGGTACGCTTCGTGTGAGTGACCATTGTAGCGCCATGCCCGCCGCGGGCTAGCAATCTACGATTTCTACCCCGTCTTCCGACAGCTGGTCGGCATGGATGATGCGGTTGAGCTCGTCGAGGTATTGCCGCAAGAGAGGAGAGGGCTTGCGCTCGTCGTGCATGATATATCCTACGTGCATCGTTGGGGCGTCTGCTAACGGGATCGATGCCATACCCCACTGCATTTCATTGGAAAGGACACCGGTCGACAGGGTGTAACCGTTCGACGTGATAAGTAAGTTAGTAAGTGTTCCGCGGTCCGAGATTCGTATGTTGCGGTCGCAAGGGATATAGCTAAAAGGTTCCTCGGCGTAATAGAAGGAGTTTGAGGTTCCCTGCTCAAAGCTGTAGCGCGTATAGGGCGTGAGGTCGGCAAGGGACAGCTGAGGGCGGCGTGCGAGCGGGTGGCGTTCGCTAACGAAGACGTGGACCGTCGCGTCGAAGAGGGGATGGAAGCTTGCGCGGGCATCGGCGAAGGCCTTCTGCAGAACGCGGGCGTTAAAGTCATCCAGGTACAGAATGCCGATATCGCTGCGAAATGCGCGGACGTCGTCGATGATCTGCGAGGTGGTGGTCTCGCGCATGATGAACTCAAACTTACTGTCGCGGCAGCGCTCGACGACGTTGACAAAGGCCTCGACCGAAAACGCGTAGTGCTGGGCCGAGACGGCAAGGCGCGCCTGGGGTGTGCCGCCGTCCTCGTAGCGTGCCTCGAGCATGTCGGCCTGCTCTACGACCTGGCGCGCATAGCCCAAAAGCTCGGTGCCGTCGTTGGTGAGCGTGACGCCGCGGCTGGAGCGCGTAAAGATCTCCAGATGGAGCTCCTGTTCCAGGCTTTTGACGGCGTTTGAGATGTTGGACTGAGCGGTATAGAGGCGCTGAGCTGCAGCGTTGATTGAGCCGGACTCTGCCACGGCAATCAGAAAACGAAGCTGCTGAAGGGTCATCGACGCCATCCTCTCGATTGCTATCTATATAACAGATAACAGATTAGCGCTTTTAAGTGATTGACCGAGGGAAACAATGCTCGTACTATTTAAACACACAAAGGTGGTAGGTAATTAAGCCGACCACGGAACCGGGATGCGAAAGGAGGCCCGCATATGAATTGCTTACCAAGACGAATGCCGGGCTCCTGTTTGCGCCCGTCGGCGTGATCAGGAGACAGCGACTTACTTCTCTTACTCTTATTATTTTTGTTCGATCAAGGAGATCATCATGAGCCAGTTTATCAACAACCCCGAGCACACCTTTGGTTTCGATACCCTGCAGCTGCACGTTGGCCAGGAGAGCGCCGATCCTGCATCCGACTCCCGTGCTGTGCCTATCTATCAAACCACGAGCTATGTGTTCCGCAACTCCCAGCACGCCGCCGACCGCTTTGGTCTTGCCGACGCCGGTAACATCTACGGCCGTCTGACCAACTCCACCCAGGGCGTCTTCGAGGACCGTATCGCCGCGCTCGAGGGTGGCGTGGCCGGTCTTGCCGTCGCCTCCGGTGCCGCTGCCATCACCTATACCCTGCAGGCACTTGCCCAGGCTGGTGACCACGTGGTCGCCCAGAAGACCATCTACGGCGGTTCCTACAACCTGCTGGAGCACACGCTCTCCCAGTTTGGTGTCGAGACCACCTTCGTCGATGCCCATAACCTGGACGAGGTCGAGGGCGCCATCAAGGACAACACCACGGTCATCTATCTCGAGACGCTCGGTAACCCCAACTCCGACATCCCCAACATCGACGCCATCTCCGAGATCGCCAAGAAGCATGGTCTGCCGGTTGTCGTCGACAACACCTTCGGCACCCCGTATCTGTTCCGTCCGCTGGAGCATGGTGCCAACATCGTCGTCCACTCCGCAACCAAGTTTATCGGCGGCCACGGCACCTCGCTGGGCGGTGTGATCGTCGACGGCGGTAACTTCGATTGGAAGGCGAGTGGCAAGTACGCCCAGATCGCTGAGCCCAACCCCTCCTACCACGGTGTTTCGTTTTCCGAGGCTGCCGGTCCCGCCGCCTTCGCAACCTATGTTCGCGCTATCCTGCTGCGTGACGAGGGCGCCTGCATCAGCCCGTTCAACGCCTGGGTCCTGCTCCAGGGCACCGAGACTCTGTCGCTGCGCGTCGACCGTCATGTCGAGAACACCAAGAAGGTCGTTGAGTTCCTGACCGGTGACAGCCACGTCGCCAAGGTGAACCACCCGAGCCTGCCCGAGCATCCCGACCATGAGCTGTACCAGAAGTACTTCCCCAACGGCGGTGCCTCGATCTTTACCTTTGAGATTAAGGGTGGCCAGGAGGCAGCTTGGAAGTTCATCGATCATCTGCAGGTGTTCTCGCTGCTCGCCAACGTGGCCGACGTCAAGTCGCTCGTCGTGCACCCGGCTACTACCACGCACTCCCAGCTCTCTGCCGAGGAGCTCGCCGAGCAGAACATCACGCCCTCCACGATCCGTCTTTCCATCGGTACCGAGAACGCCGAGGACATCATTTGGGATCTGAAGCAGGCCTTCGCCGCGCTGGACGAGTAAGGCGACTTGTGCAAGGACCCCTTGCGACTCGATAGGTATAACTGCATAAAATGCCTGCTCAAGGCGCCTGTGCGAACAATGGTCGCACAGGCGCCTTTTTTGCATAGAGAGGGTGCAAAAACAGGGTTTTTGGCACGCTTTATGCAATCGAGATGTGGAAAACTCCTGTTGAGAGAATGTGAGTTTTACGCAAATGACGTGCGCCTTTTGAGAAAAACCGCAGGTCGCGATTTGCTCGGGGTACTATGCAGCGCGATCGAATCACACGCAGCTCAAGCGCAGCAAAAACGCACTACGGAGGTTTCCAGCTACATGAGGATTGATTCAAGAAAACCGAAAGCCGCCGCCCTTTCCGCCGCTCTGACCGTGGCACTTTTGACGGGCGCCGGCGCAACTGATGCCCACGCGGCAACACTATCCGATACGGTCGGATCCACGCCGTCCGAGGCGACGCTGATGCAGCCCGTCGACTACCGCGGCGACGGTTATGGCTCTATGCAGGAGTGGAACGCCTCGATGGGGGCAAAGCGCGATTCCCTGGAGATGCGCGCTCAGATCATTATGAATATGTATGGCGACTATGCTACCGATGACGAGCGCGCTGTGTTGCAGGGCTGCATCGACGGTGCGGGTAGCCTGTTGACGATGGGGGAGGTCGACGCCAAGTCGACCGAGCTCGACGAGCTTCGGTCCACGCTCGAGGATGCCAGGCGCGAGGCGCTCGGGGCCCGCCTCGCCGACGCCGAGGCCGCTGAGGCCGTTCAGGCTTCGTATTACAACGTCGGCTCCGGCTCGTCTTACGTGACTGCTGCGTATTACGCGAACGGCTCGGGTCTGACGCGCTCGAGCGGCGTCAATAACTATAACGGCCGCCGCGAGACTTATTACAGCAGCAACGTGTTGTATCACCACCGCACGGGCGAATGGACGCAGGATTCCGAGGGCTTTTGGCGCGATTCCGATGGTTACTACGTCGTGGCCGCGGGTGATAAGGCCCAAGGCTCCACGTTTACCGGTTCCAAGGGCGAGTGCAAGGTCTATGACTCCGGCTGCGCAGCCGGAACCACCGACTACTACACTGGCTGGTAATTTTTCTGCATCACGGATATTGGCGGACGGGCGTCTTTACCGAGCTTTAGGGCAACGTAAGGGCGCCCGTTCTATGTATGCATTTGAGTTAACAGAGCGCTTACCGTGGCAGTACGCCGCGCATATGGGCGCGGGGCACACTAAGTCACGAGAAACAAAGTCTTTCTCGTGGAGGAAGTGGTTCCATGAACGCTCGAGATGTCGCTATTGCCGTCGTTGCCCTTTTGATCGGATGCCTTGGTCCGACGGCGGCGTTAACTGCCGGCTTGCAGTCCGCTACGGGCGCCGCTCCTGTGATTGTGGGCGCCTTGATTGCAGCGGCGTTGCTGGGAAGCGCCGGCGTGCTACTTTGCCGCGATGACGAGGACGAGGTTCCGGAATCGCAAAATAAGCCTCAGTTTTAGCCTCGAGCTAAATGCAACAGGCCTTCGCGAATGATGGAGTCCACGCGAAGGCCTGTCTGCTTGTATTGCGCGCGTCGCGATGCGGCCGAGGCTACCAGCTGCTTTCTATTTCGCGAATCCTCTGGTAGAGCCAATCGTTTTGCGGCACTTGGATATCGTGTTTGGCTGCGAGGCGGCAGATGGTGCCCGCGAACTCATCTACCTCGGTTTTGCGCCTTGCGACGCGGTCTTGAGCCATCGAAGGCATACCGGCGGGGTCGATTCCCTCGATGAGGTGCACCATTTGCGTCAGGTCTGCCTCGGTCAGCTCAATGCCCTCGGCGATGGCGACCGCAAGCGTTTCGCGCATGGCGGAAACAAAGCAGCGACGCTGCTCGGAGCCCGGCTCCGTGGCGCTTCCGTAGGTCCCGCCGTAGGCCATGCAGGTCTGATTGATGCCGTCGTTGAGCATGAGTTTGGCCCACATGCGGTGCGCAATGTCGCGCTCGACGCTATGGGCGATGCCGCAGCGTGTGTAGAGCTCGTCGATGGCGGTGACGGTTGCGGGCTCGGTGCCTGCTGCCGCGCCAAAGCGAATCTCGCCCGCATTGGTAAAGGTGAGCGCGCCGTCGAGGAATACGGCGTCCATGCCCTGGCAGATACCCAGGACGGTGCGCTTCCAGCCAAAGTGCTCGGCAATCTTTTGCTCGCTCGTAATGCCGTTGCACAGCGAGGCGATGAGCGTGTTGGGTCCCACGACGCGCTCCATAGTCTTGAGTGCTTGGTTGAGTCCCGTCGTCTTGACCGTGAGAATGACCAGATCGGCGGGCGTTGCCTCGCTGACGCGCACGGACTTGAGTGCGCAGGGCTCGCCGTTGACCGTAAGGGCGTCGCCTGCGTGACGCTCGAAACGGGCGTCGTCCATGACGTATTCGACGGCATCGTCGCCGAGTGCCTGGGCGATCATGCTGCCGTAGAGTAGCCCGACGCCGCCCTTGCCGATAAAGGCGACCTTGTTGATCTGCATGTGAATCATCTCCTCATATAAAAGGCGCCCGCGTAAGGGGCGCCTGATGGATTGTATGCTGCCAGGGTGATCGGTGGATGCGCGGGGCTGCTGTTATGAAAAAGAAACTATTGCACTGTGCGCTTATGCCGTGGAACAGGCCGCGAAAACGCGTGCGGGATATCCAACGCCATCGCGCATCTTGGGGAAGGTGCAGAAGATGACGGCGCCTGTGGCGGGAAGCTCGTCCAGATGGTCCATGACCTCGATCTGATAGCGGTCGACCGAGAGGATGTATTGCTCGCCGGGATAGGGGTGGGCATCCTCACGTGTGGTCACGCTCGCCTCCCCTTCATCGGGCTTTTTGCTGATGTTAAAGCGGTGCCGTGACAGCTCGATTTCTGCTGCGTTACGATACGTTCTCGATTGCGATTCCACGATGTTTCGGCCGCGTGACCATTGTGTTTCGCCTTGCCGAGCGCTGATGGCGAAGGGAGGGTCCGTGCAATACCGCGTTGACCCCAAAAGTGGTAACCGAATATCTGCTCTGGGTCTGGGCTGCATGAGGTTTCCCGGTGCGCCGGGACATCCCGATGCGAAGACGGCCGATGCCATCATTTCCCGTGCGGTGGAGCAGGGGATTAATTATCTGGATACCGCGTATCTCTATCCCGGCAACGAGGTGTGCGTGGGCGCCTCGCTTGAGCGCTTGGGACTGCGCGACCGGGTGTTGCTGGCGACTAAGTTGCCGCACGCTTCGTGTACTTGCGCAGAGGATTTCGACCGTTTCTTTGACGAACAGCTGCGTCGGCTACGGACCGACCGTATCGACTATTACCTTATGCACAACATTACCTCGCCCGCCCAGTGGGAACGTGTGGTGGCGTTGGGCATCGAGGACTGGATCGCGCGTCAAAAGGCGGCGGGGCGCATTCGCCAGATTGGTTTTTCGTATCACGGCAGCGCGGCGGATTTCCTGACGGTGCTTGACGCATATGACTGGGATTTTTGCCAGATCCAGTACAACTATGCCGGCGAGCGTTACCAAGCGGGAACGGCAGGACTCATGGCGGCTGCGGAGCGCGGTCTTGCGGTGTTTGTGATGGAGCCACTGCTGGGCGGTCGTCTAGCGGGCAAACTTCCGCCGCGGGCACGCGCTGTGCTCGATGGCGCCCGTGACCCGCATTTGCGCACTCCGGCCGCCTGGGGGCTTTCGTGGGTGTGGAACCATCCTCAGGTGACGATGCTGCTTTCGGGTATGACCGATACCGCGCAAGTGGATGAGAACGCGGCGTTGGCCGATCGGGCCCTGCCGGATTCGATGACGGCTGGGCCGCTCCGCGCCATCGCACGCGGGCGGGGATATCGCTCCGCAGGACGGCTGCTCAGCTCGATGCCATCGCACGCGTGCTGAGGGAGTTTGAAAAATCGAATCGCGTGCCCTGCACGGGATGCGGCTATTGCATGCCGTGTCCTAAAGGCATCAATATCCCTGGGTGTTTTGCTGCCTACAACGCAAGCTATGCGCACAGCTGGTTTACGGGGCTGTCTCAATACTTTACGGCGAGCGCGGTGCGGACGAACGAGCCCAAGCTGGTGAGCAATTGCGTCAAGTGCGGCAAATGCGCGCGGCATTGCCCGCAGCACATCGATATCCCCGGGCGCTTGGACGACGTACGCCGCCGTTTTCAGCCTGGCCCCGTGACGGCGGTGCTTAAGGCCTTCGGCAAAACGCGCTCCTCGTGACCCTTTTATAACTTGCGGTGGAATAGTTCCTGCTTGCGGCAGAATAAGGCATCGACAGGAACTATTTCACCGCAACTGAAGGGGGCTGTCGTGGGCCATCGGGATTCATGTGATGATTTGCGTGAGGTTCGTTGGGGCGTTTTGGGCGCTGGACGCATTTCTCATCGATTTGCATCGTCGCTCAAGAAGGTCGACGGGGCACGGCTGGTGGCTGCGGCCGGCCGCACTCCTGCACATGTCGAGGAATTTTGCCGAGCGTTTTCGATTGATGCCGCGCACAGTTATGCCACGGCTGACGATAGCGGCGATGCGGCTTATGATGCGCTGATTGCCGACCCCGATGTCGACGTAATCTACTTGGCTCTTCCACATGGCATGCATGCGCATTGGGTCTGTCGGGCACTGCGCGCGGGAAAGGCCGTGCTGTGCGAAAAGCCGGCCGTTTTGAACGAAGAAGAGGCTCTCTCGATTGCCTCCACCTCTCGCGAGCGCGGCGTGCTGTTTATGGAGGCGATGAAAAATCGGTTTTGTCCGATGCGTACTCGCGTGAAGGGCTTGCTTGCGTCTGGCGAGCTCGGCCGTATCGTCTCGATTGAAAGCGTGCAAAAACTCGATTATGGTGAGCCCCCTTCGAGTTATCTGCTCGACCCATTGCAGGGTGGCTGTCTATATGACATGGGCTGCTATGCGGTCGGTTGGTTTGAGGATTTGCTCGCGGGCGCGTGCGAGGTTTCGTCCCATGAAGTTCGCTGGCGTGATGTATCGGGCGGCCGCGTCGATTGGGCCGACGAGGTCCATATGAGCGTCGGCGGTATACCCATTCATATGGTGTGTGACGGCAAAGCAGCATATGAAAGCCGCTTAACGATTGCCTGCGAGCGGGGTTCGTTGGAAATCGAGCGCCTCCATCGCCCCGAGCTCGCCCATGTGAAGTACTCCGACGGACGAATGCTCGAAATAAATGCCCCGTTTGAGGTCGATGATTTCTACGGCGAAATCCAGCATGCGACCCAGCTCATCCGGGCGGGGAAACTCGAGAGTCCCGTCATGCCCCTTGCCGCCACACAGCGCTGCGCGCGCATTATCGATGCAATCCGTCTAGCCCTCTAGGACTTGGCGCTGACGCGTAGGGGATCATGACGCCGGCGACCGTGGTGCTTGGTGGCCCGCATCTCTGATGCCCCTTTTATAAGTTGCGGTGGAATAGTTCCTGTTTGCGGCAGAATAAGGCATCGACAGGAACTATTTCACCGCAACTGATGAGGGGGAGCTGGAGATGCTGACGATTGGGTGCCATCTTTCGACGACGAAGGGCTATCGGGCGATGGGGGAGACGGCGCTGTCCATTGGCGCCAATACCTTTGCATTCTTTACGCGCAACCCGCGCGGCGGCAAGGCGAAAGATCTTGATATGGATGACGTGGCGGCCCTGCGCGAGCTTATGGAGCAAAACGACTTTGGCCCGCTCGTGGCTCATGCCCCGTATACCTATAACCCCTGCTCGGCCAAAGAGCGGGCGCGCGAGTTTGCCTTGGAGGCCATGGCGGAGGACCTGCGGCGCATGGAAGCGCTGCCCGGCAACTACTACAACTTCCACCCCGGCGCGCATGTGGGGCAGGGGACCGATGCCGGCATTCAGATGATCGTCGATACCTTGTGCCAGGTGATGTTTGAGGGGCAGCAGACGACGGTGCTGCTCGAGACCATGGCGGGAAAGGGTACCGAGGTGGGCCGTAGCTTTGAAGAGCTGGCGCGCATCATTGGGGGCGTTGCCGACAAGCGCCCCGAGCTGTCGGTCAAGTTGGGCGTTTGCCTAGACACCTGCCATGCGAATGATGCCGGTTATGACATCGTCCACGATCTTGACGGTGTGCTCGACGAGTTCGATCGCGTGGTGGGTATCGAGCGCCTGCGCGCCGTGCATATCAATGACTCCAAAAACCCCTGCGGCGCCCATAAGGACCGCCACGAGTGTATCGGTAAGGGCTACCTGGGTGGTGAAGAGTTTGGTGGCGGTATGCAGGTTATACAGAATATTGTATCGAATGGCCGCTTGCGCGCATTGCCATTCATCTTGGAGACACCGAACGAACTTGCAGGTTATGCGGCTGAAATCAAACTGTTAAGGTCGTTGCAGCAGTAATGGCTGCCATAAACTGAAGTGCTCCATTCACGTTATGGGTTTGTTTCAATCAGTTTTCTAATTGCAGATTCTTCCAAGCGGGTGCATAATAACCCTCAGTTTTTGCAGACCTCTGAATCAAACGGGGTCACCGGAAGGTGACTGATTATGAAGCTCAAGAAGCTTGGCGCATTTGCCGCCACGGGTGCTATGGCGCTCGCCCTCGCTCTGACGGGCTGCGGCTCGTCCAACGCCACCTCTGGTTCTGATGCCGGTTCCAGCAGCTCTGACGACGCTAAGGTCGAGAAGGTCGACGGCTCCAAGGAGTACGCGCTCGTCAAGGACGGTACGCTGACCGTCGGCACCTCTGCCGAGTACGCCCCGTTTGAGTACAAGGATGACAACGGCGATTATCAGGGCTTTGACCTTGAGCTCATCAAGGCTATCGGCGACAAGCTGGGTCTGGATGTCGAGTACGTCAACAATGACTTCGACACACTCGTACCCGGTGTCGCTTCGGGCGCTAAGTACGACGTCTCCATCGCGGCTATCACCGACACGCCCGAGCGTGAGAAGGAAGTCACTTTCTCCGATTCCTACTACATGGACGATCAGGCTATCGTGACCAAGGTCGATAACACCGACATCACGGCCGACAACTACAGCGAGAAGCTCAACAACGCCGACGCTACCATCATCGTCCAGTCTGGCTCGACCGCCGAGTCCTTTGCCCAGGAGAACTTCCCCAAGGCCAAGATCGTCCCCTACAAGGACGCTACCGAGTGCTTCAGCGCCCTGCAGTCCGATAAGGGCGACGCCGTAGTCACCAACCGCTCCGTTGCCAGCCAGCTGACCGCCGAGCAGTTCAACACCTGCCAGACCATCAAGCAGATCAGCACCGGCGAGGAGTACGCCATCGCCATCAACCAGGGCAACACCAAGCTCAAGGACGATATCAACCAGGCCATCAAGGACCTGACTGACGACGGTACCGTTGACGCCCTCATGGCTAAGTACAACATCAAGTAAATAGATGCTTGATTGCGCGTAGGCCCTTTCCGTTTTGCGGAGAGGGCCTTTGCGCTTCTCTCGACGGAGAGCGTTTCCGTCTCGTTTTGCCGGCAACTTCTACGATAGGAGCCACCTTGTCTCGATTGAACGAAGGGGCCATGGGTCGGCGTTTTCCGCTGCCCTCGATGCTCCAAAAACTAGCCTGCGCCCTAGCTGTGGCGCTCGCTTTGTTGTGCGCGGGGACAGCCGCGCCTTCGACCGCCCAGGCGCTTGAGACCGCAAAGATTACCGCCCGACCCAACACCGGTTCGGGCAGCGCTGTGGTCGGCGGCACCGAGACGCGCATTACCTGGGAAGTTCAGGCCGATGCCGACGAGGAGCTGAGCGGTCTTTCTCTGACGTTTGTCGACGGCACGACGTTTGGTACCGATGACACGCGATTGACGATGCTCTCGGGCGAGGACCTCATGGATCGTACGCCCATGAAGCCCACGTGCAAGGCTGACGGCCAGACGCTCAAGATTGACTTTGGCGAGACGGCGCCTGCCGGCGGCTTTTTCCGTGTCGAGGTTTACGGCGTGACGTTCCCCGTCGAGGGCGGCGATGAGGCCTTTAGCGGAACCTATACGCTTGCCGACGGTTCGACCAAGAAGATTTCCAAGATTCCTTCCGTCGAGATCAAGGGCGTGACGGCATTCGATAACTTCCTGGCCGATCTTAAGGAGCAGCCGTGGGTCGAGGCCTGGAACTCCAATATGTTCCTGCGCCTGTTCCTGAACCCGGTCATTTTGGTCCAAAGCCTGCCGATCGTCTTTAAGGGCTTCCTTATGTCGCTCTCGATCGTGCTCGTGGCGTTTCCGCTGGCGATCCCCTTTGGCTTTGCCCTGTCGCTCATGCGCATATCCAAATCGCGCATCCTGCGTTGTCTTGCCGGCATCTACGTGAATGTCATCCGCGGTACGCCGGCGTTCCTGCAGATCTATATTGCATTCTTTGGCCTGCCGCTTGCCGGCGTCAAGGTGGACGACTATGTCTTGGGCGTTATCGTCATGGCCATGAACTCGTCCGCCTACCTGTGCGAGATCTTCCGCGCCGGTATTCAGTCGATCCCCAAGGGCCAGAATGAGGCTGCTCGCTCGCTGGGCATGAACGCCTTCCAGACGCTGCTCTACGTCATGATTCCGCAGACGTTCCGCAATGTCCTGCCTACGTTGACCAGCGAGTTCATCCTGCTTTACAAGGATACGTCGCTGCTCGCGGCCGTGGGCGTGGTCGAGATCGTCATGAACGCCCGCACCATCGTGGCCACGACGGGCTCCATTACGCCGTATGTGGTTGCCGCCCTGTTCTATCTGGTCATTACCCTGCCGCTTGCGCGCTTGGTGAGCGGTCTCGAGGCGAGGCTGCTGGGTACGGCCGAAACCAAAAAGAAGCGTCCCACCAAGAGCGCCGGACAGGTTGTCGCGACGCCCGCCGACCATATCGCTGGTCTGTAAGGAGGTTCTATCATGAGCGAAACCAATAACTCGAACGAGGTCGTCGTCAGCATCAAGAATCTCCAGAAGGCCTTTGGCGATAACGTGGTCCTGCGCGACATCGATCTAGATGTGCGCAAGGGTGAGGTCGTCGTAGTCCTGGGCCCTTCGGGTTCGGGCAAGTCGACGATGCTTCGCTGCATTAACCGTCTTGAGGAGCCCACGAGTGGTTCGATTGTCGTCGAGGGCGTGGATGTGTGCGCCAAGGGCGTTGACCTCAATAAGGTGCGTACGCACTTGGGCATGGTGTTTCAGCAGTTCAACCTGTTCCCGCACCTGTCGGTCAAAAAGAACGTCATGCTTGCGCAGCAAAAGGTGCTCAAGCGCAGCAAGGAAGAGGCCGAGAAGATTGCCATCGAGGAGCTGACCAAGGTCGGCCTGGCCGAGCGCATCGATTTTATGCCGAGTCAGCTTTCGGGCGGTCAGCAGCAGCGCGTGGCCATCGCCCGCGCCCTGTCGATGAATCCGCACGTGATGCTCTTTGACGAGGCCACGTCGGCGCTCGATCCTGAGCTTGTCCGCGATGTATTGGGCGTCATGCGCGATCTTGCGCATGACGGTATGACCATGATCGTGGTGACGCACGAGATGGGCTTTGCCCGCGACGTCGCCGACCGCGTCGTCTTTATGGACGGCGGCGTTATCGTGGAGGATGGCACGCCGAGCGAGGTCTTCGACCATCCTAAGAGCGAGCGCACCAAGGCGTTTTTGGGCAATATCTCATAGCTGCTTTATATGACTGACATAGCAGAAAACGGGAGCTGGATGTGATCCGGCTCCCGTTTTTGTTGGGACGCGAATGTGTTTTGGCGCAGAGCGCGTTACGGGCGGAGCTCATTGCCGCTAGGCGAGCTCGGCTCCAAGGGCGCGGCAGGCCGCCTCGCCCTCATCGTCGGGGGCGTCGTAACAGATGACGGAGTCGACCACGTTGACGCCTGCCTCATCGGCGTCCGCCTTCCAATTGTCCATCCATTCGCCTTCGGCCCACGAATAAGAGCCAAAGAGGACGACCTTCTTGTCGCCGAGGGTCTCCTTGACTTCGTCCCACATCGGTTGGAACTCATCGTATTCAAGCTCCTCGGAGCCCATGGCGGGGCAACCGAAGGCGAAGGCATCATAGTCGGCGGCCCTGCCGGCAGAGAAGTCGGCGCAGGGGATGACTTCGGCCTCGGCGCCCGCGGACGTGGTGCCCTCGGCAACGAGGTTTGCCATGGCCTCGGTGTTGCCCGTGCCGCTCCAATAGACGACGGCGATCTTGCTCATGTTGAGTCCTTTCGGTTGTGCGGCGTGCGGCCGCGGTTTGTACGTTCTATCGGGTCGCCTGGGCAAGGTGCGCCAAGCTGCAGCCCTGCTGATAGATAAAGGTGAGGTGTTGGGTGCAGGCACGGTACGCATCAAACGTCGCAAGTGCCTGCTCGACATTCGTATAGACCTTCCAGGCTCCAAAGATCTTGTAGTTCTCGCCACGCTGGGCGATGAACTCGTATACGTCGTCGCAGGGGTACCCCAGGAAGTAGCCAATCTCGTGTGGAAATTCGCAGGCGCAGTCGTTGTTGCAGCAGACTTGCTGATCCAGTGCGCATCGAGTCTGGCCGCAGGCGCATTCCGCGGCGTTATTGCTCGCGAGCGTGATGCGTGATGCCAGGTGCACAAGACATGCCGAGAGGTTGCCGGTGTCGTAGCCCTTCTTGGCGAGTGCCGTTTTGGCGCGCGGGTCAGCAAGGTAAGTGGCGAGGCTATTGGGCCGATATGCGTATACGAGCGCCCCGCAGGGGCGCCAGACCAAAACGCTCAGATGGATACCGAACGGATTAAGCTCGTGATTGCACCGGGCGATAACGTTGAGCAGGCGTGCTCGGCGATCCTCGATCGCCGCAGTTACGCTTGAGCCGTCTTGATCGGCATAAACTACTGGATAGGTAAAGAGCGATGCCGGTTTGATGCCCGCGAGCGTGGGGGAGCAGTTGCGCACGACTGCCGCCTGAAACGTTGGGATGTCTATGGTTCGAGTCACGACGCTCCTTACGGATCTAAACTGTTAGCCTAGGAAAACTTATACACGAAAGTAAGCCTTGGTCAACTAAAAAGTTTGAATAGGGAAACTAATTGACCGAACGGACATGATTTTGGGTTAAGATGGAGACACCCCATGGGGGTATCTAGATAGTGCTACTTGAAAGGGGAACGCATGAGTGACTTGCTCAACCCTGCGAATCTCATCGTGCTGGCTGTCATTGCCGTCGGCATGTTTTTTGGACTGCGTCGCATTGCCGCTTCGACACACGGGAAGAGTTGTTGCAGCGATGGCGCGAGCGGCAAGAGGGCCAAAAAGGTTGTTGTGGTGGATACCGATGCATCGCACTATCCCTATAGCGACGAGCTGCTCATCGGCGGCATGAGCTGTGACGGCTGCGCTCAGAACGTAGCCAATGCCCTCAATACGCTTGATGGCGTGTGGGCTACGGTGACGTATGCGGACCACACGGCACGCGTACGCTCGAAGCGCCCGGTTGATCGCGACGCACTCGAGACGGCGGTGAGGGGCGCGGGCTATTACGTTATGAAAATGTAGGCGTTGCCCTCTCCGGTGGGTACCAGCCTCCTGCCCATTGTGACTATCGGTATCCAAAAATTTGCGCAAAAAATAATCTTTAGATGCGGCGAAAGTGGAGTTTGGTGACGGTTTGCGCGGAATTCGCCACCAATCGAGCATCTATTAACCCGTCCAAATAATTACAGGTGTATATTTATACGCTGATTATTGCTGCGCCCAGATCGCAATTAAACGTGGACAGAGATGAGAAATGCTAAAACTGGGCTTAAGGTCAGGGGAGGCTATAGCTTTATGAGACGAGTGAGGACACTTGGCTTGGTGGCAGCGCTTGCCGCTATCTTGGTATCGCCGCTGCCGGCGCACGCCGAAGACGCTTCGGGTGCCGTTACCTACAATGCGGGAAATGGGTATTCCTTTGAGAAGCTCTCGCATCCTACGGTAGGAACGTCGCAGCCGGATGGCATCGTCGACTACCAGGGTAACGGTGCCGTTGCCGTTCCGGGTGCCGATGGTAATACGGCCAACAACGAAGGCGATCGCGGCCAGAGCTACACTTGGGCGGCTGCGAGCTATGGTGACTGGCTTTATGTGGGCACCTGCTATGCGGCGATGGGCAACACGCTTACGCTCATGGACAGCACGCTGGGCGATTCCTTTGATGCCGAGACCATGCGCCTGACGCTGGAGGCCATGTTTAACGGCACGTTCTTCTATGGACAGCAGAAGGAGGACGGCACGGCCGACAAGGACAGCGGCGGCATCTTGGTTAAGATCAATACCAAGACCGGTGAGACCAAGCTGCTGCTCTCTGAATCGCTCAACGGCGTCGGTCCTTTGTTCCGCAATGCCGTGAGCTATAAGGGTAAGCTCTATTTCTGCGGCAGTGTCAGGACCAATGGCGGCAAAAGCGGTCTGCCTTCTGTATACGAGATCGATCCTAAGACGGATGAGTGGAAAGTTGTCTATCAGGGCCTTTCGAGCGTGGACGATTACCGCGATGCCTACAAGCAGGGCATCTCAACCGGTATCCGCGGCATGTGCGTCCATGATGGCCAGCTCGTCATCAGCAATGTGGGTAAAGCGGGCAATGAGTTTGTGGCGACAATCCTGACGTCATCTGACCCTTCGAAGGGCCAGGCTAGCTTCACCGAGATTGCTAACTCGAAGACGCTGTTTGGCTATCCGGCGATTCGCTATCAGGACAGCATCTACGGTGGCGCCATTTGGGATATGGTTTCGTACAATGGCCATCTCTATGCGACCATCTGCACCGGTACGCCCGAGAACGCTCCCGATGATAATTCCATGCAGTCGTTTGCCATGGTTCGTGGCGACAAGAACGCCGACGGCAGCTATTCGTGGACTCCCATTGTTGGCGATAAGGATGCGACCGATCCAAAGTGCCGTGCAAAGTACTGCTTTGGCATCGATCCTGCCCGTACCCGTTCTGGCGCTGCCAACCTCATCGTCTACAACGACTACCTCTATATCGGTGAATACAACGACGAGGAGATTGCCCTCGAGCGCATCCTGTTCAACAAATCCAACACCGAAGAGGGCGGCAAGAGCAGCATGGGCGGCGTTGACTGCTCGTTTGTGAATGCCAATCTTGAGCAGTCGGTTAACATCTATCGCATGGACAAGGACGAGAACATGGGGCTCGTCGTTGGCGATCGCACCGACATGTTCCCCGAGGGCGGCATTTCCGGCCTGACTTCGGGCTTTGGCCGAAACGAGAACCAGTACATTTGGCGCATGCAGAAGTTCGACGGCAAGCTGTATATCGGTACCTTTGATACCGCGAGCCTGCTTGAGCCGATCGGCCAGTTCTCCAATGGCGACATTATCGATATGACGCCCGAGGAGTGGGACTCTCAGGTTCAGCGCCTTAGGGACCTGCTCGATCACCTGCTCGACAAGAAATCGCCTGACGACCCCATCGTTCCCGTGAACACGCTTGCGGACGATGATTCAAACGAGGCCGTCGAGGTCGATGATTCGAACGAAGCTGCCGAGGTTGATGATTCAAACGAGGCCGTCGATGTCGATGACGAGAAGACCGAGGTTGCTAAGGGCTTTGGCGATCTAAGCGATGCGCTGGAGGATGCCACGGGCGATCTTTGCGATCAGGCCTCGACGATGTCCCAGGACTTTGAGGACGACGCCGCTTATGTCCAGAAGATCGATGGCGAGATCGCGTACTTCAAGTCCTTTGCCGACCAGTATCAGGACATGCTCGATAGCTATGAGAGCCTGAAGCAGCAGTACGAGGATGCCTATGGCACCGAGCTGCCGGGCGATATTCAGGATGCGCTCGATAAGCTGCTGAGCGAGGAGAACCTCAAGAAGCTGCAGAGCGTGCTTACGTGCATGTATTACCTTCGCGATGCCGAGCGCGGCTTTGATATGTATGTGACCGAGGACGGCGTGAACTTTACGACGCTGACGACCAATGGCTTTAACGATCCGTATAACCATGGTCTGCGCACCTTTGCGGTGACCAACCAGGGTCTGTGCCTTGGTACCGCCAACCCGTTCTATGGCTGCCAGGTTTGGATCCAGCGCAAGGAGAATTCGGAGAATCCGATTGATCCCGGTACTCCGGATCCGACGAAACCCACCAATCCTTCGCAGCCGGGTGGCGGCGATCAGCCTGGTGGCAGCCAGACGGGCGGCAACGACCAGTCGAGCAGCACCACGACCACCGTCACGACGGCCACTAAGAAGACTCCGAAGGACGGCTCGCTGCCTCACGCTGGCGACTCGACCCTCACGCTGGTCTTGGGATTGCTGGTTGCAGCTGCCGCGGTGCTTGGCATTGCCCTCGTCTTGCGCAAGCGTTCTTGTCGCTAGGCGCGTCCGCGCAGCTCGATGTTTTTGATATCGTCGAAGTCGATGGCGATATCCCTGAGTTTGAGCAGCTTGAATGCGGGTAACACTTCGTCGAGAATGCCCGTGCGGCTACGATAGCCGTACATATCGTAATAGGTGACGCGCACCAGGTCGCCGCGTTTGAGGCCCTCGAGCTTTTTCGAAAGCTCGAGGGCTTTTTCTTCCGTGAGTTCGCATTTGGGCTCAACAGTGATCTCTTGTTTGCGCACGAGCTCGTAGTATCCCGTGAGGGCGGCAAAGGGCATAAACTGTGCGGCACGGCCGGCGCGGACGGCGCCGTTGGCGGTGAGCTTGGGGTCGGCGGATCGACGTCTTCCCTCGGGGTCCGCTAGACGTTCAAAAGGCGTCGGTGGCCGCATCGGCTGTTGTTGGGACTTAGGCACGATGTCCTCCTACCTGATCGTTGCGTTCGCGTGCGGTGGCGCCGGCGGTGAAGCTTAATCCCTTGACGAGCGCGTTCTTGCCGTACTTGCCCTTCACGGCCAGGACGGCGCGCGCCAGGTCGCGCTCGCGCTCATCGGCCTTAACATCGCTGAACAGGTCGATAGTGGCAAATTCCTCGGGCACCAGATTGCCAAATCCCAGGTTGATGCGCTTGACCGGTCGTTTGGGATCGACAGTCTGCGCCCAGAGCTCATCGAAATAGCCCATGATCTTCTTAAACGAATTGGTGCGCTCGGGCAGCTTGCGCGAGGCGTTGGAGTGCGCAAAGAGCGCGGCATAGCCACCACGCGGCTTGCCGCCGTGTTCGCCCACAAAGATGCCGTCAATCGCCTGTGCCTCTCGCACCAAACGTCGGCGTTCGTCATCGCGCTGGACGGGCTTGGGCGCGCGGGGTGCGAGCTTGGGGCCGGCGGTTGCGGCGGGTTCGATGCTCGACGTGCTCGAACGCAAATGCCCGCATCCGTCTACATATTGCGCTGTGCCGCTGGCGTCGAGGCGGCGTATGTCGGCGCGCTCGCTCGCGTAGCCTACAAAGAGCGAGATGCTGTTGCACACCACGTGCTTATCGACTAAGTCCAGCACAGCGTTGTCGACCATCTCGCGCAACACGGTGTAGGCTTGCTCATAGGCATAACCCTTCGATAGCACTTGCCCCGTGGTTGTTGAGGTTGCCTGCGGGCGATAGGCCTGAATATCGGCGATAGTTGTCGGCTCGCGCCCAAAGGCGTGGTCGATAAGATACTCGGCATTGACGCCGAGCTCGTCGTAGAGCAGGTTTTCGTCGAGCGCCGCGACGCCCATCAGATCGTAGACGCCGTATTTTTCGAGTCGTGCTGCCACGCCGGGCCCAATGCCCCAGATGTCGGTGATGGGGCGATGGGGCCAGATCTCCTTGCGAAAGGTCTCGTCGTCGAGTTTGCCGATGCGGCTGGGTACGTGCTTGGCGGTAATGTCGAGTGCCACCTTGGCCTGGAATAGGTTGGGGCCGATGCCAACCGTTGCCGTGATGCCGGTGCGCGCCAGGACCTCGTCGCGCAACATGCAGGCGAAGCCTTCAGCGTCGGTGTGATAGAGGTCCAGATAGGGTGTCACGTCGATAAAGCATTCGTCGATGGAGTAGACGTGCACGTCTTTCGGACTCACGTATTCCAGATAGATACCGTAAATTTGCGCCGACACCTCCATGTAGTGCTGCATGCGCGGTATGGCCTTGATGTAGTCGATGCCGTCGGGAATTTCGAACAGACGGCAGCGATTGTGTATCCCCAGGTCCTTCATGGCCTGTGTGATGGCGAGACAGATGGTCGTGCGCCCGCGCGATTCGTCGGCAACGACCAGGTTGGTGGTGAGCGGGTTGAGCCCGCGGTCAACGCACTCGACGCTAGCGTAGAACGTCTTAAGGTCGATGCAGACATAGGTGTGACGCTCGTGCCCCACGCGTCCTCCCATCAAACACATGTTCTTATCGAATACATGTTCGATAATACCCGCTTGTGCGGACATCGTCAAAACCTGTCCCTTTTTGGTCGGTTGCCGTTTGGGGGGCCGATTGGCAACGCTCGCTGATTGTAGTCTTGACCTGCGCTAGAATAGTGGCATCTGAATGTCCGGGCGCATGGAGGCGTGCGCCCGTATGCTGAGGAGGACTTTATGGCAACTGTTGCCGCACCTATCGATGCTACGTCGACTGCCGCCTGGAAGGCGCTCGAGGCTCATCAGGAGAAGCTCGAGGCCGAAGGTATCGACCTCAAGGCCTGGTTCGCCGCCGATGCCGAGCGCGTGAACAAGCTGAGCTTTGACGCTGGTGACCTGCACTTCGATCTGTCCAAGAACCTTGTGACCGATGAGACCGTCAAGCTGCTGTGCGATCTTGCCCGCGAGGTGAAGCTCGAGGAGCGCCGCGACGCCATGTTCTCCGGCGAGCACATCAACACCACCGAGGACCGCGCCGTCCTGCACACCGCGCTGCGCCGCCCGGCAAGCGAGAAGGGCCAGCTCATCGTCGACGGCCAGGACGTCGTCGCCGACGTGCACGAGGTCCTCGACCGCATGTATGCCTTCGCCGAGCGCGTGCGCTCCGGTGAGTGGAAGGGCGTTACCGGCAAGAAGATCGAGCATCTGGTGTCCATCGGCATCGGTGGCTCCGACCTGGGCCCGGTCATGGCCTACGAGGCCCTGCGTCCCTACGCCGACGCCGGTATCGACTGCCGTTACATCTCCAACATTGACCCCAACGATCAGGCAGAGAAGCTCAAGGGCCTCGATCCCGAGACCACGCTCGTGATCATCGTTTCCAAGACTTTCACCACGCTCGAGACCCTCACCAACGCTCGCGAGGTCAAGACCTGGATGCTCGAGCAGCTCAAGGCTCAGGGTGCCATCGACGGTTCCGATGAGCAGAACGCCGAGGCCGTGGCAAAGCACTTCGTCGCCGTTTCCACCGCACTCGAGAAGGTCGAGGCCTTCGGCATCGACCCCGCTAACGCCTTTGGTTTCTGGAATTGGGTCGGCGGCCGCTACTCCGTCGACTCCGCCGTGGGCCTGTCGCTGATCGTCGTGCTCGGCCCCGAGCGTTTCCAGCAGTTCCTCGAGGGCTTCCACGCCATCGACGAGTACTTCTGCAATACGCCGCTCGAGAACAATGCCGTCGCGCTGATGGGCCTGTTCAACGTCTGGTACGTCAACTTCTTCGGCTCCAAGAGCCACGCCGTGCTTCCGTACTGCCAGTATCTGCACCGCTTCCCGGCTTACCTGCAGCAGCTCACCATGGAGTCTAACGGCAAGCACGTCCGCTGGGACGGCAGCGCTGTGACCTCCGATACCGGTGAGATCTTCTGGGGCGAGCCCGGCACCAACGGTCAGCACGCCTTCTACCAGCTGCTGCACCAGGGCACTGTGGTGGTTCCGGCCGATTTCATCGCCTTCGCCAACACTGCCAACCCTGCGACCGACAGCGGTCAGGACGTTCACGAGCTGTTCCTGGGCAACTTCCTGGCCCAGACCAAGGCGCTCGCCTTTGGTAAGACGGCCGACGAGGTTCGTGCCGAGGGCACGCCCGAGCAGATCGTTCCGGCCCGCTGCTTTGAGGGCAACCGCCCGACGACCTCGATCTTCGGCGATACGCTGACCCCGTTTGCACTCGGCGAGCTCATCGCCCTGTACGAGCACATCGTATTTGTCGAGGGCACGGTCTGGGGCATCGACTCCTACGACCAGTGGGGCGTCGAGCTGGGCAAGCAGCTTGCCAAGCAGATTACCCCGGCCTTCCACGACGACGCCGCCAAGGCCGAGCAGGACGCTTCGACCCAGGCGCTCATCGAGTTCTACCGCGCGCATCGCAAGTAGTCGCTGCTGTTAACGCATCGCGCCTTATAGTCAGGGGCCCGTATCCTATCGGATGCGGGCCCCTTTGCTTTGCCGTGGTTCCGGGGCGCACGGCCTTTGTGGAACATCGCCGGGGCGCCGCGCGCTGCGAGAACCCTGCGCCTAGATCTCGGCCTCCGCATGGCCTCGCTGCGCCTCGGGCAGCTCCCCGTAGAGCGGATGGTCTTCGAGCCTAAAGCGCTCGACCTGTTCGGGAGTGCGACCGCGTATAAAGAGCCACGAGCGATCGATCGGCGTCGCCATGAGCGTGCTGGACAGCGCGTCGGCGCGGTCGGAAAACACCCGGGCACTCTCGGGATCCTGGAACGCCAGCACCAGATGCGTGTCGCAGTTGCCCATGATGGAGCGTGCGCGTGCCTCGCCATAGAGCGCATCGAGCTGGTTGGTCGACTGCAGCAGCAGCGTTGCCCAGATGTTGCGGCTTCGGATAATCGAGAGCACGTTGTCGATCTGGGGGATCTGCAGATTTGCGAAGTCATCGAGCATAAAGCGCACGGGCACGGGCAGGCTGCCGCCGGGTTGCCTATCGGCCTCACGAATGAGGCCCATAAACGCCTGCGAAATAAAGAGGCCGGTCAGCGGATCGAGATTGCGGTCAATATCGCTCACGGTTACAAACAGGGCGCAGGGGGTGTGTCCCATGGAAGCGAAGTCCACCTGATGGCACTCACGATAGAGCTGTGCCGCACCGTCGAATCCCAGACACATGACCTTTTCGGCAAGGATGCCGACGATGCTCGCGTGCATGCGCTCGGCATTTTGCGTAATGGCGTAGCGCCGCCATAGCGAGAGGGCATAGCTTTGGGGGTCGGTCGTGATCAGATCGTCAAACAATCGGGCCGTGGCACCGTCCTGCAGGTGCTCAATCAGCTTGATGACCGAGCTGATCGTCTGCTCATCGGCGGGTAGCTGTTCGGTGACGTAGGCGATAAGACACGACAGCAGGTTTGCCGCCGCATGATCCCAAAAAGGCTGGTTGTTGTCCTCGATGGGGCAGATGGCCTTTGCCACCGAGAGGATGTCCTGCTGGTTGGGCCTGCCGTCCGCCTTGCGGCGAATGTGCCTCAGGGGGTTGTAGCCGCAGCGCTCGATGCCGGGCGCAAGGGCCGGGACGGTGTTGAGGTCGGCGAAGTTAAGACATTGCACGCGGTAGCCGTGGGCTGCTAGCACGGGTCCCACTTCGCGACAGAGCGTGCCTTTGGTGTCGAGCACGATGTAGCTTGCGTTCATTTGCAGCAGGTTGGGCTTGAGGACGTTTCGGGTCTTGCCGGCTCCTGAGGGGCCGATCACAAGTGCGTTGTTGTTGAGTCCCGTTTGGCGGGTGTCGCAGGAAAGCGTTCGATCCTTGGCGAGGATGGTGGACGATGCGGACTCAGATGCGGCGAGGCGGCTGGCGAGGTTAGACATGGGCGACCTCCTTGGTGGTCGAGAGGATTTCGTGGGCAAAGCCGAGCTCGACGGCGCTTTCGGCCGAAAGGTAGGTGTCTTTTGCAGTGAGGGACTGGATGCGCTTGGGCATGAGGCCGCTGCGGTCCGAGAGGATTTGCGTGAGGGTCTTGCGGGTCTGCATGAGACGCCGGCTGGTTTCCTGCAGCGCAAGTGCCGAGCCGCCTGCCCCCTGGGGGATCAGCGGGTCGTGAATCATGAGCTCTGCATGGGGCGCCATACGGCGATCGTCGCCGCCCATAAAGATCACGGCGCCCATGGACGCGGCGAATTCCAGGCAGACGGTGCGGATGGGGCACGATGCGAGGCGCATGGCGTCATAGATCGCAAGACCCGATCGCACGCTTCCGCCGGCGCTGGCGACAAATATGGTGATGGGGCGGCTGGGGTCGGTGGCATCGAGCAGGCGGATCTGCTGGCATAGGTCGTGGGCCATCGGGGTTTCGATGTTTCCCATGACGGAGAGCTCGCGACGGGCGAGCATCTCATCGTAAATGCTGGTGAGCGTGATACCTCGGGCGGATTCACGCATGGTGAGGGGGCTGATGATGGGGGAATGATTGGTGTCCATGGGGACTCCTTTCTGTTGGTTGTGTTGTGGAATAGGGTTATAGCTCGCGCAGAGGCTGGTGGGCTACAGGGTTCGTCCGAGCCTGAGATCGAGCTCGGTTGTGGGGCAGGCTGCCTGTCCGTGCGGCTCGCAAGCGCCAAGGGCTCCAAAGCGATGGAGCGTTGCGACGGGCGTGGTATAGGCGAGCCGCAGCTGATGCTCGACAGGGGCACATCCGTCTTTTTTGTAATGAGCCGCGTAGTACTGCGCGATGCTGGCGTTCATCTCGCTGCCATTGCGATGGCGCTCAAACTGGCGTCTGCAGGTCTCGATGATCTTTGCTACCGACTTGGGTGCCGTCGCGGGAACAAGGGCGAGATAGCCCTCAAATAGTTCGTTGATGCTCAGGAGGCACAGCAGGTCGATCAGCGTCCTTATGGCTGCTCCCTCGGCAGAAAAGTGCGCGGTCATGCGGTTATATCGGTTGCGGTCGACGATGGCCGCATGGGGTTTTGGAGTTTTCTGCCCCGTGGTCCCGGGCTTTTGCCGCGCCTGTGTATTGAGCTCGACGTTGCAGCGCTTGAGGCCGTCCAACGGAAGGAACAGTGCGGTGCGCAGGGTGTTCCGCTTGTTTTCGAGTTCATGACGCTCGTCGGGTTCCCATTCGAGCTTGAGTTTCGTGTCGAGCGCCGTAAGCATATGGGCTAGGCAGCCTACAGTAAGAACGTACGAATCGTTGTCGCGTTTTGGGGCATAGGGGTCTGTCAGCTTGCGAATGTCGGGGTCGCCCATGATCTTTGTGCAGCGCTTCAGCAGTTGAGGGTGGTCGGCCAAGATCGTCGCGAGCGGTAGCGACGCGTAGTTCTTGATGGTCGCGGCGGCAAAGGCGGCGTCATATTCGTTTGCATATGCCCGCTCAATGCGGGCATCCAGAATGCTTTTCTTATCGCCGTCTTCAGCGTGGTGGTTTGTCATAGCTTCTCCAATCGGTTGATGTTCGTGCTGTTTGTTGATGTGTTGGTTGTCGTGAGTGATGTGCTTGCCGTGGGTGATGTGCTGACGTTGGGGTGCTATGCGGTTTTCAATGAGCCCGTGAGGCAGTTGCTGCAGGGGCGGGATGGAACGGCCCATGCAAGGCGGAAGGCATCGTGCTCAAAATCGAGACAGCAATGCCCGGGGTGCCTCACATGTGGCAGTTACCTCATTAAGTTGTCATTGCGTTTGGGGTTGTACTTTGCCGATCTTCCTTCTCTTACACGCTAAAACTGAAACTGAATATGCTCGATCAAACGATGACCACCGGAGCGGTCATCTTTAAAGTAAACAGACTTCAGCGTTTTGACAAGTATCTTTTTCAAAAAAGTTCTTCGGCGAGCGCTTCGCTCGGATATGATGGTGCGCGACAAACTCGATGTAGGGAGGCATATATGGCAATCAAAGCCATCGCAATGGATATCGACGGTACGCTCACCAACGATCAGAAGGTGATCAGCCCGCGTACGCGCGAGAAGCTGCTCGCGGCGCAGGAGTCGGGCATTAAGCTCATCTTGGCTTCGGGCCGTCCCGCATGGGGGCTGCACGCCTTGGCGCAGGAGCTCGACCTTCAAAACCATGACGGTCTTCTAGTTGCCTTTAATGGCGCGCATGTGGTCGACGCTCAAACCGACGAGGTACTGTTCGATCAGGCCATGCCGGCTGACGAGCTGCACCGTCTGATTGATCATCTGCGCAATTTCGACGTGATCCCTATGATTTCGCTCGGTCGCGATTTGCACGTCGAGGACTCGTACCATTGCATGATCACGCTGCCTGACGGCTCGCAGAAGAATATCGTCAAGTATGAGCGCGATGCGTGCGATCTTAAGATCCGCGAGGTCGAGAGCCTGCATGAGGTCGTGGACGCTTATCCCGTGGACAAGCTGCTGACGGCGGGCGATCCGGCCTACCTGCAGGCGCATTACGAGGAGATGTATGCGCCCTTTAAGCAGACGCTTTCGGGCATGTTTACGGCCGACTGGTACTTTGAGTACACGGCGCCCGGTATCGACAAGGCCCGTGCGCTCGAGGGTGCCCTGCCCAAGCTCGGCATCGATGCCAGCGATGTCGTATCGTTTGGCGACGGCCAGAACGACAAGTCCATGATTGAGTGGGCCGGCACCGGTGTTGCCATGGACAACGCCGTCGATGAGGTTAAGGCCGTGGCCCAGATGGTGACCGCCAATAACAACGAAGATGGTATTGCAGTGGCGCTGGATAAGCTGCTGGGTTAGAATCGCCGATTAATGCATGGTTCGGGCGCCTGCTCGCGGGCGTCCTTTTGTTAGGGAGGGTGCCGTGTCCGCATTTCCGTTCGATGCCGTTATCTTTGACATGGACGGCGTCATTGTCGATACCGAGTATTACTACCTGGGCGAGACTGCCGCGTTTGCCAAGGAGCTTGGGCTTAATCTGACTCAAGAGGAGTTGAATGGGCAGGTCGGTACCTCGCATCAGTTCTTCCTGCATATGCTGGTCGATTGGTTTGAGCGTGCCGGTAAGGGGCATTTCACTGGCGAGGAAGCGTTGGCCCGTTGGGACGAATGGGCTCATAAGCGTCCGCGCGACTATCAGGCTTTGATTAACCCAGGCGCCGTGGATACGATTCGAGAGCTGCCGCGCCGTGGCGTTCGCGTGGCGCTTGCCAGCTCGTCGCCCATGGTTAGCATCGAGGAAGTGCTCAACGCATGCGGGCTGTCGGATGCCTTTGAGTATGTGGTGAGCGGCGAGCAGTTTAAGGAGAGCAAGCCCGAGCCCGACATCTACCTGCATGCGCTGGACCTGCTGGGGCTGCCCGCGAATCGCTGCTGCTGCGTTGAGGATTCCGTTCCGGGCATTACCGCGGGTAAGCGAGCCGGCCTGACGGTCATTGCCAAGCGCGAGGAGCGCTTTGGCTTTAGCCAGGATGCCGCGGACAAGATTATCGACCAGCTGCCGGAGCTGCTCACGCTTTCTTAGGAGCGCGGTAGTTGCGCGTTTTTCGGGTCTGATGAGTAAATAGCCAACATTTTGGTGCGACACCTAGCATACTTTAAGCTAATGCGGGCTTAAGGGCTTGTTGAATGCCCTTAAGCCCGCTTTAGACTTAATTGTGCTGGGAGAGGGTATATGCCACCGACTGAAGGGCTAACTGACGGTAAAGCAGCGATACCGCTGTACCAACAGGTTATCGATATCATTAAAAACGAAATTAACTCCGGTGCCTACAAGGCGGGCGCGCGGATACCCAATGAATTCGAATTGGCTGAGAGCTATAAAGTTGGCCGCGTTACCGTGCGACGCGCTATTGAGGAGCTCGTCCAGCAGGGCTATCTAACGAAGCGGCAGGGGAAAGGCACGTTTGTCAATGCCCCCAAGCTTAAGCGCAAGATTCGCCAGAAGGATGACGTCCAGAGTTTTTCGGACGCATGCCGCGTTAACGGAATGGAGCCGGGGGCGTGCGTCATTTCGAGAAAGATACTGCCGGCGGATTCTACCGAAGCGCAGTTCTTTGGTGTTCCCGTTGGAACTGACTTGATTTGCGTTGAGCGCGTGCGCACTGCCGATGGCGTCCCTGTCATGCTCGAGAACAACATATATGTTTACGAGGACAACGCCTATCTATCAACGGCACCTCTATCTAACCAATCCATTTTTGAGTTCGTGCGCAACCGGACGGGCCGCACGCCCGCGTTTACCGACCCGTGCACGCTCGAGATCGCGTGCGCGTCGCCCGAGGTAGCTCGACTGTTGGCAGTTCCCGTTGGCGAACCCTTGTTTTATATGGAAGCCTTCTTTTTCGATGAGCAGCGGCGGCCGTTTATCATCGGTCGTCAGCGGATCGTTGGGTCTCGCTACGTCTTTGACATCTAGGACATTGCGAATGGAGACGCCCGGTTGATCATCTCACCGGGCGTCTCCATACCGTTCACGGCGCGAACGCAACCGTTCAACCGCGTCGCGGCAATCAGTTTGAAATTATCTTGATGATGGGAAAAGCTGCTGGTAATCTATGGAACGTCATAGAACGTTTGCCTTGCGCAGGCGTTGAAGCGAGATGCGATGCAGTCTCGAGTTCTTTGGAGGTATCTATGTCAGATACGAAGGCGAAGAAGACAAACAGACGTTTTAAGTTCAAATTACCGCATGTCTATACGATCATGTTCTTGCTGATCGTTGTCTTTGCGGTCCTGACTTGGATCGTTCCCTCTGGTCAGTATCAGCGCAAGACGATTTCGACAGCGGCGGGCGAGCGTGAAGTCGCCGTTGCTGGAACCTATGAACAGGTCGATAAGAACTACACCGATTCCGAGACCGGCGAGACCATCAATCTGGGCCAGGATATCTTCGCGGTTCTGCAAGCGCCCACCAAGGGTATCCAAGAGGCTGCCGACGTCGTTGCGTTCGTCTTATTGATTGGCGGATCGTTCGCGATCATCACCAAGACCAACGCTTTGAATGCCGGCATGAGCCGTGTGATTAAAAAGCTCAAGAACAAGGACATCCTCATCATTCCCATCACGATGACGTTGCTGTCCATTTGCGGCACTACGTTTGGTATGTCTGAGGAAGCCCTGCCGTTCTATGCCATCTTCATTCCCATCATGATGGGTATCGGTTATGACTCGATGACGGCATTCATCATCTGCTTCCTTGGTCCTAACCTGGGATATTGTGCTTCGACCATCGACCCGTTTAATGTTTTGATCGCCCAAGGCATCATTGGCATCGAGGGTAATCCGCAACTGTGGCTGCGCGCCGTTTCTTGGGTCATCTTCACTGCCGTCGGTATCGCATGGGCCATGCGCTACGCCATGCGCGTCAAGAAAAACCCCGAGTCGTCCATTGTGTACGAGGACGATAAGCTCAAGCGTATTGAGTTTTCCGTGACCGATGCCTCCATCGAGGAAGAGTTCACGATCCGTCAGAAGCTCGTGCTTATCGATTTTGCTTGCGGTATGGGCATTATCGTCTGGGGTCTTGTTACCCAGGGCTGGTACATGAATCAGATTTCCGCCGTGTTCCTTGGCATGGGCTTGCTTGCCGGTATCCTGGGCGGCCTTGACCAGCAGACGATCGCAGAGGAGTTCGTTAAGGGTCTCGCCGACTTTGCGTACGCTGCCGTCGTTATCGGTATCGCGCGCGGTATTCTGGTCATCGCCGAGGGCGGCATGATCATCGACACCATCCTCCAGGCGCTCGCTACCGCGCTCGCCGGTGCACCTGCCGCCGTCTACACCACGTTTATGTATATCGTCCTTGGCCTGCTCTCTTTGCTGGTTCCCTCGAGCTCTGGACTTGCGGCGCTCACCATGCCCGTCATGGGTCCGCTGACCGAGCTTATGGGCCTCAATCCCGAAGCCGCCGTTACCGCGCTCCAGTTTGCTAATCAGACCATCAACACCATCAGTCCCGTGGCGGGCATGACGGTTGCCGGTCTTGCCGTGGCAAAGATCTCGTTTGGTCAATGGTGGAAGACCATTTGGAAGTTCTTCATTTTCATGGTCGTCTTTGGCCTGATCGTAACGGCAATCTCTGGCATGCTTCCGGTGTAGGTGGTTGTGATGTCTGATCGTTTAACGGTCCTGACGTCTAAGAGCGTCTTTACCGGTACGGGGGACCTGCCGTTTGAAGGTTTCGTAGCGGTCCGTGGCAATCGAATTGAGGCGGTCGGCACCAAGTGTGAGGTGGCTTCGTATTTGACCCAGGCGGACGAGGTAGTTGATCTGGGCGACCGCACCGTCATGCCTGGCCTGACCGATGTACATACCTTCTATACAGGCTGGGCGCTGCGGACGTTGGGGTCTGATCTGTCCGGCATCGATGATGCCAAAGAGGCCGTGTCGCTCTTGCGTGCATGGAAAGAAGATCATCCGGATTGCGTGGCGGCTTTTGGCCACAACCTATCCGAAACGTTGGCATCGGATGCCGAGAACGCAAATACGGCAGCTGTGTTTGATGATTGTTTTGGCGATATCCCTGTCGTCTGCTTTACACCGGGTGCGGAGACCTGCGTTCTCAATGCTGCCGCCAGTGCGCGATACGGCTTTACGCCGCAGGCGTGCTATGCCGAGAAGATCTGGCGCATGATGAGCGATTTCCTCGCGCTGCCCGAAGTGCGTGCGGGGTATTCGGACTACATGAGCATGCTTAACGAACGCGGCGTTACCGCCATCAAGGAGATGGCATTCGATGACTACTACGGCTTTGCCGACGAAATGGCTCGCCGTGAGGAATCTGGTGAGCTGACGGTTCGCGTCTCTATGATGTCGCAGCCGGTGGGTGCCGGTGCAAATCTGGCATATGCCCGCGAGGCACGAGAGCGCTTCCGGGGACCGTTCGTTCGCTTTTCCGGCTTCAACCGTATGACCGATCGCGGCGTATGGGCGGGGCTTGCCGAGATGATTGACCCCTATGAGGACACGGCCGATGCGGGCGCTGCCGGCAAGACGGTTGTCGAGGAGCCCGAATGGGATCTGATTGAGAACGAGCTGCGTGCAATTGATGCTGACGGCTTCCGATATTCCTTGCATTGCCAGGGCGATGGTGCCGTTCGTCGCACCGTGGCGCTCTATGCCTCGCTGCCTCGAGACGAGCATGGACGGATGCTTCGCCGCCATGCGATTACCGATCTCGAGAACTCTGACCCGACCGATCTTGTCGAGTTTGGCAAGTTAGGTGGAATTTGCGAGGTCTATCCGCAGATTCTGACGCTGGACCGGCGCGAGGATTGCCTGTCGATGATGCGTCGACAAATTGGCGAGACACGACTTTTGCACAGCTGGAATCGCCGCGGCATGGAAGATTCCGGATGCACAGTGTGCTGTGGCACGGATTTGCCGCTGTTGATTCCGAGCTTGGGCGAGTCAATCTACAGTGCGTGCGGCGGATACTTCGACGATGGACTGCCCGTGAATGAGGTCAACACGCTGACGCTTGTCGAGCTCTTGTGCGCTTGGACTGCCGGGGGCGCGTACGACCTGATGCGCGAAGATGAGCTGGGTACGCTTGAGGTTGGCAAGCTTGCCGATATCTGCGTGCTCGATCGGGATGTGTTCGACCTCGATTATCGCGACGCACGCGATCTTGCGGTTGATATGACGATGTCGGACGGACAGATCGTGTTCGATCGAAATAAGGAGGCATAAGATGTCTGAATCCAAACCGACGCTGCGCCGCGAGCAGATTGCGGGCATGAATATCCACTACATCATGTGGTCGCTCGATTACTTCCTTGATGTGCAGCAGCGCTTGGGCTTTGAGTCCATTGAGCTGTGGTGTGCAGAGCCGCATGTGACGCTCGACCATACGGGCTACTTTGAGGCTGAGGTCCTGGCGAAAAAGGCTGCAGACCGTGGGCTTAGGTATCGTACTCTGTGCCCCGAGAACGTTGTCTATCCTTGGCAGTACTGCGCACGCAAGCCGCTGCATGAACAGCGCAGTCTGGCGTACTTTAAACACGGCATTGAGCTTGCCGAGGTACTTGGGTGCGACCGTATGTCCATCAACTCGGGCTGGGGCGACTGGGACGAGGACCGCGAGGAAGCCTGGAAGCGCAGCCGCGAGCACTTGTCCATTCTGGCGGAGTATGCCGGCGAGCACGGTCTGGTGCTCACGATGGAAAGCCTGCGTCCCGAGGAGAGCAACCTTGTGACGACGGTTTCCGATGCGAAGCGCATGATTGACGAGGTCGCGAGCCCGTACTTACAGCCCATGGTTGATACAACCGCGATGGGCGTTGCTGGCGAGACGCTCGAGGACTGGTTTGCCACCTTTGGTGATGGGGCAATTCACGAGATGCACTTTATCGACGGTGACCCGTATGGCCATCTGGTGTGGGGCGATGGCAAGCACGATATGGACGCCTTCGTTGCCACACTCAACGCCCATGGTTTCGACGGCATGCTGGGCCAGGAGATCACGGACGGTCGTTACTACGATGACCCGGCGGCGGCAGATGCCAAGAACATGGCCGCATTCGAGAAATATCTGATTGACTAAAACAACTATCGGCCACGCAACCAACGTCATTGATTGCGGCCAAACAAGAAAGGAACTGGATATGAACGCACACGATCTGATCAAAGAGGCAATTGCCGAGAAGGGCAAGTTCGACAGCGTCTACTGGATTGCTTGCGGCGGCTCCATGATCGATTTGATCCCGGCTCATGAGCTTCTGCAGCGCGAGGCAACCACCTTCACTTCGTATATCTATACGGCTCGCGAGTTCGATATCATGCGTCCGCGTCGTCTGGGCGAGAAGTCCCTGGTCATCGCTTGTAGCCATAGTGGCAACACTCCCGAGGTCGTCGAGGGCTGTGAGATTGCCCTTGCTGCCGGCGCTACGGTGATCGCCCAGACCGACAACGCTGGATCTAAGATCGACTCCGGCAAGTGGACCACGTGGGTCTACCCGTGGGGCGAGGGCGTGCCGCAGGCCGAGGTCCCCGCTGGCATTTCGCTGTCGCTTGCGGCCGAGCTGCTCGATCAGCAGGAGGGCTACGCCGATCTTGCCGATATGTATGCCGGTATCGCCGAGATGGATAAGATTCTTCCCCCGGCACGTGAGAAGGTAAATGCCGAGCTGGGCGATCGTTTTGCCAAGCTTTGCCAGGAGCACGAGTTCTTCTATATTCTGGGCAGCGGTCCCAACTTTAGCCAGACCTACGGTTTCGCTATCTGCTCTCTTATGGAGATGCAGTGGCAGCACTGCAGCTACATCCACTCTGCCGAGTACTTCCATGGCCCCTTCGAGGCTACTCAGGATGGCGTTTTTTACTTCCTGCAGATGGGCTCCAGCGAGTGCCGTGCTATGGACGAGCGCGCCCTGGCGTTCCTTAAGACGCATACCGATACGCTGATGGTGCTCGATGCCAAGGAGTACGGTATGGAAGCCGTGCCGGCGAGCGTCCGTGCCTATCTGGACCCGGTGCTGTTCTACGCCATGAACTGCGAGCTGCGTGCTGCACGCGGCAAGGTGTTTGATCACGATCCCGATTTCCGTCGCTATATGGGTGTTGTCGAGTACTAGAAGGAGCAAAGGCCATGGCATTTAACGTTAACGCGCTCGGATTTGGCGACAACGTCGTCGATCGCTACGAGCATATCCACACCATGTATCCCGGCGGCAATGCGGTGAACTTCGCCGTTTATGCCAAGAAATGCGGTGCCGCACGCTCCGCATACATGGGCATTTTTGGCAATGATGCCGCTGCCGAGCATGTCATTGCAAGCCTCGAGGATGAGGGTATCGAGCTTGACAAGTGCGAGCAGATGATTGGCGAGAACGGAGCGGCTCGCGTGACCGTCGTTGACGGTGACCGTGTCTTCCTTGGCTCCAACGAGGGCGGTATCCGTGGCGATGCGCGCTATGTCCTCGATCGCTTTGACCTTGCGTACATGAAGCAGTTCGATGTGGTTCATTCGGGCAACTATTGCTTTACCGAGCGCGAGCTGCCCAAGTTGAAGGCTGCGGGCGTCACGGTCTCTTTTGACTTTTCGGACGACTCTACCGACGAGTACTACGAGCAGATTGCGCCCTACGTCGATTTCGCTTTCTTTAGTGCGGCGGATGCCGCGAGTGAGGACGAGATCCGCGAGCGTCTGGCATGGGTGAAGGGCTTGGGTCCGCGTTTTGTGTCGGCTACGGCGGGCGCCGAGGGCTGCATTGCTTACGACGGCGAGCGTTATTACCGCCAGCTGGCTAAACCGGTAACGGACATGAAGGACACCATGGGGGCGGGCGACTCGTTCCTTACCTCGTTTTTGATGTGCTATCTCGATTCCGCCAAGCGTGGTGAAGATGGCGCCGAGGCCATCGAGCGCGCGCTCGACTTTGCTGCCGGGTTTGCCTCGACCGTGTGCGGCATGGAAGGTTCTTGGGGCCACGGAGCACCAATCGTCGAATAGCCGAGCGGTCCCGGGGAGGTGCAGGCGCCTCCTCGGGACCCGGTGTGCAAAAAATGCCAAATATGAGTACTGTGACTAATTTAGTCGCAGCAAAATCAACCCCTTCAGACGTGATTTGAGCGTCTGGAGGGGTTTAAGATTTGCGAAAACGCAGGATGAATGACTGTAAAAGCTTTAATTAGCGGACAATCGAAGATTATTCTGGCGGTTGGAAAGTTAAAAGAAATGTATCCATTCCGGTAGCAGTACTCATATTTGGCATTTTTTGCACACCAGGGGTTAGCGAAGGTCAAAAACAGAGCGCGCATTTGTTAAAACTATCGACTCGATGCGCTTTGCGTTGCAGTTTTTGAGCGAGGTGATGCGTTCTGAGGTCCTTGTGAGCGACCTGATGAGCGACTGCGTGCTTGTTTCTGTGTTTGGCTCGGCCGGCGCATCGGTCTCGAGCAGTAGGCGGTCGAGTGGAATCTGTCGTGCGTATTCGCGACCGCGCTTGGTCGCGAGCATGCGTTCGTTGACGGAAAAAAAGCAGCCCGCATTACGCGCGCGGGTGAGTTCGTCCGAAGTGCCGCTAAACCAGTGGAAGATGATAGCGGGGGAGTCGGGGTTTGGGATGAGTAGTCCATGCGATTCGAGGACGTCCAGTACGGCTCCTGCCGAACGAACGGCGTGAATTGATATCACGCGCCCGGTAAGAGGATGCTGCACGAGCGCATCGCAGAGCCGGTTAAGTGCCTGTATTTGTAGCGGCTCACTTCCAGCAAAGCGCGCGGAAAAGTCGAGTCCGACTTCGCCGATGTAGCGTTCTTGGGCAGCAACTTCGCAAAGCAGATTGACTTCGGCAAAACCGCAGTGGCCATCGGCGAGCCACCAGGGGTGAAGCCCAACGCCGGCGATGATGCCCGGGTGGCGACGAGCGCGCTCGTTTGCGGCCGAAAAGTCGCGTGGATCGACGCCGCAATCAAATAGACCCAAGCCCAGCGCCGTTGCCTCATCGGCAACGGCGTCCGGGTGGGCCATTAAATCAAGATGGCAGTGTGCATCAAATAACCGGGGCTCCATCTCGGTGCGCTCCGCTAGTCTAGGCGCTGGCCATCGGCGCGCACGCGCTCGATGCCGCGACCGCTGATCTGGCGGATAACCTCGCCGGCGATCATCTGGCCCATGATGGGCGGCATAAAGCTGGCGGTTCCCAGCTCGGTGCGCTCGTGGATGTTGGAAGGGTCGCGGGGCTGTGTCTTAACCGATTCCTCGCAGCTAAACAGTACGTGCAGGCTCTTGATGCCGCGCTTCTTGCATTCTTTGCGCATGATGCGGCTCATGGGGTCACGTACCGTATCGAAGATGTCGGCAAAGCGGAGGCACTCGGGATGGAGCTTGTTGGCCCCGCCCATGGAACTAACCAAACGAATGTCGTGGTCCTGAGCATATTTGGCAATGGTGAGCTTGGCCGAGATGGTGTCGATGGCGTCGACGACGTAGTCGAGCTTGCCGTCCGTCTGCTCCAAAACGCTCGCGAAGAAATCATCGATGTTGTCGCTCAGCAGGTATTCGGTACGTTTGATGACGGTGGCGGCAGGATTGATATCGTGGATCATGGCTTCCATCACGTCAACCTTGCGCTTGCCGATGGTGCTGTGAAAGGCGATGGCCTGGCGATTGATATTGCTGGGCGCGACGATGTCCTTGTCCAGAATGCCGAAATGACCAATGCCGCCGCGGGCGAGTGCCTCGCAGCAGTTGGAGCCCACGCCTCCGCAGCCGAGCACCAGCACCGTAGCATCGGCGAGCTTATCGAGTGCCTTGCGGCCCATGATGATCTCGAGCTTGGTGTCGCGTGTCTCGTTGGGAGTTGCGGCTGTGGTTTCAGTCATAGACATCCTCCGATGGGGAAGTGAATCGTGTTCTAGCTATCGCCATTATAGGTAATCGCCCATAGGCTGCGATGGCGTTTGCTTTGATGTGGTTTGAAGCATTGCGGTTAGATAGTTAGACAAACATCTAAATATCGAGTATAGTGTGCGCGTCATGAGAGATGATGAAAGGGGGTCTTATGCCGGGAGAGGGTTTTAAGGCGCTTGCCGATCCAACGCGACGGCGCATTTTGGAGTTGCTGCGCGAGGGCAATTGCACGGCGGGGGAGCTTGCCGAGCATTTCGATATCAGTAAGCCGTCGCTGAGCCATCACTTGGCGACGCTCAAAAACGCCGGGTTGGTAACCGACGAACGTCATGGTCAAAACATCGTATACAGCTTAAACACTACCGTCATGCAGGACTTGATCGGTTGGTTTATGGGCTTTACAAACACGGAAGGTGATAAGGATGAATAACGAAAACAAGGGCATTCACCCCACGGGGGTATCGTCGCGCGTGTGGATTGCGCTGGTCGCTCTGTGCGTCGCCAATGTCGTAGCGCATCTCATGGTGATGCCGAGCTTGCCTGGGCAGATTCCCACGCACTGGGGCGCGAACGGCGCCGTCGACGGTTGGGGTCCCAGCTGGATGGCCTCCGCGCTCGGCGTGCTGCCTCTGGTGCTTCTCGCAATGTTCTGCGTGGTGCCGCGCATCGATCCCAAAGGTGAGGCATATCGAACCTCGGGCAAGTTCTATCAGGGCTTCGTAATCGCCTTCACCTTGTTCATGTGCGCCATAAGCTGGCTGGGAGAGCTTACGGTCTGGGGCGTGGTGCCGGCGGTCGGTTCGGTCAACGTGCTGATTTCCGGTGTTGTCGGTTTGCTGTTCATCGGCGTAGGCAACTACTTGCCGCGTGTGAAGCAGAACTATACGCTCGGTATCAAGACGCCTTGGGCGCTTGCCAATCCCGAGAACTGGCGCCGTACGCAGCGCTTTGGCGGTGCCTGCTTTATGGTGCTGGGCTTTGGCCTGATTGTGATGGGCGTGGCAGGCAGCGTGCTTTCGAGTGAAGTCGTCGCCGCGGTGATTGCGGTTCTGGCGTTTGGTTCGGTTGGAGCCGTCTACGTCTACTCGTATCTGCTGTGGCGCAAATCGCAGCGAGCCGCTCGTTAAGGTTGCGGAAAACTAGCGTACGCAGTTCATAGTGTGTTAAGGGGGACTTTTCCCAGGTAGTATTAGGGGGTGTGGGCAACCATGCCCCTTTTTCGTTAAGTTTCAGAGCTGGTTTTCTCATTTCGTTTCCACTAAAGCGAAACAAGAATAGGGAAACAGCAGGTAGAAAGGATAAAACAGGCAAATGGCAGAGTTTATCTACCAGATGTATCAGGCTCGTAAAGCCCATGGCGACAAGGTGATCCTTGACGACGTGACCCTGAGCTTCTACCCCGGTGCCAAGATCGGCGTCGTGGGCCCCAACGGTATGGGCAAGTCGACCCTGCTCAAGATCATGGCCGGCATCGAGGAGGTCTCCAACGGCGATGCCAGGCTCACCCCCGGCTACACCGTGGGTATCCTGCAGCAGGAGCCGCCGCTCGACGACGACAAGACCGTCATCGAGAACGTGCGCATGGCATTTGGCGACATGATCGCCAAGGTCGATCGCTTCAATAAGATCGGCGAGGAGATGTGCGACCCGGATTGCGACATGGACGCCCTCATGGCCGAGATGGGCAAGCTCCAGGACGAGATCGACGCCGCCGACGGCTGGGATATCGATTCCAAGCTCGGCCAGGCCATGGACGCCCTGCAGCTGCCCGATTCCGACATGCCGGTCAACGTACTTTCCGGCGGCGAGCGCCGCCGCGTGGCCCTGTGCAAGCTGCTGCTCGAGGCTCCCGACCTGCTGCTGCTCGACGAGCCCACGAACCACCTGGACGCCGAGTCGATCCTGTGGCTCGAGCACTTCCTGCACAACTACCAGGGCGCGGTGCTTGCCGTCACACACGATCGCTACTTCCTGGACAACGTTGCCGAGTGGATCTGCGAGGTCGACCGCGGCCACCTTTATCCCTACAAGGGCAACTACTCCACGTATCTGGAGACCAAGGCCGCCCGTATCGAGGCACAGGGCAACCGCGACGCCAAGCTCGCCAAGCGCATGGAGGCCGAGCTCGAGTGGGTGCGCAGCTCGCCCAAGGCCCGTCAGGCCAAGAACAAGGCCCGTCTGGCCCGCTACGAGGAGATGGAGGCTGAGGCGCGCGCTAGCCAGAAGCTCGACTGGACTGACATTCGCATCCCTGTCGGCCCGCGTCTGGGCAATAAGGTGCTCGAGGCCCATCACCTGCACAAGGAGTTCGACGGTCGCGTGCTCATCGATGACCTTTCGTTCACCCTGCCGCGTAACGGCATCGTGGGCGTCATCGGCCCCAACGGCGTGGGCAAGACTACGCTCTTTAAGACGATTGTTGGTCTGGAGCCGCTGACTTCGGGTGAGCTCGAGGTGGGCGAGACCGTCAAGATTTCTTACGTCGACCAGAACCGTTCCGGCATCGACTCCGATAAGAACCTGTGGGAGGTCGTCTCGGATGGCCTGGACCACATGATGGTCGGCGAGACTGAGGTTCCGAGCCGCGCTTATGTGGCGAGCTTTGGCTTTAAGGGCCAGGACCAGCAGAAGCGCGCTGGCGTGCTCTCCGGCGGCGAGCGCAACCGTCTGAACCTGGCGCTCACGCTCAAGCAGGGCGGCAACCTGTTGCTCCTCGACGAGCCCACGAACGACCTCGACGTCGAGACGCTGTCCTCGCTCGAGGCGGCGCTGCTCGAGTTCCCGGGCTGCTCGGTGGTCATTAGCCACGACCGTATGTTCCTGGACCGCGTCGCCACGCACATTCTGGCGTGGGAGGGCACCGATGAAAATCCGGGCAACTGGTATTGGTTCGAGGGCAACTTCGAGGCCTATCAGGCCAACCGCATCGAGCGCCTGGGCGAGGACGCAGCCCAGCCGCATCGTATCCACCGCAAGCTCACGCGCGATTAGTCGAGCTCAGGTGACCTAACGAGAAAGGGACGATAACCTTGAGGGCTATCGTCCCTTTTTGTTACTTGGTAGAAGGCTCGACTTTATCGATGGTCCAGGCGGCTCCGAGACCGCCGGTGGTGTTGCGGCGGATGCGCACGGTAACCTCGCGGCGCTCGCCGGCCTGCGTGTAGCGCAGGGGGAAGCTTGCGCGGTTTCGCGCGACCTCGATGGTACCGCGCTCGCGGGCGATCCAGTAGTACTCGCCGACGATGCCGAGGGTGTCGGCGCCGTAGGGGAGATAGGTTGACAGCTGGTGCAGAAGCGGGCCGGGGCAGAAGATCTCGGTTGTGAAATCGACGGGGAAGTCCTTGGGGATGGCGGGCGCTGCAGGTGCGGGGGTTGGGGCTGCTGCGGGTGCCGAAGCCGGTGCCGGTCCGGGAATTTGGTCGCAAGCAGCGGTGGGC
>UQNG01000005.1:0-49957 GCA_900542335.1 uncultured Collinsella sp.
AGGCCCATGACCGCCCCCCCCCGCCCCTCCCCAAGCACCCGCTGCCGAGGCAACGGCCACCAGCGACCTCAACGGCAAGCGCGTGCTCGTGCTCTGCCAGGGCGGCGGAACTTCGGGCCTGCTCGCCAACGCGCTGGCCAAGGCTGCTAAAGAGCGCGGCATCAATCTTGAGACCGCTGCCGAGGCATATGGCAACCACGTCGACATGCTCCCCGACTTTGACCTGGTCGTACTGGCCCCGCAGGCCGCAAGCTACCTGGCCGACCTGCAGAAGGACTGCGAGCGCGTGGGCAACAAGTGCGTCGCCTGCCGTGGCAAGCAGTACATCGAGCTCTCCCAGAACGGTGACAAGTCTCTCGCCTTCGTAAGCGAGCAACTCTCGAAGTAAGTAACGCTCAGGGCCAGCCGATCATCCAAGACCGGTTGGCCCTTCAATTTAGACGATTGGATATTTCATCATGTCCGTTAACCCTGCTAGCGTCACCAACCCGCCCGCGCAGTTTCCCGAGGACTTTGTCTTTGGCGGCGCCACCGCTGCCTACCAGGTAGAGGGCGAGACCCGCACTCACGGTAAGGGCAAGGTTGCCTGGGACGACTTCCTGGAGGCCCAGGGGCGCTTTTCCCCCGATCCCGCTTCGGACTTCTACAACCAGTACCCCGTCGACTTGGAGCTGTGCGAGGAGTTTGGCATCAACGGCATTCGCCTCTCCATCGCCTGGAGCCGTATCTTCCCCAACGGTACCGGCGAGATTAACCCCGAGGGCGTTCAGTTCTACCATGACCTCTTCGCCGAGTGCCACAAGCACCACGTTGAGCCGTTCGTCACGCTGCACCACTTTGACACGCCGCTGACTCTCTTTGAGAAGGGCGACTTCCTCAACCGCGAGACCATCGACGCCTTTGTGGACTTTGCCACCTTCTGCTTTAAGGAGTACGCCGACCAGGTGACCTACTGGTTCACCTTTAACGAGATCTGGGCCGACGCCTCCAACACCTACATCGAGGGCACCTTCCCCGGCGGCGTCAAGGCGCATCTTGCCGAGGCCTTTCAGTGCGAGCACAACATGATGCTCGCCCACGCCAAGGCCGTACTGGCCTTCCACAACGGCGGCTTTAAGGGCAAGATCGGCGTCATCCAGTCGCTGGAGTTTAAATACCCGCTCAACGAGAACGACCCTGCCGACATCAAAGCCGCCAATAACGAGCACGTGCTGCAGAACCAGTTCTTGCTCGACGCCACCTTCCGCGGCGACTATGCTCCCGACACCCTCGAGTGCGCCAACCGCCTGGCGGCCATCTCGGGCGGCACCATCGAAATCCTGGACGAGGACCTCGAGATTATGCGCGAGGCCGCGCTCTACAACGACTACCTGGGCGTCAACAACTACCAGTGCCGCTTCCTCAAGGCTTACGACGGCGAGAACGACCTGCACCACAACGGTACGGGCGAGAAGGGCACCGGCCGCTGGCGCGTCAAGGGCATTGGCGAGCATGTGAACAAGCCCGGCATCCCCACCACCGACTGGGACTGGATTATCTATCCCGAGGGCCTGTTCGACCTGCTCGTCTACATTAAGCAGCGCTATCCCAACTACAAGCAGATCTTCATTACCGAGAACGGCATGGGCTACAAGGACCCCTACAAGGACGGTTTTGTGGACGACCAGCCGCGCATCGACTACATCGAGCAGCACCTGCGCTGGCTGCTTAAGGCCATGGAGGTGGGCGTCAACGTGGGTGGCTACTTCCTGTGGAGCCTGCAGGATCAGTTCTCCTGGACCAATGGCTACAACAAGCGCTATGGCTTCTTCTACGTTGACTTTGAGACCCAGAAGCGCACGCCTAAGGCAAGCGCCTACTGGTACAAGCGCGTAGCGCAGACCCGTCGTCTGGACTAGTGGCTTGCGACTAGCGGGATTGCCCCGCTCACACAACCTGTCCCCATTTCTCAGCCGGGGGCGGCACGTCACACGACGCGCCGCCCCCGGCCTTTTTTGGGCAGACCGTACCGCACGTTTGTCTCAATCTGTAACATCTAGCCGAGTTTTTCGGTCCTAACTGTTACAGATTAAGATGAACAGGATTGCTCTTTCCGAAGAATCTAAATCTGTAACACGTAGCCCGCTTTTGACCGTCTACCTGTTACAGACCGAGACAAACGGAGTAGGACCTAACCCCGTATGTCCCTAACAGTCGAGCGTTCGACCAACGTACTCGGCACATGAATCGCCTCGATAGACGAGTTCTCTCCAATCGCCGCCTCAAACGCAAGCTTACCGACACCGCGCAAATCAAATCGCAGCGTCGTCAGCCGATTGTGAGGAACAAGTCCCTCGAGTGCGTCGTCGATACCAACCACGCTCACGTCGTCGGGCACGGACAGGCCCGCGTTCTCGAGCGCGGCGATAACACCCAGCGCCATCTGGTCATTTGCCGCAAGCACGGCAGTCGGCGCCTGCGACCCGCCGGCAAGCACCTCGGCGGCAATCCGCTCGCCCATGGCGTACCCACTGTCCGCACTCCAATCGCCACGCAGCATCGGAGCGGCATCGACATGAGCACGACCCAGCGTATCGCGCCAACCGGCCTCACGAAAACGCGAGGAAATCGAGCTTTCCGGACCCGCCACAAACCGCATATTCGAGTGACCATGTTCCAGCAGATAATTGGTCAACAGCTCGCACGAACCATACTGGTCGGAGTCGATCGTCGTGCAGCGCGGATGCGCATACATGGACAGGATGACCGTTCGCACTCCCGGCTGGGGAACAAACTCCTCAAAATCGGGAGCCATGCGGTTCATGTTGAGAATCATGCCGTCGACGGGTCGCTCGACCATGCGGCGCGAGGCATCGGCAAGTGCATAGGGCTTGTCGCCGCCCATCTCGATCATAGTGACGGCAAAATCGTGCTCGCGCGCCGCTTGCATGATACCCTCGAGCGTCGCCAGGTTACCGACACGTGTGATGTTGTACATGCACAGACCAATAGAACGATACGACCCGCCGCGCAACGCCGCTCCAGCAAAATTGGGACGAAAGCCCAGCTCTTCCATGGCGGCCAGCACACGCTTGCGCGTCTTTTCCGTCACGTTGGGCATACCGTTGACCACGCGAGACACAGTCTGGCGGCTCACGCCAGCGAGCGCCGCAACCTCTGCCGCGCTCGCCGAACGACCATTCCTTGTCTGCTGAACCATGCCTTCCACGCTAACCTGCTTCCCAACTATTCCCCGCGCCCATGGCGCATCGTACATACATTGATAACGTGCTCATGATACCCGAGCCATATACCACAACATGAAAACTTCTGTCAATCAAAACCGCTTACCGAACAAATACAACCGTTCGCGACTGTTTGAAGTTGTTTTGTTTCTATACATCCCAGCCGGATGTTAACGTGCTCATTGTCAAATATTCACGTGCTCATTTTGGTTCTAATCATTTTAAGATAGTGTTTATCGGGCTTTTTCACCGCTGAACGCCAACCAGGGAGCCTCCTGAGCGCAAACGAACAATATCGAACAGCGAGACGAGAGGGTGTATGCATATGTCTTTGCTAAACCGCGTACAGCAGCTGCCGAAGGGCTTTGTTTGGGGCGCCGCAACCGCCGCGTACCAAACGGAAGGTTCCACGAAGGTGGCAGGCAAGGGTAAGACCATGTGGGACAATTACCTTGTCGCCCAGGGTCGCTTTTTGCCCGACCCGGCCAGTGATTTCTACAACCGCTACGAGGAGGATATCCGCCTTTCTGCCGAGCATGGACTCAACGCCATCCGTGTGTCCATCGCCTGGACCCGCATCTTCCCCAACGGCGACGATGCCGAGCCCCTCGCCGAGGGCGTTAAGCACTACCACGAGCTGTTCGCCTGCTGCAAAAAGTATGGCGTCGAGCCCTATGTGTCCCTGCATCACTTTGACTCCCCCGCCGCCCTATTCAACCAGGGCGACTGGCTCAACCGCAAGACCGTCGACGCCTATGTGCGCTATGCCGAGTTCTGCTTCCGCGAGTTCCGCGAGGTCAAGAATTGGTTCACCATCAACGAGCTCATCAGCCTCTCGCACTCCCAATACATCCAAGGCAACTTCCCGCCCAACCATCACTTTGATGTGACGAGCGGCATCCAGAGCCAGCACAACGAGCTCGTTGCCCACGCCCGCGCCGTCAACCTGTATAAAGATCTTGACGAGACCGAGCACCTGGGCGGACGCATTGGCATGGTCAACGTCCTGACGCCGGCATATCCTGCCACCGACTCGCCCGCCGACCAGCACGCCGCCGACCTGTACAACGCCTTCTACACCGACTTCATCATGGACGGCGCCTTCCTGGGTCACTACTCCGCGCGCACCCTCTCACTCATCAACGAGATTCTGCGTGCCAACAACGCCACACTTACGGTTGAGGACAGCGACATGGAGGAGCTCGCCAAGGCGGCGCCCCGCAACGATATGTTCGGCCTCAACTACTATCAGTCGGCGTTTATCGCCGCCTACGATGGCGAGTCCACCAACAGCTTTAACGGCACCGGAGACAAGGGCACCTCGTGCTTTAAGTTTAAGGGCGTCGGGCAGCAGGTCGATATGCCGGGTATCCCCACCACCGACTGGGATTGGCTCATCTACCCGCAAGGCCTCTACGACACGCTCAAGCACATCAGCGCCACCTATCCCAACCTCCCCGTCATCTATATCACCGAAAACGGCCTGGGCCACAAGGACCCCGAGCCCGACGCAAACGGCATCGTCGCCGATCCCGAGCGCATCGACTTTGTCGACCAGCACATGGAGAAGGTGCTCCAGGCGCGCGCCGAGGGCGTCGACGTCCAGGGCTACTTTATCTGGAGCCTGCAGGACCAGTTCTCGTGGGCCAATGGCTATAACAAGCGCTACGGCCTGTTCTACATCGACTTCGACACGCAAAAACGCTACATCAAGCAGTCGGCACTCTGGTACAAGGAGCTCGCCGACACTATGGCGGACGCGCAGTAGCGCATCGCCTCGCTTTCTCCCGAGAAGGGAGCGGCCCTATGCGATACAAACCCAGCCGCTCCCCTCTCTCCCCCTGGGACCGACCCCGCCTGCACCCGGGCTTTTAGCAAGCGGGAGACCATATAGGTTTTCAACGTCCATGCCATTAAGATTTCATGCAAAGAGGAGCGTGAACTATGGAATCGATCGTTAAGTTCTTGGAGAAAGGTCAGCCGTACTTCGACAAGGTCTCTAAGAACATCTACCTTCAGGCCATTAAAGACGGCTTTTTGGCAGCAATGCCCATCATCCTGTCTTCTTCTGTCTTCCTGCTTATTTCGACCCTGCCGGGCGTTGTCGCCACGGTCGGCGGCTTTACGCTGCCCGACTGGTGGAACGTCGACGTCGTGAACTTCTGCAACAAGGTTTACAACTTCACGATGGGCGTCGTGGGCATCATGGTCGCCGGCACCACCGCAAGCGCGCTGACCGGCTCCAAGAACCGCCGCATGCCTGCCGGCAAGGCTATCAACGCCACGAGCACCATGGTCGCCGCCATGTGCGCTATGCTCATCTTGGCCGTTACCCAGACGAGCGCCAAGATCGACGGCGCCGACGTCTCGGTGTTCTTTACCGACAACATGGGCACCAAGGGCCTGCTGAGCTCCTTTGTCGCCGCATTTGCCACGGTCAACATCTATGCCTTCTGCATTAAGCGAGACATCACCATCAAGCTGCCCAAAGAAGTCCCCGGCGCCATCGCCCAGAACTTCCGCGACATCTTCGCCTTCAGCTTCTCCATCCTGTTTGTCGCCGTCATCGACGTTATCTGCCGCACCTGCTTGGCCGTCCCGTTTGCCAACGTCATCTCCACGCTGGTGAGCCCGCTGTTCGCCGCTGCCGATTCCTACGCCGGCCTCGCCCTCATCTGGTTCATGATCCCGCTGTTCTGGTTCATGGGCATCCACGGCCCCTCGGTCGTTAAGCCCGCCCTCAACGCCGCGCTGTTTGGCAACATCACCACCAACCTCGCCACGCTGCAGGCCGGCGGTCACCCCGCCCTCGCCCTGACCGAGAACTTCGGTAACTACATCGGCGAACTCGGCGGCACCGGCGCCACGTTCATTGTCCCGATCATCTTCCTGCTCTTTATGCGCTCCAAGCAGCTCAAGGCCGTCGGCAAAGCCTCTGTCGTACCCGTGATGTTCGCCGTCAACGAGCCGCTGCTGTTCGCCGCGCCCATCATCCTCAACCCGTACTTCCTGATTCCGTTCCTGTTTGCCCCCGTGGCCAACGTCCTCATTGGTAAGTTCTTCATCGACTTTTTGGGTATGAACGGCTTTATCTATGCCATGCCGTGGGCACTCCCCGGACCGATCGGCACCTTCATCGACACCAACTTCCAGCCGATCTCTCTGGTCCTGGTTGTCGTCCTGCTGGTCGTTGACTTCTTGATCTACTACCCGTTCTGCAAGGCCTACGACAACGTCCTGTGCAAGCAGGAGGCCGAGACCCTGGCCGAAGAAGAGGCCGAGGAGACCAAGACCGTCAAGACCGCTGACGCCCCCGCCGTTGAGCCTCCTGTTGTCGAGACCGCTTCTGCCACTGAGGCCTCCGCAGCTCCGTCCGCCCTTAAGGGCAAGGATCTGAGGGTTCTGGTTCTGTGCGCTGGCGCCGGCACCTCTGCACTGCTCGCCAACGCGCTTAAGGAAGGCGCCGACGAGCTGGGCATCGACATTACCGCCAACGCCGGTGCCTACGGCAGTCACTACGCCATCATGGACCAGTACAACGTCATCGTCCTGGCTCCGCAGGTTCGCACCTATTACAACGAAATGAAGGCCGACACCGACCGCCTGGGCATCACGCTGCTGTCGCCCAAGGGCAAACAGTACATCGACCTCACTAAGGATCCCAAGGGTGCCGTCGCCTGGATCGAGGAAAACCTCGAGGCATAAGACGCTGACACCACCTGCCGCTCGCAGACAATAAATGGCCCGTGCATCGATGTATGATGCGCGGGCCATTTTGTTTAGACCGCACCCGTCCTCCTGTTCATCTCAATCTGTAACATCTAGCCGAGTTTTTCGGTCCTAGCTGTTACAGATCGAGGTGAACGCACAGGCCAAGCCGAAAATCTCAATCTGTAACATGTAGACCGCTTTTGACCGCTTAGATGTTACAGATCGAGACAAACAGATGGGTCAATCCAATCAATCTAGATCTGTAACATCTAGCTGGTTATTTCACCCTTAACTGTTACAGATCGAGACAAATGGAATAGGCGGGGCCGAATTGTCTAAATCCGTAACACTAAAACCGGTTTTGGACGTCTGGTTGTTACAGATTGAGATGAACGAGCCGAGCACGTCTACGCCCGCAGGTCCTTTACGCTGGAACGCTCGACCAACACGCCCGAGACGAGCGTACGGCTTCTGGAGCTCGGGGCTTCTAGGCCCGCAACGACCTCGTTGAGCGCACGGACGCCCAGCTCGCGGTGGCGAAACTTCACCGACGTCAGAATCGAATTAGGTATCGTCTTGTAAAGCTCGTCATCAAAGCCAATCACGGACACATCATCGGGCACACTCAGACCCTTGTCACGTAGAGCCATCATCACGCCGTTTGCCATGCAGTCGTTAGCAGCGAGGACCGCCGTGCAATCGGGCTTTTCGGCAAGCACAAGGCCCGCGGCATAGCCACTATCCGCATTCCAATCGCCTTGCAGAGGCTCGGGCGGCTCAATGCCACGCGCCTCGAGTGCCGCACGCCAACCTTTCATACGACACTGGCTCGACAGCGCCTCTTTCTTACCAGAGACGAAGTACACGTTCTTGTGCCCGCGATTTAAGAAGTACTCGCACGCCATGCGCGCACCACCCTCTTGATCGTCACTAACGGTAGAGCAGGTAGGATGCTCCATCGGCGTGATAATCACCGTCTTGAGGTCTTTCGGTGCCTCAAAGGTATCAAAGTCATCGACCATCTGACGCAGGTTGAAGATCATGCCATCAACAGGCAGCTGCGACATCCTACGCGCCGCATCGGCAAGGGTCATCTTCTCCCCTGCCCGCTTTTTGATCATCGTGAGCGCAAAGCCGCGTTCTTCGGCGGCACCGGCGATACCGTCAATCATGTCCACGGCACCGCCCGACAAGTGAAACAGCACGACGCCGATGCATCCGTAACGGCCTAACTTGAGCGAACGCGCGGCAAAGGTGGTTCGAAACCCGAGCGCCTCCATGGCCGAATGAACCTTATCGCGTGTCGACTCTCGCACGCTATCGGGCTCGTTGATCACACGCGACACCGTCTTGAGAGAAACACCCGCGGCAATCGCCACATCGTTCATCGAGACATTTTTCTTGTCCATCGTTGCCACTGCTTCTCCACTCGGTTCTCTATCACTTGTTTTTTGCGTTCTAGCATACACTACCTGCTTGACTGATAAATCAACCGTTTACCGGACAATATCGACCACTCACCCGTAAATCCTTGTTGCTCTTCCAAAAATGTCTTACGTTGTCATTAACGAAATGACAACGTTGTCATTTCGCAATGCCTTCCCTAAGCAGGAAGGTTTCCGGGCAGTCCTGACCATCCATCGACGACCAGTTCCATCCACATGCATCGCGCATCAAGTAGCAAAGGAGCTCTATGGACGCCATCGTAAAGATGCTCGAAAAGCACCAGCCGTTCTTTGAGAAGATCTCGAGGAACATCTACCTCCAGGCTATTAAGGACGGATTCCTTGGGTGCATGCCCATCGTCCTCACCTCTTCGATTTTCCTGCTCATTGCCACCCTTCCCGGCGTAGTCGGCATCACGCTGCCCCAGCCGCTCACCGACTGGTGCAACAAGCTGTACAACTTCACCATGGGCGTCATGGGCATCATGGTTGCCGGCACCACTGCCAAGAACTTTACGGCTTCCATGAACCGTCGCATGCCCGCCGGCAAAGTGCTCAACGACGGCTCCACCATGGTGGCCGCCCAGTGCAGTATGCTTTTGCTCGCCGTTACGCAGTTCACCACCAAGTTCAACGGCTCCGAGCTTTCGGTCTTCGACTGCACCAGCATGGGCACGCGCGGTCTGTTCTCGGCCTATATCGCCGCGTTCATCACCGTGTGGGTCTACAAATTCTGCGTCTCGCGCGATTTGACCATTAAGCTGCCCAAGGAGGTCCCGGGCGCCATCGCTCAGAACTTCCGCGACATCATCCCCTTTGGCGGCGCCGTCATTATCTGCGGCATCATCGATGTCGTCGTGCGCAACCTCATGGGCGTTCCGTTCTCCGAGCTGCTCATCAAGCTGCTCTCCCCGCTCTTCACTGCAGCAGAGACCTACCCCGGACTCATCCTTATTCAGGCAGCCACCGCGTTCTTCTGGTTCATCGGCGTCCACGGCCCCTCGATTGTCCAGCCGGGCATCGACCCCATCCGTCTTGCCAACCAGGCCGAGAACCTGCAGGTTCTGCTGGCAGGCGGCCACCCCGCACACTCCCTCACCTTTAACATGTCGCTCGTGGGTGAGTTCGGCGGCACCGGCGCCACGTTCATCGTGCCGCTTCTGCTGATTCTCTTTATGAAGTCCAAGCAGCTCAAAGCCGTCGGTAAGGCCTCGATTGTTCCTGTTGCCTTCGCCGTCAACGAACCGCTGCTCTTTGGCGCGCCGATGATCCTTAACCCTTACATGCTCATCCCCTTTGTTGCCGCCGGCTGCGTCAACGTAAGCGTTGCCAAGTTCTTTATCGACAACGTGGGCATGAACGGCTTCTCCTTCGTGGTGCCTTGGGCCACCCCTGCCCCCATCGGCATCTTCATCACCACGAACTTCCAGCTTATCGCCCTGGTGTTTGTCGCAATCATCATCTTGCTGGACGCCATCATCTACCTGCCGTTCTTGAAGGCGTACGATAAGCTGCTCTGCGACCAGGAGGCCGAGCGTGCCGCCGAGCTGGGTCTCGAGTCCGATGGTGCTGCCACCATCGCCGCCAGCACCTCTGCGCCCGCTGTCGAGCAGACCACCGCTTCCGTCGAGCCGACCGCCGCTGCCGCCGACAGCAAGCCTGTCGCCGATCAGCCCGAGCCCGCTGCCGATGCATCCGCCAAGAAGGATGTCGATGGCCTGAAGGTCCTCGTCCTGTGCGCCGGCGCCGGCACCTCTGCCATGCTCGCCAACGCCATCAAGGAAGGTGCCGCACAGACCGGAGAGAACATCGCTTCCTCCGCAGGCGCCTATGGTCAGCACACTGCCATCATGGATCAGTACGACGTCATCGTGCTCGCCCCGCAGGTTCGTAGCTACTACAACGACATGAAGGCCGACACCGATCGTCTGGGCATTAAGCTGCTCGCCCCGCGTGGTAAGGAATATATCGACCTTACTCGCGACCCCGCTGGCGCCATCAAGTGGCTCCGCGAGAACCTCGACTAGTTCCTCCCTCTGTTGGTGCCCGGATCCCCAGTTCGGGCACCTGTCCCTATTCGTATCCCACAGAAAGGATGACTCATGACCAACCCCATGCAGTTCCCCGACGGCTTTGTGTTTGGCGGCGCCACCGCTGCTTACCAGGTTGAGGGCGAGACCCGTACGCACGGCAAGGGCAAAGTGCCCTGGGACGATTTCCTGGCAGCCCAGGGTCGCTTCTCCCCCGATCCCGCAAGCGATTTCTACAACAAGTACCCGGTCGATATCGACCTGTGCCAGCGCTTCGGCATCAACGGTATCCGCGTCTCCATCGCTTGGAGCCGTATCTTCCCCAGTGGCACCGGCGAGATCAACCCCGAGGGTGTTGCCTTCTATCACGAGCTTTTCGCCACCTGCAACAAAGCTGGCGTTATCCCCTATGTCACGCTCGATCACTTCGATACGCCCGAGGCCTTTTACCAGAACGGCGGCGAGGGCTTCCTGACGCGCACGACGATCGACGCCTTTGTCGAGTACGCCAAGTTCTGCTTTGCCGAGTTCACCGAGGTCAAGCACTGGTTCACCTTTAACGAGATTCCCGCGACCGCCGAGGGCAGCTTTATCGTCGGCAACTGGCCGCACGGCGAGAAGTATCGCCTGGACAAGGCCTTCCAGCTCATGCACAACATGATGGTGGCCCACGCCAAGGCTGTCGTCGCCTTCCATGAGGGCGGCTTTGAGGGCGAGATCGGCATTGTCCAGAACCTGGAGCCCAAGTATCCCCTCGATCCCAACAGCGCTGCCGACTGCGAGGCAGCTCGCATGGCCGATGTCATCAACAACCGCTGGGTACTCGACGCCACCTTCCGCGGCCACTATGCAGCTGATACCTTGGAGGCTGCGACCAAGCTGGCCCATATCGCCGGCGGCGAGCTCGACATCCGCGACGAGGACATCGCCGCGCTGACCGCCGCGCTCCCCTACAACGATTGCCTGGGCGTCAACACCTACAAGTGCCAGTTCCTGCGTGCTGCCGAGGGCGAAAACGACATCAACCACAATGGCACCGGCGACAAGGGCTCCTCGCGCTGGTTCCTCAAGGGCGTTGGTGAGTCATGCGTGCGCGAAGGCGTTCCCACCACCGATTGGGACTGGATCATCTATCCCGAGGGCCTGTACGACCTGCTGCTGCGCATTAAGAACGATTACCCCAACTACAAGAAGATCTACATCACCGAGAACGGCATGGGCTATAAGGACGACTTTGAGGACGGCTTTATCGACGACGCTCCTCGCATCGACTATATGCGTCAGCATCTCGCATGGATCCTCAAGGCAATCGACGGCGGCGTAAACGTCGACGGTTACTTTGTGTGGTCGCTGCAGGACCAGTTCTCCTGGACCAACGGCTATAACAAGCGCTACGGCCTGTTCTACATCGACTTTGAGACCCAGAAGCGCTATCCCAAGGCAAGCGCGTACTGGTACAAGAACGTCGCGGAGACCGGCCTGCTCATGGCCTAACTTTTGCCGCATACCCCCTGTCGGCCGCATGCGAATCCCTCAACGGGTTCGCATGCGGCTTTTTTGTTTTGGCTCGACCCGAGCAGGCCGTTTGTCTCGATTTGTAACATCTAGCAGGGATTTTCGGCCCCAATTGTTACAGATTGAGATGAACGGGGGCACCCGGTTCGAAATATCTAGATCTGTAACATCTAACTCGCTTTTAGCCGTCTAACTGTTACAGATCGAGACAAAGATGATGGCTGGGTAGACAAAATCTCAATCTGTAACATCTAGTCGAGTTTTTGGGTCCTAGCTGTTACAGATTGAGACAAATGCACAGGACAATCCCCCCAATCTGTAACATCTGGTTGGTGATTTCACCCCTACCTGTCACAGGTTGAGACAATTTGATAGTGGAGTCCTCATTTACGCGTCATATCGCGTAGCGCTCACGCGTTGATTCCCCACAATGACAGGAGGTAAAAGTCCTCCCGCATCGCCTGTTGGCAATCCCATAGCGTTAGCTAGCAGATGACCTGCGTGTGTTCCTCGATGGCGGCACGATTCTCGGCGGCGATACCCGGTTCGCACACCACGGCATCCAGGCTGTCCAAGCGACAGAAGGTGTAGAAGTCGCGCTTACCAATTTTGCTGGAATCGGCGATCAGATAGCGCGAGTCGGCCTTGCTAAAGGCGAGCTGCTGGATACGGCCCTCGTCCATGTTGGACGTAGATACGTCGCCATCCAGAATGCCGTTGGCGCCGATAAACGCAGCGTCGATACCCAGCGCACGCAGGGTATCCTCAGCCGTTGGTCCCACAAAAGCGGCGGTGCGGCGACGGTACATACCGCCCACGAGGCACAGGTCGCAGTCCTCGCGCGCCTCGAGCAGGTTAAACACCGAAAGCGAATTGGTCACGATGCGCAGGCGAAACGCCGGCAGCATCGAGGCCATCTGCTCAACCGTGGTGCCCGTACCCAAAAAGATGGTCGAGCCCTCCTCGATGAGCTCAACGGCGCGGCGCGCGATCTGCAGCTTTTCCTCGGCATGCTTAGTGCGCTTTTCGCTGTGCGAATACTCGTGGCGCAACATAGCATGTGGACGGCCCTGCGCGCTACGGGCTCCACCGTGCACGCGCTCAATCTCACCTAGGCTCGCAAGCTCCTCAAGATCGCGGCGGATCGTCATATCCGAGACGCCCAGCGCATCCGAAATCTCCTTGACCGAAACCGTGCCCTGCTCTTCGAGCAGCTGACGAACCTTATCCTGTCGCTCTGCCTTAATCACGATGAATCCTCGCCGTTCTTTGCGCGCATATCATTCAAACAGTAACGAACAAATTGTATCAGACTCGTGCGCGTCAAAAATGAACACCCGCACAGCTCCAATCATCACTTTTTTGAGAAAAATACCCCCTGCTTTAGTGGGGTGTAGTGATAATCTCACCTGTTCGCGCTACAGTTTGTCCGAAATACCTCGATGTTAGGAACCAAATGATCACTTCCGAGCTTTTCGGCACCGCGCCGTGCGGCACCTCCGTTCATCGTTATACCCTCAACGGGCCCGAGATCTGCGTTCGCATTATGGACTATGGCGCCACCGTGCTGGGTATCGATGTGCCCGATATTCCCGGCAACGTGCGCGATGTGGTGCTGGGCTTCGATAAGCTCGAGGATTACTTTGACAACCCCGCCTGCTTTGGCGCGACCATCGGCCCCGTGGCAAACCGCACCGCGGGCGCCACGATCACCATCGACGGCACGGACTGGCACATGCCGGCCAACGAAGGCGTCAACAACCTGCACAGCGATCTTGAGCATGGTCTGCACAAGCGCGTATGGGACGTTGAGCTCGACGAGACTCACAACGCCGTGCGCATGACCACCTCGCTTAAGGATGGCGAGCTGAGCCTGCCCGGCAACCGAATCTTTACGGCTGTGTTTACCGTTACGCGCACCGGCGTCTTCCGCATCGAGTATGGTTGCGAGAGCGACCGCGCCACCTACGTGTCCATGACCAACCACACGTACTTTAACCTTGCCGGCCATAACGCCGGCATGGACTGTGAGCACTTCTTTATCGCCAACGCTGCCCACTACTTGCCCATTAACGAGCAGAACATCCCCACCGGCGAAATCGCTCCGGTCGAGGGAACACCGTTTGACTTTCGCGAGCTGCGCCCCGTCGCACCCGGCATGGAGGCCGACGACCCGCAGATTAAGCAGGCCCGTGGCTACGATCACTGCCTGTGCATCGATGGCTATCAGTACGGCCGCAACCTGCGTCGCGCCCTACATGTCGAGGAGATGTGGACCGGTCGTGAGCTGGACTACTACACCACCGCCCCGGGCGTGCAACTCTACACCGGCAACTGGCTGGGCGACGAGCACGCCAAGGACGATGCCAACTATGGCTGGGGCGCCGGCTTTGCCCTCGAGGCCGAGATGTACCCCGACACGCCGCACCAGCCGCTGTTCCCGCAGGGCATTGTGGGTCCGGGTCACCCCTACAGCAATATGATCGAATACCACTTTATGAGGCACTAGGCCCACAACGCGACATCTCGCACAGCAACGCCCGCCGGCACCACCGCCAACGGGCGCTGCTTCATGCCTAAATCCTTCTTTTCGATGCCACCGAATTGGTGACATAACAAAACTATGCCGAATTACTACGATGAACCCACTATGTCCGACCACGCGCTGGTTTATAAAAAATTAGCAACTCGTCTACCTGCGGTTTTATTCTCTGCAAATTTGGCATGCTCGGCGATAAGCAATTCATCGTAGTAAACCGGCATAGTTTTGGCGGACAGCGCCACACAGATCCCCTACGAAGGCAAAATGATCCGTTTTCCTCCGTCCCCAAGGGATCAGTTGAACAGATTGCCGATGGGGTCGGGGGCGGAACTGGGGAGATAGCGGATTTCTAGTTCTATGCCGAGCTTTTGCAGCTCTCTGAGAACAGCGACGTCTGTGTCGTCTACGGCAACTGCGGGCGTTGCGGGACGCTTGCCCTCCCCTGCCTGCATATGACCAATGCTGATCTTGGTGATCGGCACACCGCCCTTAACCAGCGCGAGCGCATCGGAGGGTGAGGCCACCATGATCAGAATCAATTGGCGAGGCGTTGCGGTATGAATGACGTCGATGGTCCTTTGCACCGAGAAAAACCGCGTCCAAACGCCTTCTGGCGCCGCCACCCTAATGGGTGCCCATTGGCGCGAATCTGCCGCGATCTCATCGTTGACGATTAGGACAAGGTTGGAACCCACGGCTTCGTTCCACAGCTCAACGTCTTGTCCGTAAATGAAACGGTCGTCGATGCGTGCGAGAAGAATCTTGGGTTGAGTCATCGCTGCCCCATTCTGTTTGAGACCCGTAAGAGCAAGACATCGCGTCTCCAATATTAGTGCATTTAAAGTGAGAAAAGCCGTCAGAACACTTGCGCGGATTTGCGATGTCCCGTATCATAGACAGCCGTTGACGCCTCAGTTGCGCCATCACATGGCCGCCAGCGTAGCTCAGTTGGTAGAGCACCGCTCTCGTAAAGCGGGGGTCACCGGTTCGAGCCCGGTCGCTGGCTCCATTGCACAAGATAGCCGCCTTCGGGCGGTTTTTTTGTTGCCGATTTCGAGCGCACATCCGCCAATCCAAGCACAACGCCGCCGGAAACTCTCCTACTCAACAAAAGCCCCGCCAACCGCAATCCCCAAAGGAACCGCGTTCAGCGGGGCCCAAGCGAGCTCCCCCAAGGGATAACGCTCGCAACACGAACAGCTCAGCCGAGCAGCGCGCTACTCCTCCCAGTAAGCATCTGCAAGCAGCTTAAAGCAAATCTTCTTGACCGGCTGCGCGCCATCGCCCTGGAACTCGAGCGTGGGCATGTGAGGCTCGCCGGCAACAAACAGCGCAAACTTGTCGTCGGCAAGATCGCCGGCGATCGAGGCGTCGGAATCGACCAGATCGTAGTCGTCCTTCTCGTCAAACTCCTGGACCAGCGTCAGGCTGCCCGTGGCAACCTTAAAGGCCTCGCGACCCTCGACGTCGATCTGCAGGTCGTGATAGCGCTGATGCGTCTCATAGTGAGCCTCGGCTTCGGGACGCGTCGTGGGAGCCATGACGTTCGCAAAGACCTTGTCGCCCAGAATCGGATGGCTGCCGACCTCGAGCTTCGCCGGATCGTTCTCCTCGAGCCAGTCGATCAGCACGTCGAGGCCCTTGAGCATTCCGCGATACTCTTCGATATCGCCCAATGCACCGTAAATCATCTAAATCCCCTCTCGGATCGTTTCTTTGGCGGCTACTCGGCAAACGCATTACCGACGCTGTTGCCACCCACATGCGTCTCGACCAGGGTAAGGTCGGGATTGAACACGACAGTGTCGGCGTCGCGCCCCGGCATAATGCTACTGCACTTGTCGTCGACATGAGCTGGCAACCGATGCCGGGGCCGCAGCACAAGCTCCTACAGCTCGGTCACGACAACGCCGTTGTAAACCTCGTCCCAACGATCCATAACCAAGTGGCCAGTCATGGGATCCATGGCATTGAGCTTGCCGCAGGTGTTGGCGGTACGCAGCACCGTCTCGTCGTCGGCTCCGGCAGCAATCGCATGTGCGAAGCCGGCAATGGTCGAATCGCCAGAGCCCGTAGCGTTAACGGCGGGGATATCGGGGGTCTTGGCGCGGAACGCACGGCCGTTATGGAAACCAACGGAGCCGGCAGCGCCCATAGATACGACGACCCAGGGGATATCGGAGAAGCGGGCGTCAGAGGCGAGCGCGGAACGGAGCTCGTCCACATCGTCGGTGGTAAAGCTCGTGCCCAGAAGGCCGTTAATTTCGGTCAGGTTAGGCTTAACCAGCTCAGGCTTGACCTCGGACTTGAGCGCAGCCTCGAGCGAGGCGCCCGAGGTATCGAGCAGCACCTTGGCGCCGGCGTTCTCTGCAATGCCCGTGATCTTAGCGTAGTAGTCCGCCTCGACGCCGCGGGGCAGCGAACCCGAGATGGTAACGACATCGGCCTTGCTCGCAAGCTCGGCGAACTTGGCGGTAAAGGCATCGAGCTCCTCGGGGGCAATCGTCGGGCCGCTCTCGAGCAGCTCGGTCTGGTTGCCGGCGTGGAGGATGTTGAGACAAATGCGAGTCTCGCCCTTGATGGGCACAAAATCATTCTTAATGCCGTTAGCATCCATGAGCTCGGCCATATAGGCGCCCATATGACCACCAAGCAAGCCGGTTGCCACGACATCGTCGCCCAGCTGGCCCAGGACGCGGGCCACGTTGAGGCCCTTACCGCCGGCGGTCTTTTCGGGCGTCACGCGGTTGACGTCGTCGATAATGAGCTCATCGAGCTGATAGCGCGTATCGACGGACGGGTTCATCGTAACGGTGAGGATCATTTCTAGCTCCTTATCTCGCAGGCTCCTTATGCCTTGCAAAACGAATTGGCTACATGCGACTACAGAATCTCGATTGTGAACGAGCGCACGATGGTTTCTTTGGGCTTGGCGATAAGGCAGCCGCGCTTGTGCTCAAGCACGTCGTCCTCATCGGAGCAGGTCGAAAGACCGCCCCAGGGCTCAACTGCCACAAAATCACCCTCGGGCTTGCTCCACACAATGAGGTACGGGAAGCCCTCAAAGCTCAGGCGAACACCCTTGTCCTCGCCCTTTTTGGAAAGCGTGACCTGACGGCTCTCGAGCACGTCAAAGATGGTCTCCGCAAAATCGAAGAGCTCATGCGACAGAGGCAGCGTCTTTCCCACCATAGGGTTCTTGGAACGATTGACCACGTCAATCAATCCAGTCGAGGGGACGGCAGCGCAAAGCTCAGCAGCCTCGTCTTTCTCAAAACGCAACTCGTAGTCCGTATAGGCCTCGCCCTCATCGAGCGGGCACCTAAAGCCGGGGTGTCCACCGATAAAGAAAGGCATGTCCTCGGTGCCCTCGTTGGTAACCTCATAGGAGACGCGCACGGCGGCGTCCTCGAGCGTATAGCGGGCGACAAGCTTAAACGGATACGGATAATCGCTCAGCAGCGCGGCGTTATCCTCCGAAGCCAGGCACATCGCCAGCTCGTTCTCGCTCTGGCTCAGCAGCTTCCACTCCTGTTTGCGCGCAAACCCATGGCGGGCGAGCTTCACATGATGTCCGGCAAACGTCATGGCGCTGTTATCGCGCAAACCTCCGCAAATCGGGAAGCAAATCGGTGCCTGGCCGGACCACACGGCGGGATCGCCCTGCCACAAGTACTCGCGACCTCCAGCCTCAATCGAGGTAAACGAACCACCGGCCGTGGAGACCTTGATAGAAATCGAATCGTTGGAGAGAGCGTATTCCATTGTCCATCCTTTCGAACAACTGCTTTTTGCTCGCAAGAACCCGTCTCGGCCCTGACCAAAGGACAAACCCGCACGTTCATCGATGCGTCCGGTTTCCCAGCCATGCAACGGGGTACCATACAGACATTGATGCAATTACAGCTGAAAGGCCTTCTTATGCGAACCATCATCCTTTATGCCTCACACCACCACGGCAATACGAAAAAGCTCGTGGACGCCATCGTCGAGGCGCACCCCGAGATCGATACCCTCGACGTGAAGTCACTCGGTAAAAACGAGTACCCCGACCTGCACGAATACCATCTGATCGGTGTCGCCACGGGCATCTATTACTCCGAGATCGACAAGGACATGGCACGCGTGCTCACGAACGTGCTGCAGCCGCAGGACAAGGTGTTTGGCCTTATGACCTACGGTGGCAAAAACAAGTGGTACGGCAAGGATATCGATGGCATCTGCCGCATGAGGCAGGCCATCTTTATGGGCGTCTACGGCTGTCCCGGCTTTGATACGTGGGGGCCGTTCAAACTCACCGGCGGCGTCCAGAAGGGACACCCGACCGCTGAGGAAATTAAGGGCGCCGTCGACTTCTTCGACAAGATCGAAGACGAGTATGGCGACATCATCGTCGAAGAGTACGCCAAGCGCGAGAAGCGTCTAGCATACGAAAAGGAGCATCCCGCGGGGGGTCTTGTGGCCGGCGTCAAGCGCACGGCAAAGAAGATCGTTAACAAGCTGTAACTGTTAAGGTGCTTTTGAGCGTTTAACCCATACGGCGGGTCCGAGCAGATTCGGGCCCGCCGTCTTTTTCTATCGTTAATCGGTAAAGGCGTTGCCGACGCTCTGGCCGCCAACATACGTCTCGACGAGGGTGAGCTCATGGTCGAACACGACAAAGTCGGCGTCGCGACCCGGCATGATGCTGCCGCACTTATCCTCGATGTGCGCAGAGCGAGCCGGCACCTCGGTTGCCATGCGAATGGCGATATCGGCGCTGGCGATACCCCAATCGACAATGTTCTTGACGCCTTGGGCAAGCGTAAGCACCGAGCCGGCAATGCTCTTGCCATCGGCAAGCCAGCACAGGTTGTCCTTCATGATGACGTCCATGCCGCCGCTGGTGTAGCTGCCCTCGGGCATGCCGCCGCAGCCAAGGCAGTCGGTGATGAGCACCGTATGCTGCCAGCCCTTTGCCTGCAGCAGCGCCTTGATGGCAGCAGGGTTTACGTGTTTGCCGTCACAGATGATCTCGGCGTAGGTCTCGGGCGTGGACATGGCAGCGCCCACGACGCCGGGCTCACGGTGATGCAGCCCGCGCTGGCCGTTATAGGTGTGCGTAAAGCAGCTGGCACCGGCGTTGATGGCGGCGATGCAATCATCGTAGGTGGCGTCGGAGTGACCGATGCTGGTCACCACACCCTTAGCGTTCAGAGCAGCCGCATAAGCAGCGGCACCATCGCGCTCGGCCGCCATGGCGCTCTTGACGATGCGGCCGCCGGCAGCCTCCTGCCACCGGTCGAAGAACTCCTCGGAGGGATCGATAAGATAAGCGGGGTTCTGCGCACCCACGTGCTTCATGGTAAAGAAGGGGCCCTCCAGGTAGATGCCTTGGATACGAGCACCACAGAAGTCGGGGCCGCGGCCCTCGTCCGCCTGGGCGATGGCGGCGCAGGCGTCCTTGATCTGCTCGACGCCATCGGTGAACGTCGTGGGCAGCCAGCTGGTGGTACCGCGACGGGCGAGCTCGGTCGAGCTGATATCGATGCCCTCGGAATCGTTATCGGTAGTCGAGTGGTTGTAGAAGCCGTGGATGTGGGTGTCGACCATGCCCGGTGCGACCCACGACCCCGTGTAGTCCCTGATCTCGCAGGAGGGCTCGTCGGCCTGCCAGGCGCCAAAGACGCCATCCTCGACCATAAGATAGCCGCCCAGTTGCGGACCTGCCGGCAAGAAGAACTTGTCAGCCTTAATTGCGTACGTGCTCATATGCACTCCTTGCTTCTAAAGCAGTTGACTGTAGTGATGCTTATACCCAGCTCACATAAAACAAAAAGCGCCCGCCCGCCGTTATGAGCGGACGGGCGCCCTTACAGGGGGACGCGATTAAGCGGTGAAGGGGTGAATCGTCACGCCCTTAACCACGCGGTTGACCGTGCCGGTGGGGCTCGGCGTATCGGGCGTGTTGCCCACGCGCACGGAGTTGAGCAAGCTGATAGTCTGGGCAAACATCACGAACGGCAGAGCAAGGTAGCCCTCGGGAAGCGCCTCATAGCCCTTAAAGGTGAAGGACTCGCCCTCGTAGACGGTAGCGCCATCCTGCTGAACGGCAACGGTGTGCTGAGCAATATCGTCGCCACCGATCTCGTTGAGGATGTCGATGTCATACTGGCGGGTGTAGGCGTCGTTGTTGACGAACACGAAGACGAGGGTCTTGTCGTCGACGAAGGACTTGGGTCCGTGACGATAGCCCATGGAAGTGTCGTAAGAAGTGGCAACCAGGCCGTGAGCGAGCTCGAGGATCTTGAGCTGGCTCTCCTGGGCAAGGCCACCGAAGGAGCCAGAACCCAAGTAGGTCACGCGGTTGAAGTCGCCAGCCAGGTAATCGGCGACCTCGGACTCGCGAGCGATAACCTCCTCGCCCATCTTGGCGATGGTCTCGACCCATTCAGCCTTCTGCTCGTCAGAGGCAGTGTCAAAAAAAAGGGTGGAGAGCAAAGTCATGCAGGAATAAGAACCGGTCATGGCGAAGCCCTTGTCGTTGGCACGCGGAATGAGCAGCGTCAGCGCGTTGGGGTCATCGGCAGACTCGACGGCGAGCTTGCCCTCGGGAGCGCAGGTGATGTTGAGGAACTTGACGTTGTGGACGAGCTCCTTGGCAACGGCAACGGCGGCAAGGCTCTCGGGGCTATTGCCAGAGCGGGCAAAGGAAACCACGAGCGTGGGATCCTCGGCGCGCAGGAAGTCGCGCGGGGCGCTCACGATGTCGGTCGTTGCGATGGGCTTAAAGTCGTAGAGATCAGTGTTGCCAGCGTGACGCAGGTACGGGGCGCAGGTATCGCCAACGTAGTCGGACGTACCGGCACCGGTGAAGACAACAGACAGACGGCCCTCGCCCATAGCGCGAGCCTCAGCCAGGAAGGCCTCGATGGCTTCCTTGTTCTCGCGATAGATGTTGAGCGTATCACGCCAAAGCTCGGGCTGCTGAGCAATCTCGGCCGTGGTGATCTGGGCGCCGAGCTCGGTAAGCTCCTCGACACTCTTCTCGAACATTTCTAATACCTCTTTCTTTACTAAATTGTCTGATATACAAAGACTTAATCTGAAAAGTTAAATCGGGTAGTAGTCATAGGCTGTTTTTCTTTCGTTGGCACTCGTATCCGATCACAAAGTATCTCGATAGTGAGAGATTCTGTACTTGAACTTGTCGGCACGAGCCACCGAAAGCGTGAACTCGACAACATCATTTTGGGTGTTGTGAGTAGTTCGGACTATGTCCAGAACTGGCGCACCCTCACCAATACCTAGAAGCCGAGCGTCACATGGACGTGCTATACCCGCAGAGAACTCCTCATCCGCTACTCGAATTTTCTGCTGATAATCCTGCTCAATAACATCGTAAAGGGGCTTTTGTTCGAGTAGAGGACGCTTGAGTGAAATAAAGAGCCTTGCTGGAAGATAGCTACGCTCAACCATCATAGGTATACCATCTGCCATTCGTAAACGTTTGAGTTTTAATACCTTTTCACCCAAATGAATCCCCATTTGCATCGAGAGCGTTTTATCTGCTTCCATTTCACAGAACTCTAAGATGGTTGTTTCTGGCAGCCGGCCCATCGCTTTCATCTGTTCAGTAAAACTGTACGATTGGGTAAGATTTGTTGCTTGAGCTAGTCGATCGGCAACAAACGTACCGCGACCTTGTTTTCGCACAATCCGACCAAGATACTCAAGTTCCTGAATTGCAAGCCGGACAGTCGACCGCGAAAGCCCGAAACGTTCGGCAAGCTCACGTTCGGACAGAATCAAATCACCTGGCTGATATTCATGATCAATTTTTTCGATCAGAATATCTACGAGCTGGTCATATAGCGGTTGTCTGCGCCTCGTGCACGTCATGATATTCTCCACGTAATGAGCAATTGACCAATACTTCAGCCTTCAGGTAACGCACCAACATGTCCAATAAATGGGCTAATAGCGACACTACATCTCATCGTCTTCATCAATGTCAGCACTCTCGAGTTTCTTGAGATCGACTCCCTCACGACCAACGACCCGTGCGCGTTCGGCAAGTTCATCAAGCGTTGGGTCTCCAAACGCACGCGTCATAACGAGCTCCACCAACATAGGTAGATTTGTTCCGGTGACAACGGTCACGTTATCGAGCTCAGTCGTCATTGGGATAGCTTGATTGAACGGAGTACCACCAAGCAAATCAACAAACACCAATACGCCATCACAAGCTTGACGCATCTTGGCAATGCAGGTTCGCAAATCATCACCAAAAGTAACCGCCTCCGAGCCCGCAAAAGGAACTACCTCAAAATTAGGCTGTTCGCCGGCGACCATATCCACAGCGCTTTTCAAACCAGGTGCAAACTGACCGTGACCAGTTAGTACAAATCCAATCATTCTATCTACCTTTCTACCGTTCGCTTTCTCTAGCCATAGAACCCCTCAAAAGGGCTCTTACGACCACTGCATCATTAAAGTTTAGTGAGTATTTTGTTTTATCGTGGGAGGTCTGTGAGCGTCTCTAAGCTGCTTTTCAAGGTTGCGATATCTACGTGCTTCGCCCTTGTTCCCGCTGCTCTCATATTGATATGAAAGCAGCAGATAGAGCTTTCCGCGTAACCCAAGGTCGTTCGTATCCAGCATAGCTTCCATCTCATCGATCTTATCATGCCGACGGCAAAAGACTATGTCGTAGGTTAATTGACTGTCCGCCAAAATGCCCTTCGACACGATGGGGCGCATCTCTTCCAACATGGACGCCGCCCGCTTCCGGTCACCCGTCTTGATATAGAAATTAAAGGCGCGAACCGCAAGCTGTCGACGTTGTTTGTCGCTGCACGGCATCTCCAGCAAGTGGTCAAGCATTCGATCTGCATATGCGTCCATATCAGCAGCTTCATAGATCGTGAAACGCAGGTAATACTGCTTATACGTAGACATTACTATGCGCGCAAGTTTGCGATCGAGCAGGTCTATGCAATCTTGGTATAAGCCCAAGTTAAACAATACCTGCAATTTCATATCGAAGTATTTTTTCGCTCCTTCGGTCACAGCGAAATAAGCCACGACAACACAAATGAACAGGACGATCCAAAATGGCATTGCACTATATTCCCTTCAAGGCAGCCTTAAGGAATTAATCGAACACGATGACTGCATAACCGCCTATGAACAGCGGTGTCCGACAAAACAAAAGAGGCGCACACTCCAGGGGATATGGCGATAAAGTCGCCTTGGAGGTGTGCGCCACGTCTCAATTGAGGCTCAAATGCCGTGACAATATGGGGTATTTAGCCCTTGCAAATGATACCGAATGCACCCAAGGCAATGGACAGAACCAAGACGATAAAGATGGCCTTCGTCGAGGTCATGCCCTTCTTACCGAGGAGCCAGTATACGAAGCCGACGAGTGCGGCAGGAACCAGCTTGGGGCAAATCATATTGCAGATGTTCTGCAAGTCAACGGTAACGCCGCCGATAACAGGCTTCGCCGCAATAACGATACCGACATTGGTTGCGACCAGGGCACCGACCATAAAGACACCCATTACGGAGGCCGCGTCGGTCAACGCGTTCAGGCGGTCGCTCATGGTGGTGACGAGCTTCATACCCTGCTCATAGGCCATGTGAGTCTGCTTGCAGCGGAACCAGTCAACAAGGATGTTAACGGCGACCCAGATGAAGATACCCAAGGGGTTGCCGTTCATGGCCATATTGGCAGCCAGAGCGCCGAAAATGGTCGGGAGCAGCGAACCGAAGATGGAATCGCCGATGGAAGCCAGCGGTCCCATGAGACCAGTCTTGAGACCAGCAACAGCCTCGAGGCCCTCAATGCCCTCCTCTTCCTCGATCGCCAAATCGATACCGGTGATAATCGTGTTGAGGAAGTTTGAGGTGTTGAAGAACGGTGCGCACTGGGCGCGGCAGGCTTCCTTTAGCTCCGGCGTGCCGTCACCGTACAGCTTGCGCAGCGTGGGCAGGATAATCCAGAGATAACCAGAGTGTTGCATGCGCTCGTAGTTCCAACCATCCTGGAAACCAAGCAGGTTACGACGGTTGATCTGCGCAAGGTCGTCCTTGGTAATCTTGTAGCCAGTGGTGCCATTGGCGAGTTTCTCATTAGAGCTCATCGTCGTCGTCTCCCTCCGCAGCGCCAGCAGCAGCGACGGGACGCTGGTTGTTCTTGTAGTACAGCAAAGACAGAGCAAAGCCAATAATAGCGATCGCCAGCATCGACATGTTATTGAACATACCGACCATATCCACGGCGCCCTTACCAAGCGCACCGTTCACAGCGACGATGTTGGCGTTGAGGTTCATGATGCTCGTGAAGGCCGTACCAAACAGGGCGGCGACTACAAAGCCGAGCAGCAGGTAGGCGACGTGCTTTTTGACCGGCAGGTAACGGAGCAGGATGGCGAAGCCAACGGCGGGCAAGGCACCGCCAGCAACAGACAGACCGTCACCCAGCCACTTCCAGTCGCCGTTAAGGGCGGTGGTGATGCCCTCGACCAAGCCCTGGCCAAATGCGAGAGCCAGGAAGACCGGAATCATGCGGGACAACATCCAGGAAACGGCACCGAGCAAGTAGTGTACGTTGTAGGCGCCCCAGTTCATCTTCTCGATATCGGCATCGCACATGTGACCGAAGAACGTGTTGGCGAAACGGCCGGCGATATCGGTGTAAACGAGAATGGCAGCGACAGGTACGCCGATGGCGGCAAGAGCCGTCTCGGGATTCATGCCCGCACCCACGGCAAAGGCAGTGGCGACCAGAGTGCCGGAGTTGGCATCGATACGAGAGGCGCCGCCAAAGGTACCAACGCCCAGGACGGTGAGCTGCATGCTGCCGCCGATAAACAGGCCAGTCTGCAGGTCACCCATAATCAAACCGGTAATCATACCGGAGAAGACGGCTGAGCCGGCACAGGTGTACCAGTTCAGCTCATCCAGAATCTGATAACCCGCATACAGGGTTAACAGAAGAATCTGCCACCAAGCAATCATGGTAAACTCCTTATTTAAGGTGTAACAGTTTCTACAATACCAATACGCTTATATAAACCGTGCATCCCCCTTCACGGCCTAGCGTTAATTCGACTAGAGCGTGAGAGCCTCTGGGTTATCCTGCGGCGTCAGCTGAATGACAATAGGAAGATTATCGGCCTTGAGTTTGGCAAATGCGTCAAGGTCCCCCTGGTCGCAACTAATGTTGCGATTCAGCTTCTTGACCGGCTCCATTGTCGTCATATTACCGACGATGAGCTGCTCAAGCTTAACACCTTGTTCCAAAAGTCGAACGTAGACCTCAGGCTTTTTCGCAACAATGAAGAGACGTTGCGCATCATATTTGCCAGCAGTGATGTTGGCAGCGGCCTTGTCGACAGGAAGCACGGACAACTTCACAGTTGCCGGGCAAGCCATGCGAAGAACCTGCTTTTGGGTAGCATCTTGCGATACCTCGTCGTCAACTACCATGAAGCGGCTTACCTGACGGGCGTTAGACCAGAGGTTTGCCACCTGTCCGTGAATCAAGCGAAAGTCGATTCGTGCGCCTACAATCATTTCTACTCAACTCCTTCTTGTTCAAGTGTACGGATAACGGGCTCAGAGCGAAGGGAGATTTTCGCATCATACACGCCCTCTGTTTCGAACATAACGAGTTCATTGGTACCAGGGTGTAATAAACCGTGCGGAACATAGAGCGTCATGATGGGACCCTTATCCCAAAAACGTCCGACATTCGTTCCGTTTACGAATGCCACACCCTTTCCAAAACCCGTAGTGTCGATAAAGGTATCAGCCGGCTCAGATATATCAAACTTTGCGCGATAAAAGGAAGGTTGCCCCTCTACCCAGCCGGCGGAATAATCAAGATTATCGATGTTATCGAGTGGCAGACAACGCATCTCCCAACCGGTAACAAAGTGAAGATCAACGCAAACTCCTGTCCTAATGCCCTTATGCTGCGTATCAGCGAGCAATTTGTGACCATAATTGACGCGACCCATATCCTCGGTCAGAACATCCAGGCGGTTGTGTTCACAGGGAAGAACGCAGTGAATATCTTCCCCGATGTGCTCCTGATACTGCGTCGCCACTTTGTCACCGTTCACAAACACCTGAGCGCGGTCGCGGGCGTCAATAACCCGAATACGCTCTTCATCTGCACGGTCACGCTCGACAGTCGTGGTATATAACGTATATCCATACGACTGACCCATCTCTTCCATGGGCATAGGATATTGGGCTTCAATCGGCTCCGAAAGAATATCGAGCACATTAAAGAGACTTACGCGCTCACTCACCGAAATATCGGGCATGGAAAACGCCTTTTTTGTTAGCGGCTTGCTTTGCGCGATATCGGGATACAGCTCGTGAACTGTCCTTTGAATTGCGAAGTATTTCTCGGTCGGGTTGCCCTGTTCGTCCAATGGAGCATCGTAGTCATATGATGTCACCTGGTGCAGGTCATGCGTATGGCGTGCAGAACATCCGTTCATAAATCCAAAGTTGGTGCCTCCATGAAACATGTAGAGGTTTAAAGATCCTCCAAGCTCGAGCACCTCGCGAACGCAAGAGGCAAGATCTTCGGGATCGCGTCTGATGACGTTCTCCCCATAGCGATTGAACCAGCCGTCCCACAACTCCATGCACATAAGAGGCCATTGTTTTCCATGCTCCTTGTGAAAAGCAGAAAGAGCCTCAAAGTTCTCCTTTGCATGAGAACCAAAGTTGCCGGTGCACAACACATCATCGTCAATGAGCGTACCGGCACGAAGGCACCCACGCCACGGACCATCGGAAGTACAAAGGGGCACGGAAACCCCACGCTCGACCATAAGGCGACGAATCGCACGAAGATAGTCCTTATCCTCGCAATACGACCCATACTCGTTTTCAACCTGCATCATGATGATGTTTCCGCCCTTGTCAATCTGACGCGAGACGAGTATCGGCATGAGATGGTCGTAGTACTGCGCAACGTGAGCAAGAAATTTGGGGTCGCTGCTACGCGGCCTCATATCATGTTCGCGCAGCAGCCATGCTGGCATGCCGCCAAATTCCCATTCTGCACAAATAAACGGAGAGGGCCGAACAATTGCATACAGACCGAGCGATGCTGCCTCATCAAGAAATGCCGCCAAATCGATTGAGCCAGAAAAATCGAAGACGCCAGGCTTTGGCTCATGAAGATTCCACGGTACATACGTTTCGACCGTATTAAACCCAAGAGCCTTAAGGTTATAGAGCGAGTGGTGCCAGTCGCTCGGATGAACACGCATATAGTGAATCGCCCCCGACAAGATGGTGAACGGCTCATCATCGAGTAGGAATTGATTGGTGATCTTAAACGAATGCATGCTACTCCCGATCTTCGTGCTCTACGACGCCGATGCCGGTTCCTCGGCCCTCGGCGAAACGCCTTGCCTATTATGGACGCATTAACGCAATTATGTAGACAGAATCTGAAGTGGTCCGTAAACGGTAGCGAAATGACGATGAACGGCTTTAATGAACAAAATATAAACCCGCTGGTAAATTACTTTTTAACTATAGATTTCTAACGATTCTATATTTGAAAGGTGGTATGTACCAGCTATCCACTATTTCATACTATTTACATTATGCTTCAATCGCATTTCTTCAAATGCTTATCTACTTTGTTGTTGCCAATTTGAGTGCGCGTGCGCCAACCCAAGCATCGTCACGGCTTCAGTTCCCCTATTCATAAACATAAAACCCCGCCAGACGTGATCCCCTAGGGAAAACACGCTTGGCGGGGTCGTGGCGTGATTTCCCTAGGGGAATCACGCCATCAGACAAACGGTTCAGCCGAGCAGTGCGCTACTCCTCCCAGTAAGCGTCTGCAAGCAGCTTAAAGCAGATCTTCTTGACCGGCTGTGCGCCATCGCCCGGGAACTCGAGCGTGGGCATGTGAGGCTCGCCGGCAACGAACAGCGCGAACTTGTCGTCGGCAAGATCGCCGGCGATCGAAGCGTCGGAATCGACCAGATCGTAGTCGTCCTTCTCGTCAAACTCCTGGACCAGCGTCAGGCTGCCCGTGGCAACCTTAAAGGCCTCGCGACCCTCGACGTCGATCTGCAGGTCGTGATAGCGCTGATGCGTCTCATAGTGAGCCTCGGCTTCGGGACGCGTCGTGGGAGCCATGACGTTCGCAAAGACCTTGTCGCCCAGAATCGGATGGCTGCCGACCTCGAGCTTCGCCGGATCGTTCTCCTCGAGCCAGTCGATCAGCACGTCGAGGCCCTTGAGCATTCCGCGATACTCTTCGATATCGCCCAATGCACCGTAAATCATCTAAATCCCCTCTCGGATCGTTTCTTTGGCAGCTACTCGGTAAACGCATTACCGACGCTGTTGCCACCCACATACGTCTCGACCAGGGTAAGGTCGGGATTGAACACGACAAAGTCGGCATCGCGGCCAGGCATAATGCTGCCACATTTATCCTCGACGTGAGCAGAACGCGCGGGCACCTCGGTCGCCATGCGAATGGCGATATCGGCGCTCGCAAGACCCCAGTCGACGATGTTCTTGACGCCCTGCGCGAGCGTGAGCACCGAACCGGCGATAGCAGAGCCATCGGCGAGCCAGCAAAGGTTGTCCTTCATAATGACATCCATGCCACCGCTAGTGTACTTGCCCTCGGGCATACCGCCGCAACCCAGACAGTCGGTGATCAGGACCGTGTGCTGCCAGCCCTTGGCCTGCAGCAGTGCCTTAATGGCAGCGGGGTTCACGTGTTTGCCGTCGCAAATGATCTCGGCATAGGTGTTGGGCGTGGTCATAGCGGCCCCGACGACACCGGGCTCACGGTGATGCAGACCGCGCTGGCCGTTGTAGGTATGCGTAAAGCAGCTGGCGCCAGCATTGATGGCTGCGGCGCACTCATCATAGGTGGCATCGGAGTGGCCAATGCAGGTCACGACGCCCTTTGCGCTCAGAGCCGCAGCATAAGCGGCAGCGCCATCGCGCTCGGCCGCCATAGCGCTCTTGACGATTCGACCGCCGGCGGCCTCCTGCCACTCGTCAAAAACTTCCTCGGACGGGTCGATCAGATAAGCAGGGTTCTGGGCACCCACATGCTTCATGGTAAAGAACGGACCCTCCAGGTAGATGCCCTGAATACGAGCACCGCAGAACTCAGGTCCGCGCTCTTCGTCCGCCTGTGCAATAGCGGCACAGGCGTCCTTGATCTGCTCCACGCCGTCGGTAAAGGTCGTAGGCAACCAGCTGGTGGTACCACGACGAGCAAGCTCGGTCGAGCTGATGTTGATACCCTCGGCATCGTTATCGGTCGTGGCATGGTTATAGAAACCATGGATATGGGTGTCCACCATACCCGGTGCAATCCATGTACCCGAATAATCTTTGATCTCACAAGCGGGCTCATCGGCCTGCCAAGCGCCAAAGACGCCGTCTTCGACCATGAGGTAGCCGCCCAGCTGCGGCCCCGCCGGCAAAAAGAACTTGTCGGCCTTGATAGCATACGTGCTCATCTATGCTCCCGTACCCGCAGTGCGTTTTAGGGCGGATCAAAAACCACTGCATTGTTAATTCGAGCGATTGTTCGTTGCCTTCTACCGCTTGGTATATTTTGCACCCGCCGCAAAACACGCCAAGCCGTTTATACCCAATAACTCTAGACTGCGCGGTTGTGGTAGACCTTGTACTTAAACTGGTCGGCACGCGCAACCGAACGCGTATACTCGATAACCTCGTTGCTCATGTCATATGTGGTACGAATCAAATCCAGGACCGGTGCGCCTTCGGCAATCTCGAGCAGACGAGCGTCGGAATGGCGGGCGATACTCGCGTAGAATTCTTCCTCTGCCACGCGAACTTTCTCGTGAAAGTCCTGCTCGATCATGTCGTACAGCGATTTGTTTTCAATCATGGGGCGCTTAAGCGCAAAGAACTTGCGACTCGGCAGATATGTACACTCAATCATCAGCGGCACACCATCGGCAATACGCAGGCGTTTGATCTTGTACAGACGTTCGCCCAGGCGCGCATTCATCTCTACGGCAATATTCTTGTCAGCCTCGACCTCGGTAAACTCAAGAATCGTCGTCTTGGGCACACGGCCGATCGCCTTCATCTGCTCGGTAAAGCTATAGGTCTGCGTGAGGTTTGCCGTTTGCAGAGAGCGGTCGCACACCATGGTTCCACGGCCGCGCTGACGAACCACCAAGCCCAGACGCTCAAGCTCCTGCAGGGCAAGACGAACCGTCGTACGCGAGAGCCCATAGCGTTCCGACAGGTCACGCTCAGACGGCAAATAGTCGCCTGGTCGAAGTTCGTGATCGATTTTATCGGTCAGCAAATCGACGAGCTGATCGTACAGAGGTTGTTTGCGCGCTCCCATTGCCATAATGATACCTGCCGGATAAATGACTCGAAATTGGTTGTAACCAGACACCACGTACTATAGCAGTTTTGATGAAATAACAGCAGGTCAACCAGCATATTTCAATATTGTTTGCCGGTTGATAGCCTGCACGCTGTAATACCAATTACATCGCTGCATCAAGTATTGAGGTAGCAAAAAGGGCCGCCCCCGCGGAGCGGGACGACCCTTTGTAAGACAGATACGTCTTTAAGGCTTAAAGAAGCTTCTTGAGCTCCTCGGCAACAGCCTGGACCTGCGTGCCGATGATGACCTGGGTAGCACCCTTGTCCATCTTCATGACACCCAGAGCGCCAGCCTTCTTGCAGGCAGCCTCGTCGACCAGAGCGGAATCGCCGAGCTCGAAGCGCAGGCGAGTAGCGCAGCAGTCAACGGTCTTGACGTTCTCCTTGCCACCGACGGCAGCGAGAACAGCAGCGGCCAGAGCGGCGAACTTGTCGTCGCCAGCAGCGGCGGAAGTGGAGGTCTCCTCGACATCCTCATCCTCGCGACCAGGGGTCATGAGGTTGAACTTGGTGATGGCGAAGCGGAACACGAGGTAGAAGACCACGAAGGCAGCGATGCCCAGCGGGATGATCATCCAGGTGTTGGCAGCAGCCGGGAGGCTAGAGGAGAACAGGAGGTCGGTAGCACCAGCGGAGAAGCAGAAGCCAGCACGGAAACCAACATAGTAAGTGATGATGGTGAAGATGCCGTACAGGACAGCGTACACGACGTAGAGCGGGAAGCACAGGAACATGAAGCCGAACTCGAAGGGCTCGGTGACGCCGCAGACGAAGGCGCAGATGGCAGCGGAGACAACCAGGCCGATAGCAGCCTTCTTGTTCTTAGCGGTCTGAACCATAGCCAGGGCAGCGCCCGGGATACCGAACATCATGCAGGGGAAGAAGCCGGACATGTACATACCGAGGCTCCACTTGACGTCAGCGGAGGTCTCGCCAGCCCAGAAGTGGGTCAGATCGCCCAGACCGATGGTGTCGAACCAGAACACGTTGTTGAGTGCGTGGTGAAGACCAGTCGGGATGAGCAGGCGGTTAAGGAAGGCGTAGATGCCAGCGCCGATACCACCCATGGCGGCGATACCCTCACCAAGAGCAACAAGAGCACCGAAGATGAGCGGCCAAGCAAAGAGCAGGACGACGGAGACGACGATGCAGATGACGGCGGTCATGATGGCGACGCAACGCTTGCCGGAGAAGAAGGCCAGCCAGTCGGGAAGACGAGTGTCCTTGAACTTGTTGTAGCAAGTGCCACCGATGACGGCGGACAGGATGCCGATGAAGGAGTTACCAGCGATCTTGGAGAACGCGATGCCCTCGGTCGTGGCAAGCCAAGCGGTCTGAGCATCGGCGTCCATACCACGAATGGTGCCAACAACAGCGGGGTTCAGGAGCTGCTGGATCATCAGGAAGGCGACGAGGCCAGCGAGGCCAGCGGTGCCATCGTGATCGTCGGCAAGGCCGACAGCGGCGCCGACTGCGAACAGCCAGGCCATGTTATCGATAAGAGCGCCGCCTGCCTTGATGAGCAGGAAACCGGCGGTATAGGCAAAACCGGTAGTGTCACCGGCAGCACCCATGACTGCGGGAGCGAGCAGGTAGCCCACGCCCATAAGAATACCTGCGACGGGAAGCGCCGCGACGGGAAGCATCAGCGCTTTGCCGAGCTTCTGGAGGTACTTCATCATATGGTATCTCCTCCAACCTTTCTTTCGTTGTTCACCAACGAGTTCCATGTCCGCGCCTTGTGCATACCGGCTTCTCCGCTTGCCGGCATTGATGCGCAAACTTAGACAACCCAGTCCCTATTTGGGGTTGCTGGTATGTGCGGTAGCACACACTCAATTCAAACGTCCACCACATTTCGTTCAAATTACTATATCGTTGCCAAACGGTTATTTTTGGCCCGTAAACGGTAATTTACGCAGGTAGACATGGTGCGTTTCTTTCATTACCAAACTAATTCTTAGCAATTTCCATTCGATTTCGTCTCAAAATTGGTTACTACCAGATGAACAGTGGTACCACATTGTTACTACCAGTTTAGCCGAAATCGTTTTCACTTTATATGAATAAAGTGTCCCAAAATTTGCATACAACCACCCCCTCTCATCGCCCTCCCCAGAGTGCAAAAAGCCCGCTAGAACGATATCCGTTCTAGCGGGCATATCAGATTTTTTGGCTACGCGCTCGGCGGCTCGGGCAGCCCTTACGCAAACAGGCCGTAGATGCTGATGTTGGCCTTGGCGTAGAGGCCGTTGGCGTACTCGGTCCACTTGGAGCTGGCGCTCGAAGCCTGCGAGGAGTACTGCTGGTAGGCAGTGTAGTAGGCGGTCATGGCCTGCTTATAGGTGGCGCTATCGGCCGTAAAGGCATCATCGGCAAAGGCCTTGGCATAGGTGCTGTCGACATCCTTCCAAGTGCCCTTTGAGCTATCCCACTCATCGCCGGCAAGGTTGATGATGTAGTCGGCGTAGTCCTTGCTCGCGGTCTCCTCGTTGCTGTCAGCAGGCTCGGTCGGGGCGGTCGGCATGCTTGCGGAGCTATCGCCCACCTTCTTCTTGTAGAGCTTCTGCAGCGTCGCGGACTGGCGGACGATCTGCTTGGCCTGATCCTTGGACACGCCATACTGCGTGGCCATGGTCTTGTAGTCGGAGGTGCCGATGGAATCCTCGGCGTACTGCTTCATTTCCTTGGAAGAGACGGTAATGCCCTCGTCCTCGGCAGCGTCCAGCAGAATCTGGTTGCGCACGTAGGACAGGATAACGTCGGCAGACGGAGCGGTGTAGTTGCCGTCATCGTCCTTGACGGTGTCGAGGCTGTACTGGCTCTCGATGGCCTCACGCGCGGTGATGTCGCTCTTCTTGCCGTTGTAGCTATAGCTTGCCACGGTCGAATCGAGCTGGTCCTCGGACAGGGTCGCCGAGCCGACGCCCTTGCCGCCAAAACCACCGTTGCCGATAAAGAAGCCGACCACGGCAGCAATCACGACGGCGACCACAAAGGCGGCAATCATCGTCTTCTTGTGCTTGCAAGCGTGGTCGTCCACGTCGGAGTCGTCGTCCTCGTCCTGTTCCTCGGGCATGAGGTTCTCGTCAGCTGCATCCGCGGCGATCTTTGCCTCCAGGCGAGCGTCCTCCTCCTCGGCGGACGTGCCGGCGGCAATATGTTCGGCAGACGTGCCGGCGACCAGGTCGATCTTTTCGTCCTCATCACCGTCGGGGCCTTCGCCGCGCTCGATGATCTGGATGCCGTCGATCTCGTCCTTCTCGTCCTTCTTTTGAATCAGACCCATATCAGTTACTCCTTGTTAGGAAACATAGTCCCCAATAGAATACGCCCGGCAGAGCGCCGGGCGTATTGATTCTTAGGTTATACGCAAACACTTAAGTACTATTTAGGCGTTTGCAGCGTGCATACCTTAGACCAGATGCGCGATAACGGCATCGGCAAAGGCCTGCGTGCCCACAGCGCCCTCAACGGAGCCGGTCTGGGCACGACGCACGTCACCGGTAACCTGCTCGCCCTCGTCGAGCGTGGCAGATACGGCGGCGCGAATACGATTGGCGGCATCGTTCTCGCCCAGGTGATCGAGCATCATCGCAGCAGAGAGGATCTCGGCCGTGGGGTTGGCGATATCCTTGCCCGCGATATCGGGCGCGGAGCCGTGCGTAGCCTCAAAGATGGCGCAGTCGGCACCGATGTTGGAGCCGGGGGCCATACCCAAGCCGCCCACCAGGCCGGCGCACAGGTCACTCACGATGTCGCCGTACAGGTTGGGCAGCACCAGGACATCGAAGTCGTTGGGGTTCTGGACCAGGCCCATGCAGGTGGCGTCGACGATCTTGTCGTTGAACTCGATATCGGGATAGTTGGCGGCCACCTCGCGCGCAACGCGCAGGAACAGGCCATCGGTCGCCTTCATGATGTTGGCCTTATGCACGGCCGTCACCTTTTTGCGGCCGCAGCGGCGGGCGTACTCAAAAGCGTACTCCACAATGCGGCGGCTCTTGGCGATGGAAATCGGCTTGATTGAGATGGCGGAATCCGCGGCGAAGGTCTTCTGGCCCGAGCGCTCGACGAGCTGCGAGAGCTCCTCGACCTCGGCAGCGCCCTCATCGAACTCGATGCCGGCATAGAGGTCCTCGGTGTTCTCGCGCACGATAACCAGGTCGACGTCGCGGAAGCGCGAGCCGTCGCCCGGCTGCGACAGGCAGGGGCGCACGCAGGCGTACAGGTCAAAATGCTTGCGCAGGGCGACGTTAACGCTGCGGAAACCCGTGCCGACCGGCGTGGTGATGGGGCCCTTGATAGCAACCTTGGTCTCGGCGACCGCATCGAGCACATGTTGGGGCAGCGGCGTGCCAAACTCGTCCATGACGCCGGCACCGGCCTCCTGGACGTTCCAGTTGATCTGGACACCAGTGGCCTCGACCACGCGGCGCATAGCCTGCGTAATCTCGGGACCGATACCGTCACCAGGAATCAGGACTACATCGTGCGCCATAATCTGTTACTCCTCGTCTTCGGCGTCGTCAGATTTTTTTACGCTAGCACGCTTCTTCTTTTTGGAGAGATCCAGGCCAAAACGTTTAACAAGCATTTCGCAAATCTCGCTCGAACGGGCCTTGAGATAGCTACCCTTGCCGTTCTCGGCATCGAACTTAAGGCGCAGCGCGAGCTTCTCGGCGACCTCGGCGTCAATCTCGCCCCGGCCAAACTCGTACAGGCAACCGAGCATGTCGCGATACTCGAGGTCGCCGTGGTAGCACTGGATGGCCTCGTCCAGGATGGGCCAAGCCTCGCGCGAACGCTCGACGCTCGTGGCGCCCCACACGCACAGCAGGCGGAAGGCGGCATAGCGCAGCGTGGACGAAATCTCATCGAACAGCGCGGTCTCGGCGCCCTCAAAGGCATCGCCCAGCTGCTCGGGGCAGGTGGTGGCGAGCGCCGCCAGGGCATCGAGAGCCTCCCAGCGGGTCTGAGCCTCGGGGCGGTCGAGCGCCTCGATCAGCGCGGGCACGCAGGGCACGACGCGCTGCGGATCGCGCTCGGCAAGCAGGTGCAGCACGCGGGCGGCAAACTGACGGATGCGGCGCGTGGGGCAGCCGAGCTCCTGGACCAGGCGGTCGACGGCGTTCTCGTTCTCCTCTGCCAGCTGGAGCTGTGCCAGCTCCTCGTCGGTGAGCTGTTCGTCTTTGTTTTCTGCCATAGTTACCTCTTTTTACTATTTCTTAGCGTGCTTGTCAGCACCCTTGCTGTCATCGGTGACCGAGATGAGCTGTCGGTCGGCCGCGCCATTGCGACGCGCACGGCGGCGCTCCTCGGCATCGCCCGCGTCGGCGGCGGCGCGGTGAGCCTTGTTAACGTTAAAGACCTCGTCGTGTTTGCGCCACGGACCGACGGACTCGCCAAAGCTCATCTTAAGGCCGGCGATAAAGCCGCCGAGCCAGCCGATCGGCGCAAACTGCACCAGCGGGAACAGCGAGAACACCCAGGTCAGCAGGATGACTGCCGCCGCTCCCGCAAAGTTGGCAATCCAGTAGTCGCGCTTGGTGATGACGCGCTTTTCGCACGCCCACTGGCCGCACAAAAAGCCAATGTAGATCGCGAAGAGAAAGAGCACCAGCGCAAGCACCACGAACGTCCAGCTCATGGGCGCTACTCCCCGTGATGGTGGCCGCAGCAGCACTCGTGGCCGTCGTCATGGCCGTGGCCGCCGCAGCACTCGTGGTCCTCGCCATGGTGGTGGCCACAACCGCACTCGTGGTCGTCGCCATGTTCGCCGCAACCGCAGCCTTCCTCGTGAGCACCATGCTCCTCGGGACGATACTGCGACCAGTCAAGACCGGCGGCGATGGCGTCGGCCTCCTCCTTGTAGAGCACCGTGATGGCCTGGGTGCCCAGCTTGGCGCCACCGATGGCATCGAGCATGTCGTAGAGCGTAAAGGCCACGTCGGCGCCGGGCAGCGCAAGCTCGCGGTCGTCGGCATAGGCGAGCGCCAAGCGCAGGTCCTTGATGAAGTGCTCGACCATAAAGCCGGGCTTGTAATCGCCGTCGAGCGCCTTGGGCGCCAGACTCTCCATGGCGCCGGACTTGCCGGTACCGCCCAGAATCATCTGACGGGTCTTCTCCAGATCGAGGCCGCTCAGCTCGGCAAACGCCAGCGCATCGGCCATGCCGACCATGCAGGCGCCCAGCGACACCTGGTTGGCGAGCTTGGCAGCCTGGCCCTTGCCGGCGCCGTCGAAGCAGCAGATGGTTGCCGCAAAGGTGGAAAGGATATCGCGGACCGGGGCAATGTCGTTCTCGGTAGCGCCCACGATAGCCGTAAGCGTGCCGGCGATAGCACCCGACTCGCCGCCGGTGACGGGGCAGTCAAACGCCATGCGGCCGGAAACCTGGGCGGCCTCGGCAATGTCGCGCGCCAGCTCGGGCGAGCTCGTGGTGAGGTCGATCAGGACCGCGCCGGGCTTAGTGCACGCGAGCAGGCCGTCGCCCGCCAGGTAGAGCTCCTCGACCTCGGAGGGATAGCCCACCATGGTAAAGACGACGTCGGCGTTCGCCGCGGCATCTGCCGGCGTATCGGCCCAGACGGCACCGCGCTCAACGAGCGCTGCAGCCTTGGACTTGGTGCGGTTGTTGACCGTGACGGGATAGCCAGCGTCCAGAATGTGGCCGGCGATGGGGGCACCCATAATTCCGGTGCCGATGAATGCGACGGAGAGCTTGTTTGCCATGAAACCTTTCCTTTTGGGTTGGGTGTTGTTACCAGGTTGAATACTCGGTGCCAGCGTTTGGGCTGTGAGTCGAGGGCGATTACGGACGCAGCGCTTGCCTACTGACCGCGCACGCGGCGGGCGATACGGTCGGAAAGCGACGCCTTGTCGGCGCGGTTCTTACCCCAAAACGCGCAGCCCACCATGCCGGGGCCCACGTGCGAGCCGATGGTGGGACCCACGGAGCCGCGAATGATCGTGACGTCGGCGCAACCCTCCTCCTTGCGGATGGCGGCTTCGAGCCAGTCACCATCCTTTTCGGCATCGGCCGTCATGATGGCGATGGGCATGGTGCGATCGGGCACGTAGTTCTCGCGGAACGACTTGAGGATGGACTTGAGCGCCTTCTTGCGGCCGCGGTTGACGCCGATCAGCGACAGCGAGCCGGCCAGGTCGTAGGAGAGCTCGGGCTTGACGTCGAGCTTTGCCGTGAGCTGCGCCGCCGCGGGAGGAATGCGGCCGCCGGCAGCCAGTGCGTCGAAGCTCTCGAGCGTAAAGTAGCCGTGCACGTAGGTCTTTGCCTCGTTTGCCCAATCGACCAGCTGCTTGGCGGTCAGTCCCGCCGAACGCTGGCGCACGGCCTCGAGCGCCAAGAGCGCACCGGTCGCGCAGGGCAGAGCGTTGTCGACCACGTAGAGCTCAAAGTTGGGATACTCGGCGCGCACGACATCTGCCGCCTGGCACGCGGAGTTGTAGCTCGACGACAGCGCCGAGGTAAAGCACAGGTAGACCGTGGGCGTGCCCTCTTTGGCGCACTCGGTAAAAAACTCGATATAGCGACCGAGCGACACAGCCGAGGTGGACACGCGGGCACCGGCGCGCATGCGGTCGTAGAACTCCTTAGGGCTCATGCTCGACCAGATGTCGTCTGTGCGCTCCTCGCCATCGATAATGAAAGGGAAACCCAGGATATCGACATCGAGGTTCGCGGCGACCTCGGGGCTAAAGTCGCAGCAGGTATCGACGACGATGCGGCAACGGTTCGAATGACCGGCGGATGCGGCCTTGTCCATCAAAGCGACTCCTTACGTAAAAAGGCGGCCACCCGCATGGGATGGCCGCCAACCGTTAACTCATGCAAGTTAACGTATTTTACTCGTCAAGTGTTTCGATGCGGGGCTTGATGATGCCATATCCACCATTCTTACGGTGATACACCACATTGATGAGACCGGTCGTCGCGTTCTCGAACACGTAGAAGTCGTGGCCCAGCAAATCGGTCTGCACCAGCGCCTGCTCCTCGGTCATCGGGGTGACATCGATGACCTTCTCGCGGACGAGCAGGTCGTCGTCCTCCTCGGGCAGCAGCAGGTCGGCCAGATCCTCAACGCGCTCGACCGGCGCGACATCCGCGGCACTGGCACCACCCTGGCGGTTGTCCACGACCTTGGTCTTGAACTTGCGCAGCTGGCGGGTGACCTTATCGGCGGAGAGGTCGATGGCAGCATACATATCTGCGCCGTGCTCGGCAACGCGAATCACCGAACCGCGGGCACGAGCCGTGACCTCGACGATTGCCGGGTTGGGGTTCGAGGGGTTCTTCTCATAACGAAGCACGACGTCGACTGTCATGGGCTCGATGTCGAAAACCTTGAGCGCCTCGCCGATTTTCTCATCCACATGCGCACGCAGAGCATCGGTTACCGTCGTCTTGCGTCCAGAAACCTTGATATCCATACGTGGCTCCAATCTGCCTCGGGGACTTACTGTACTGGCTATGTACCCATTGCCGTACATTTAATCACGCGATTTCCCAAAGACCCGAATAACGACTGCTTGATACCGCATACCGAAGTCTCGCACTTTTCCGTGGCAAAGTGCGCTATAGGAAGGCGTCGGCAAAGCTAGTTTTTCTCCTGGAAATCAGCTTTTACCTGCCGTTTTTACCAAAATAGAAAAGCCGGGCTCCCCTATTAGGGAGACCCGGCTATGCGTGTTGAAACCGTGAAGAAGTGCCTCGTTCAATGTATGGCAGGCGCCACCCCTACCAATAACTAGCTATTGAGCTTGTTGATGTCATCGTCGGTGATGGTGCCCTCCTGGCTAGACGACGGGCTGTCGCCGTTGTTATCAGAGGCGTCGTCATCGGAGGACTCGGTCTCGTTGGACGTGGAGTCGGATGCCTGCACATTGGCCCCCGAAACGGTCTTGGCGGTAAGGTCATAGGGCATCTGTCCGTACCAGACGCAGTGGACTGCCTCGAGCGTGCCATCGACCGTGATGCCATCGAGGGCATCGCTCGCGGCACGGCACAGCTCATCGTTAGAGCTTAGGCCTGCGACGCCAAGCGTGGAGGGCGCCTCGAGCGTACCGACATAGGAGATCTGGCTCATCAGACGCGCGAGGTAGCCACCAGCCGTGGAATCACAGATCACGTAATCGACCTCGCCCGACTCGAGCGCCTCAAAGCACTCATTGATGTTGGAGAAGGTCTTTTGGTTGGCGGTGATGCTTTGCTTGGCGAGCGCCTCCTGCGAGGCCGAGGAGGTCTGAACGCCCAGGGTAGCGGTGTTAAGCGTTTCGGTGGAAACGCTCAGCGACTCGCCGTCACTGCTCTTGCCGAATACGGCGGGGGCGTCGTACAGACAGGTGCCAAGTGAGCTGATATCGCCGTCCGTAGACCTGGCGTCGCCAATAAAGATGTCGGCCTTTTTATCGCTGAGCGCGGAATCGGCCGAGGACGCATCGACAAAGGCGACTTTGAGACCCATGCGGCATGCAAGGGCACGAGCGGCATCGACCGCATAGCCCGTGAGGTTTCCGTCGGCATCCTGCATGGCTTGCGGGGCATCGGAAGTATCGAGGGCGACCGTCAGGGTTCCCGGCGTGACCAGGGCATCGTCCGATACCGTGGGGGTAACGGTCTCGCGCTCGATCTGGTCGATCGTGGGCGTCGTGAACGTGGACAGTGGATTGAACGCACATCCACTCAGGCCCAAAACGGCAATGACCACCGCGGTCCCAGCACCTAACCGAGCCGCATGCATCAAGCTGCCCCTCACCATGTCCACTACCCTGCCTTCTGTGTCGTATACAATCCGTGCCCTGCACGGAATATCGGGTTGTTCCCACCAGCTGACCTGGTATTTGACCCCACACTTGCGCACCGGGGCGTTTGCTCGGGAGGCCGCAGCCACCTTCACGACTGGCCCGCTCGCCCGCGAGGCGGTATTGCCCCAAAGAAAGTAGAACGGACGGTGCGGCTTACATCTAGGACGCGCCATGATCGCGCCGCGCGCACGCGGTCGCTTACGTGGATCCCTTTGACCGCGTCTGTCTTGGACTAGGATGGGCATTTCGTCCGTCCGCAACCACAGCCTGGCAGGAACGTAGGGCATTATAGCTAAGTTCAAGCTATAGTTTAAGGTTAGGGACGTTATTCGCATCGCGAGCACAGATTTCGCAGGTCGGGGCGGGCTGCACGCGCTCTGATTGAGCCCGTAGCTCCCCATGGAGAGCCCCGACGCGCTCGTCTTGGGGCGCGTGGCCAAAAAATAGCAAATATGAGTACTGTTATCAAATTAGTGGCAGGAATTTTTGGCTCTGCAAACAGTTTTCACTCTCTATAACGTCAGATTGATGCCAGGGTATTCCACATTTGTTTAATATCTTTCTGATTTACGCCATCTTCTAGTCCCAAAATCCCTGATTTTGCTGTTACCGAATTTGTAGCAGTACTCATATTTGCTATATTTTGGCCAGAGCATGTATTCAACCCCCTGTTTCAGAGCATTGCTAGGCGGGTTTAAGCCCAAAACACGCCCGCAGCGTGTTAAATAGCGCCTCTTGTTTCTTTCTGCAAGCGTCAACACGGTTGCGATATCGCTTACCCATACGCTGGTGGATGCGCCATGCGAGCGCTTCCATCGCTTCCATGTCGCAGAGCATCTCGTTGTTGACCGTCGCGACCTCGATTCCCATGGACGCCAAACCCGTATTGCGTTTTTCATCGTGAATGCGCCCGCCGCGAGACGAATGGCCCTGCTCACCGTTGTATTCCAGGTCAAACCGAGCTGCTTCCTGATAGGCATCGCAAACCGCATACGGCATCCCCGAGATCGCCTGCGCACGGTCGTTGAACTCGATCTTGTGGTCGGTCTTAAAGGGACCGCAGGCAAATCCGCCATAAGAAAACGGAAGCGAAAACATGGCAAGCATGATGCGTTCCATGGGTGAGCGCAGGTTTTCCGACAGAAAGGGGCACAGCCGCCGCAGCTGCTTGGCCGCGCTCCCCTTGCATGCCGCAAGGTAATCTGCCAGGCGATCGGGCGTCAGCACTGGCTCGACCTCAAAGTAGCCCACATCTGACGGCTGGTCCTTATCCTTTGCAAGCCTGTTCACGGTAGGCGAGCTGTAAGGGGGCAGATACTGCCCGCGATCGCTCAGCGAAATCTTGGAGCACAGCTCCTGGGCCAGGGCAAATGCCTGGATACAGCCGACTTCGCGCGCAACGGCGGCACAGAGGGCCTCGGGAGACAAGCTGTACACTCCCGGCTCCACCTCCAAAATCGAGGCGTCCGGCAGGTCTGTAGAACAAACGGACCAGCTTGCACCAGGCATGCGGCGACGCTGCTTCGCCGACCCCACCAGCAGGCACAAGTCTTCTTGGACCTCGCCACTCACGGCCCCGATCCGCACCAAATCGGGAAGATAAATGTCCTCGGCCGAGGGAGACGATGTATGCAGCACACGGCGCTCTTCATCGGGATCGAGGTCTCTCCAGCTGATGTAACCCATTTGTCGGCGCTCGGCGCGCATCATGCGCAGCGCCGAGGCACCGGTCAGGACTACGGAGGCCGCCAGTTGCTCGCTTGTCGGCTCGATGCGCCGCGCTATCTTCACTGCCACAAAACCACCCCCTACCAAACGCGTGCGATAGCGAGGCCATCGACTGCTGCGGCGCCGGCACGCTTGAGCTCCGCCGAGGCTGCTGCCATGGTCGCGCCCGTGGTAATGACATCATCGATGAGCAGCAGACGGCGGCCGCGCACATCCTCGACCGTCTCGTACATGCCCCGGGCATGCTCCCGGCGCTCATCGCGGCCGAGCTCTCGCTGGTCACCATGACCGTATTTGACCAGGGCGTCCAGCAACGGGACACCCGAAAGATCGCAAAACGAGCGCGCGATTGCTTCCATATGGTCGAATCCACGCCGCCGAAACGCCGCCGCAGTCGCGGGCACAAACACCACCGCGTCCGCACCGGACAACACACCGCCGTAGCGATCGGATGCTGCCACCTGGGCATGCAAGGCAGTGTCGTAGAGCAACTCCGCCAGATACGGTGCCAGACGGCGCTCGCCCGCATCCTTGTACGCCTTGATGATGCGCGGCAGCGGATGTGCATAGACGGCACACGCCAGGCAGCGATCGAGCGCCTCGGCCATTGCCGAAGACGTGCCCTCGACCGAGCACTCGGTACACAGCAAATCCCCAAACGGGGCGCCGCATCGGATGCAACTATGACACGGATCGATGAGCGCGAGCGATGCCAGACAATCCTGGCAGATCAGCGCACCGGAACGCTCGCAGCCAGCGCATCGCGTGGGCGACAACGCCTCGAGCGCCTCATACGTCGCGCGCTCGGCAAGCGGTAGCAATTCGTCCGCAAACGGTAGGACGCCTGCGCCCTGCAAGCGAGTCAATACGTTCAGATGTCTCTTCATGACACAACCCTCCCTACGCGAAGGCGAAGGGAGGGTTGTCGGTGTAGAGCCATGATACCCAGAGGTGCTGGGGTCAGGCGGGTTACGTCCGCTTACGGACGTTATTCGCCGGCAGGCGGTTGCGGTACGGACGAGGTGCGGGTCGAGCCTTCGCCACCGTCCTGGCGCGGCTTGCGGGAGCGACGGCGACGGCGACGCTTTTGACCCTGGTCGGTCGAGCCCTCGCCGCCGCGATCCTCACGCGGTTCGCACTCGTCGCGAGCGCCGCCGTGCGAAGCCTTGGCGGCAGCTCCTCCGCCATCGCCGGGGCGACGGCGCGTGACCTTGACTTCGCCATCCGAAACCTGATCGGCCACAGAAGGAATCGAGGGTTTCTGCTGCGCGCCCGAGGAATGGCGACGACGCGGACGTGACGCGCGCTCCTCCTCGCCACGCGGCTTGCCAGCCTTGTCGGCAGGCGCGTCGGAGGCCGAGGCGCCCTTGGGAGCGGCACCGGCCTCGCGAGCAGCTGCGGCGCGGAAGGCGTCCTCGCGCTCCTCGCTCGACAGGTGACGGCGACGACGGCGCGTGGGGTTCATGCCACCGCCGCGATTTTGCTGCTGGGGCTGCTGAGCCTCGCGCTCGCGGGAAGCGTTCTTACCCGCGGCCTCGCCATTGTCGACGGACGCCGTGCGCTTGCGGCGGCGACGGCCATCGGCTGCTCCCTCGGTCTCGGGCGCCTCGGCCTTGCCGCGGCCCTTTCCACGGCCACGGCCCTCGCCCTGGCCCTGAGCGGTGCGAGCATCGGATTCGGCATCGCGACGACGGCGCTTGGGCATCGATGTGCCGGCCAGACGATCGGCGCTCGACAGGCCATCGCCCACGTCGACGCCGTTTTCGCGATCGAGTTCCATGAGCGCCAGACGCATCTCGGGCGACTCGATGCGCTCGAGCACGTCGCGCGTCACGCAGTCGGGGCGGCAGTTGCAGCCCTGCTCGGCGGCCTTCTTTTTGCAACCCTCCGAGCACGTCATATCGGCCAGGTTGACCTTAAAGACTTTGCCGTTCTCCAGGCGCAGCACCAGCTGCTCACGCGGCGTGTCATATTCCTGGATGCGCGCCTTGCCAAGCGGCGTATCGATAAGCGTCTTCTTTTTGGGCGCGCGGCTCTTAAAGTCCTTGTACGCCTCGAACTCGTAGCGCAGGCAGCACATCAGGCGGCCGCAGACGCCACTAATCTTGGACGAGTTGAGCGGCAGGTCCTGCTCCTTTGCCATGCGGATCGAAACCGGCTCAAACTGTCCGCCAAAGCGCGTGCAGCAGAGCTCCTGGCCGCACTGGGCATAGCCGCCCACCAGGCGGGTCTCGTCGCGCACGCCGATCTGGCGCATGTCGACGCGAATGTGCAGCGTCGAGGACAGGTCCTTGACGAGCTGACGGAAATCGACGCGCTCCTCGGCCGCAAAGTAGAACACAGCCTTCTCGCCGCCAAACAGGTACTCGACGCCGACCGGCTTCATCTCGAGGTCGAGCTCTTTGACCAGACGACGGAAATCGACCATGGCCTCGTCGCCCTGGATGGCCAGGTCGTCGGCAAGCTGCAGGTCGATGTCGCTCGCCACGCGCAGCACGGGCTTGAGCGGCTGGCCGATCTCATCTTGCGGCACCTCGAAGGGATCGGCCGTGACCAGGCCGATCTCGGTTCCGCGCTCGGTGGAGCAAATGGCATAATCGGCCTCGAGGATATCCAGATCCTGCGGATCAAACCACAGGTCGCGCGAGGCGTAGGTAAACTTAACGGGTACGACTAACGGCATTTCAGTGCCTTCCTGATATCGAACAGCATGACCTCGATGGCCAGCTGGGGAGTAACGTTTCTGGCGATGTTGCGCTCGGCGGTCGCGACCGCCTCGAGCGCCCGGGTGGCACCCGCAACATTCGTCGCGGCGGCAAGCCGCCCGATCGTGTCGCGCACGTCTTCGTTCACGACGTCGGCCGCCTCGTCCTGAAGTGTCAGCAGCACGTCGCGCATGAGCGTCCGCGCGCTCGCCAGCGCTTCCATGATACCCGAACGCTCGCGCGCGTTGAGTTCGCGCTTGTTGCGGTCCTCAAGCTGCTTCAATGCTCCACGCGACAGGTAGTCGGCGTTTTGCTCGAGCACCTTTTCCTGTGTGGACTTGACCTCGGCGAGCGGCGCCTTAACGGCGACGATGAGCGACTTGGCGCGGCTGAGCACATCAGCCTCGTCGGCAGCGATGAGCGAATCGATGGCGCGGACCATTTGGCGGCGAGCATCCTGGCGCTCGGCACTCTTAAGGAACTCGATGCCGCGTGTGGGGCTTCCCGCCACGGCGACCGCCATGCGGCAACGCGCGAGATCCTGACCCGTCGCGCGGCTCACGGCCTGCGCGGCCACGGTGGGCGACACCAGCCGAAACGGCACGCACTGACAGCGGCTCACGATGGTGGGCAACATCACGTCTGCCGAGGTGCCCAACAAGATGAACATAACGCCCTCGGGCGGCTCCTCGAGTGTCTTGAGCAGCGCGTTGGCGGTGTTAGCGCGCAGTTGCTCGGCACGATCGATGATGTAGACCTTGGCCTTGGCACGGATGGGCGCCAGCGGCACGTCATCGAGCAGCTCGCGGGTCTGGGCAATGAGGTAGCCTGTGGCGCTCTCGGGCGTGTAATAGTGCACGTCAGGATGCGTATGCCGAGCAACGCGTACGCAGCTGTCGCATGCTCCGCAGCCGTCCTGCTCGCACAGGAAGGCCTGGGCGAGCGCCCATGCGGCATCGAGCTTGCCGGCACCGGGAGCGCCCAAAAACAGGTAGGCGTGCGATGCGCGGCCGCTGGCGACGGCGTTGGTCAAAAAATCGCGAACGCGCTCTTGGGTGTCGAGCTTGGCCAGCAGGCTTGCCTGAGCGGGGGCCATGTTACTCGGCCTCCTTGGCAAGCGCGGCGACGACAGCATCTTGCGAAATGACGAGACCGTACGCGCGAATCTGCTCGACCGTCTTCTCGAAGACTTCCTCGATGGTCGCGGTAGCGTCGATGAGCTTTACGCGGGCGGGTTCCTCGGCAGCAATGACACTAAAGCCCTGGTAGACACGCTCTTGGAATGCCATGCCTTTTGCCTCCATGCGATCTGCCGCGCCACGAGCTGCCATGCGTAGCGCCGCCTGCTCGGGCGTGATGTGATAGACGAGCGTGAGCGCCGGGTGCGTTCCCGCAACGGCCAGGCTGTTGGCATCGCGCACCATCTGGCGATCGAGGCCGTCGGCAAACGCCTGGTAGCAAGTCGTGGAATCGTAGAAGCGGTCGCACAGAACCACCTTGCCGGCCGCGAGGGCGGGAGCTATGACCTCGTGCACCAACTGAGCGCGCGCCGCCTCGTAGAGCAGCAACTCGCAGGTGTCGCCCATCGCCGTATTGGCGGGGTCGAGCAGCAGAGCGCGGATCTTTTCGCTGATGGCGGTGCCGCCCGGCTCGCGCAGGCTCACAACCTGGTAGCCAGCGAGTTCGAGCGCGCGGGCAAGCAGACGCGCCTGCGTGGACTTGCCGGCACCATCGACGCCCTCGAGCGTGATAAAGCTATGTTGAGCGGGCTCAAAAGCCATGAGCGCAGCCCCTTCCTATAAGGCGCGTAAATGCAGATATATCAACCAAGCCATGATACCCCAGGGGCAGGCGCGCCCCAAATCGGGCCTAGTCATTGGGGACGTTCTAAAGTTGCGGTGAAATAGGGACTGATTGAAGCTCTGAGCCCGCCAAACAGTCCCTATTTCACCGCAACTTATGATGGGGAATTTTAGGCGGCGGGTATAATCGTCGTATTGATTTGAAATGTGGCGAAAGGAGTGGCAATGTCTCGGTATTGCGCCTCGTGCGGCAAACTTCTTGCAGATGATGCCAAGTTCTGCACCTCATGCGGTGCACCCGTTGAGCAGACAACCGCAAGCAATGGCCAACCCGCGTTTGAGCAGACCGGCTCCCTCGATACGCCGCAAGCTAAGCCGGACGACCCCCTCGCCTATCGCCCCGACCCCGCTGCCAGCCCCGCAGCGGTCGAAACGACGCAGCGTATGCCCGTCACGGGTACCTCAACCCAACAGCAACCGGCATCTACGTACGCGCCTGATTCACCGCAGGCCCCCGCTGCCAAAAAGAGCGGCACCAAGGTACTTATCGCCGTTATCGTTGTGCTGGTGGCAATCATCATCGCCCTGCTCATCTTCTTTGTAATCAAGCCGTTCGACAACGCTGCCACGCAAACGTCTGCCGAGGTTACCAAGCTGCACCACGATGTTGACGATGATGACCTTAAGCCTCTCGACGACCCCAATAGCCTTTTTGACGATGACGACGATGACGACGAGGATGGCGGCGAAGCGACCCTCTCCGAGCAAAACCTCTACCGTCGCCTGAGCGAATACTACGACCTGCTCGAAGATCTCGATAGCCAGGTCCGCGCCTGCGCGCAGGCCTTCAATGGCAGCTATCTGGAAGAAGATCGCACCGCCCGTCAAAATCTCGCCGACGTCGCCGAGCGCACGGAAGACACCATCGAACAGTACTACGATATCGTCGAGGACCTGGACGTCCCCATGAGCTCTAAGAACTACAGCTCCTGGAAAGACATCGTTGCCCTGTATGACGACCTGGACCACCGTATCGACGCGATCTGCGATGCCTGGGAGATCAGCCTAAAGTACGCAAAGCCCGCGGACCATAAAGACGAAATCGTGGCGCCACTGGCACGCGACAACGAGCCGGGAACCAACAGCAACAAGTACCGTCAGGACTTTGAGGACCGTTATCCCGACGCTAAGCCCGTCGAGGTGAAATAATCCCAACAACTAATCAAAACTTGCGGTGAAATAGGGATTAATTAGGCCTTTTACCAGCAAAAACAGTCCCTATTTCACCGCAACTTAGAAGTGGGGCCGGATGCGCATTTGCATTTGCGCGCCCGGCCCCGCCGCGTCTATATGTGCTCGGATATGTGCTCGGTTACTTGTCGGCAGCGGTCTTTTTGGTAGTCGACTTTTTGGCGGTCGTCTTTTTGGCCGTCGTCTTTTTGGCGGTCGTTTTTTTGGCCGCCGTGGTCTTCTTCGCCGCGCTCGCCTTGGTCGCAGTCTTGCGGCCGCGGGCGGGCTTCTTCTCCTTGGTCGGGCAGTCCATGTTAACGCAGATACGCCACGGACCGCGGGCCGTGTTGACCACCACGATGGGAGCGCCGCACTCGGGACAGGTCTCGCCCGTCGCCTCGAGCTTACCGCGCGCCGGCAGCGGATAGCTCACGCCGCAGTCATCGTAGTTGGTGCAGCGGATAAAACGCTTGCCGCTTTTCTCGCTCTTGTGCGCGATCAGGTCGCCATGGCGTCCGGCCTCGGCGCACACCTTGCACTCGCCCACCTTAAGGTCAGGCTCGTAGTTGGTGGGGCACGTGGGGTTCACGCAAATCTCGAAAGCCTTCTGGCGGAACGGCTGACACTTAATGCGCGGCGCACCGCACTCGGGGCACACGGCGGCCTCGCCCTCGAGCGGGCTTACCTTGACGCCGCTCGGCACCGGATAGGTCACGTCGCAGTCGGGCCAGCCCATGCAGCCGATAAAGCTGCCGCGGGTCTTGGCGCTCGTCTTCATAACCAGGTCCTTGCCGCACTTGGGGCAGGCGCCCACGCGCGCATCGGCCGTGACGGCGTCGCTGATGGCATCGCCCAGCTCCTGCGTATGCTTGAGCAGCTCGTCGAGCACGCCGGCCAGCAGCGCGCGCGAGTGCGTCACGACATGCTCTTCGGTGTCCTCGCCGCGCTCCACGCGGGTCATGTCGCCGTCGAGCTCGCTGGTCATATCGGGGCTCGTGATGCGCGGGGCAAACTGCGTCAGCGCGTCGATGATGGCGATGCCCAGCTGACTCGGCTCCACGGGATCATTTTTGAGATAGCGCACGGCATACAGGCGCTCGATAATGCTCGCGCGCGTGGACTTGGTGCCCAGGCCGCGCTTTTCCATCTCCTGCACGAGCTTGCCCTGGCTGTAGCGCGCGGGCGGCTCGGTCTGCTTGGCCTCGAGCTTAATGTCGAACACGTCGACCGTGTCGCCCTGCTCCAGCGGCGGCATCTGCTCGTCGCGCTTAAGGCCGTACGGGTACGCCTCGCGGAAGCCCGGGGTCACGAGCACATCGCCCGAAGCCACGAACGGCTCGCCGTTCACATCGAGCTCGAGCTTGGTGTTCTCGATGGTCGCGGGACCCATGAGCGTCGCCAAGAAGCGGCGGGCAATGAGGTCGTAGAGCTTGCGCTGGCCGCCATCGAGCGTGGACGGGTCGCCTTCGCCCGTAGGATAGATCGGCGGGTGGTCGGTGGTCTCGACTTTGCCGCGCGTGGGCTTCATGGGTCCGGCGAGCACCTTTTTGCACACGGGCGCCAGCGCCGGGTTGATCTTTGCCAGGTCGCTCACCACGGCGCCCAGATCGAGCGTCGCGGGGTACACGGTGTTGTCGACACGCGGGTAGCTGATGAGGCCCGCCATGTAGAGGGACTCGGCGATGCGCATGGTACGCGCAGGTGAGATGCCCTCGGCTGCGGCAGCAGCCTGCAGCGAGGGGGGGGCACCTCGAGCGTGA